>JAUILP010000074.1 GCA_030432875.1 Oligoflexia bacterium | reverse complement strand
TAACCCCTGCACGCGATCTTCTCGCCGGGCTCCAATAGCAAGGGAGAAACGATTGCGCGCAAAAACTTTCGCGGTCGCGGCACCTATGCCTGAAGAAGCTCCGGTTATACAAATAAGCTGTGACAATTTTTTTGCCCCAAAAATTAGGTTAAAAATCTATATGAAGATGACCTATTCTTCGTCTGCATTATCTCCAGAGTCTGTGACAGGTGTGCGCGTTACGACTACCGTGCGCCCCTTCCCCTCACCTTCAGAGTAAGAGTAGTATCCATGTGTCGATGCCTCTTGATGCTGCATACGCCGTAAAAAACTATTGGTTGGTTTCAGGGAAACAAAGGTCAAGCCTTCGTCGTTCTTAAGCAGTCCAATGGCATCAACCACTGCGCGAAGGGCGTCGGCTTCTCTTTTTTCTCGCTCGGGTAGGCCGCGATCAAAATTGCGGTCCCGCTGCCTTTTTGGTCCCAAGCGCGCCCCGCGATTTGGGCCATCAAAACGGTTTTGATCACCCCGACCCGGAGGGCCACCGCGAGAGCGATCACCACCACCACTGCGACTATTTCCTCTATCTCGCGTATCGGGGCCTCGGGCTCCGCCACGACCGCGATCGGCTAATTTTAATTCCCCGCGGGTATTAATTTTTGCGCGCGGAGGTGGTGCAAAAGCGCCTACGGGCGGAAGACTATCAGCATTTACCGCCTGCGAATCATCCATACCGTAGCACCAGGTCAAATAAGAGTAGATAAACTCGCCTACGAGAGGAAAATGATTTAACAGACTTTGGCGCAAAGTGCGCCAAAAAGTATGCCGCATTTTTTCTAATTTGGTGCTGATAGGAACATGTTCCTGATATTTGCAAAAATATAACGCTTGGACATCAGCTACTAGAGACACAGCCATATCACTAAATATAGTCAGATTTTCGGGGGATGCCGCCTCACTGCTGATGTTTTTGTGACTCTCGACATAAAAGCGAATCATGGCATCGATGCTTTCTTCAATGGCACTATCTTTTATGGTACCTATAACGCCCCCGCCTTCGGCACCATACCACAAAGGCTTCTGCACCTTTTCGCCGACCTTACGCAAAACCTCCTGTTCATAACAAGAGTAAAGGAAACGGTCTAAATTTATTCGCTTTAAATGTTCCTTGTCTGCCAGGTTTGCGGCTTTACGCGTCTGTTCTATCGCGTCATCACTCATTGTTGTGACTACATCATCATCGTCATTTTGTTGCAAAATTAACTCCTCAAGTGTTGAAAAGCACATGTTTGAAAGCAAACAGTATCATTTTTTATCTTTTGTTAGGTTACAAACCTAAAATCAGCACCAATTTTTGAAAATATGAGGCCTGAGCAGGACTCAAAGTAACGGTGCGAACAAACGAACCACATCACCTCTAAGCCGTAAAAATCGCCGTATAAATGCATTACCTGTATTTTTAAGAGGTGTTGCTTGCGCAAAATCCACCTCAAGCATTGTCTGAATCCGTCTAGAAAACTCTTGACCATGAATGAGAACATTTGTTTCAAAATTGAGAAACATGGCTCTTTGGTCAAAATTTGTCGTTCCCATAATACTCATTTGTCCATCAATGAGCAAAACCTTTTGATGAATAAATCCCTTCTCATAGGAGAAAAATTTAATCCCCCGTTCACTGAGTTGTTCGGCAAAGGACAAGGAACACCAATGAACCAGGCGCTGGTCGGGTATTTTGGGCAGGAGGATGCGGACATCTACACCGCGCAAAACGGCCAGTTCGAGAGAGCGCTGCACGGCCACATCAGGGACAAAATAGGGGGTGCTGACCCATAAAAATTTTTTAGCCTGGTTTATGGCGGTGAGAAATAAATAGGAAGATAAAGGGCTAAGATCACTCGGTCCTGAGGGAATAATTTGGATTTGTGCGTGATCTTGCGTTTTGAAAGAACAAAGTTCCTTTTTTGGTTTCTCTTCTGAAACAGGAGTTGGGGCGCTGGAGCTAAAAGCCGCTCCCAGTTCTAGATGGGTTTTTGTCGTGAAAAACCAGTCTTCAAAAAATAGTGCCTGTAACAGGGTAACGCAGTCACCCTGCAGGCAAATATGGGTATCACGCCATGAGAGTCGTTTTTTACGTCCTAGCTTGATACCGGTGAGATATTCTTCTCCAACATTTAGCCCGCCAGTAAAGGCGAGAACCCCATCGATGATAACAAGTTTTCTGTGGTTGCGAAAATTGAGGTGAATAAAGCTCTTTAAGTTTGCTAGGGGAAGAAATCGAGCTGTTTTTACTCCAGAAAGTATAAGGCTTGTGAGATATTTCTGCGATAACCAAAAAGATCCGACGCTATCATACAACAGATATATCTGAATGCCATCTTGTGCTTTTTTCTTAAGGAGACGGAGCAGTTCAAGTCCCAGCCTGTCTGAGCGCAAAATATAGTACTGAATGAGGATGTATTCCTGGGCGTTTTCAATGGCAGAAAAAATGGCGCCAAAGGTTTCGCTGCCATCTTGTAGTAAGGTGATTTTTCCGATTTGGGGCCCAAGTAAGGGGTCAATTTTAGTAAACTGATCAGCAAAAATCCTGCTAGAATCATCGAGGCTTTCCGTTACCAGTCGGCAGTTTTCGACAAGTTTGGTTAGTCTGGGCTCACCTAGGGCGATATTTCGGTATTTTTCTCTTCGTTCCTGGCGCAAACGATTTCGGCCAACGAGGGTATAAAGAATGATGCCTAATATTGGTGCGGATATATGCAGAAGAATCCAGGCAAACCCGACAGCAGGGGAGGGGCGTGTGATGACAATGCGGTAAATGTTGTAAATACCAGCAAGGTAGCTAAGGCACCAAAAGACAAATAAAACAAAATCTAAGCTCATACATTATTTTTTTAAACGGCGCGAAAGGTTCAATACGCGAGCAGCGGCCTGCGAGATTAAATCCTTTTCACTCCATTCATCAGATTTTCGATTGATAATATAGGCGGATAGCTCATGGTCACCTTCAAAGGTATCGATCACCGCAGCGACATTAGCTTGTAAATCTGTGGAAGTGATGCTCATGGATGCCAATTTAATATTTATGGCTGTGAGGTCCGTGAAGGCCTCCTTCTCACCCAAATCATTTAGGTGGGGCAAAAACGCATCAATTGCCTTTACTAAATCTTTCAAAGACGCTTCGGGACTACGTTTGATCACTAAGGCCATGGTTAATTTTCCTCGCTCAAGGGTGACTCGCTGAAAAAATATATTACCTTTTTTTTAAAAAGTTTAAAAGTCTTTGCATTTTATCGTTGACGTTATGCTAATTTATGGGTAAAAATTTGTTCTCTCGATACAAATTATTTTGTATCCTTGGTGAGATGGGCCTATAGCTCAGATGGTAGAGCAGTACACTTTTAATGTACGGGTCGCTGGTTCGAATCCAGCTGGGCTCACCAAGCCGAAACATCATAGCGAATTAAACTGTGTTTATTCAAAAATGATGTGTTCTTATAGTTAGTTTTGGGTCCCCATCGTCTAGCCTGGCCCAGGACACCGCCCTTTCACGGCGGCGACAGGGGTTCGAATCCCCTTGGGGACGCCATCAAAATCCTCTTTGATGGCTTGATTTTCTTTTCCCAAAGAAAAGTCAGCGCATTTTTTCCTACACCTCGATAAGTTCCAATGTTTATTGTCTACCTGATAGAATTTTCTGTATTCTTTTGCCCAAAATTAAAGTATGAGTTGGGCAACGAAGAGGAAACCGCCATTTTAGGATATGCAGGCATTGATTTAGCTTAAGAAATTGAATGATGAGGGCGCGATGAAATTTTTATTTCCTTTGATTTTATTTTTGTGCTTTTGTAACACGCAAAAACACATTGAATCAGAGTCGGTGTATGGGTATCAGTATGATGATGACCTTAATATATTCCTCGTCACCAAATTGCTCAAAAATAATAATCTGGATATTTGCATCAACTTTGTCGGTCAAGATGATCCTGATGTCACCTTAAATCCGGATTATATTTTTAATCAGTATATTGAGCCCCATATTTTAGTGGCTTTAGAGAAATGGAACGTTCTTTTAGCGTCACACCCAAAATGGCCTCATCATGAGCCCATTAAGCCGAATTTTATCATAAGTGATCGTTGCCGTTACAATAACGATACACCTCTTAAGTTTTATATTTATCTCACAGAAAATTCATTTAATGAAATAAGTGGCTGCAATGATCCGACGAGAAATGGCACCTGCCGGAGCTATGCAAAACCACACTTTGGTTCAATTTATTTGCACCCAGGGTCAATATCGGATGAATTTACCGTACTCCATGAAATGGGTCATATCTTAGGACTCGCTGACACATATAATCGGGAGCAATATATTGAGGGCCTGGATAAGCATCCCAATTCGGTGATGAATGGACAGCTTATAGGGGATAGCGAGGAGGAAGGTCATTTTTTCGGCAAATTAAGTACTGACGATAAAATGGGTATTTGGGCTTTGATCAATATCGCTCTTGGTGATCAAAGAAACTGTGCTTACGACGAACAAAAAGTTGCGGCGAGTTTTATGAAGCCGGGCTTTAATATTCAGTTTTGCCAGCAAAAATCAACGCTGTCGCCACCAAAGACGTTTACCCTTGATGCCTATCAGGTTTTAATAACGCCAGTGCCTATAGGTGAGGTGTTTGATCAAAAAGAAAGCTGCAAGGTGAAGAGTCCTCAGACTTTTAAAATCATAGAAACTCAGGGGGACAATATTAAGGTTGATTTGTCAGAAATCCGCTGCATAAATCACTATGGCAAGTTAGTGTCACAAGGTTGGATTAGCAATAGAGTCGGAATTTTTTCCCCAGATGAGGGCGGTTCACCAGCACTGAAAGAAGGCTTTTTAGAGTGTCCCGATGGCTTTTACGCAGAATATGTTGGTACCACTGGTGGAAAAATATGCGTCGATAGACTCACGAAATTTTCCTTAGCTGTCGTAACCTCTGACATGGTTAGCTCGTGCCTTAAAAAGTTTAAATGGTACTGCTTATTTGATCGTTGGCCCAAAGAGGGATACCTCGAATTTAGAGGAAAAAATTTCTGCCCAGACGGAACAAATATAGATCCCAAATCTGGATATTGTCATGATGGTTTATTTGCTTACGGGCCTTTTCCTAAAAGTTTATTATCGATTTGCCGTTCGTGGCCAGAGTATAAGTATGCTTGTGACGGTTTGAAAATGCCGCTTTCCCTTACACGGGAGCTGATGCTTACCTGGCTCGAATAGTCACTAAATCAGCATGTTTAACTTTCAAGGCTGGGAGATATTTATGATAAAAAAATTGACATATATAGTGCTGTTATGGTGGTTTTCTTTACCTTCCGCTAGTAGCGCAAAGTCTTATGTTAGTGTTTTTAAGTCCTACCAGGGACAGACATGTAAAGTTTTCACTGTACATGGGCAATCGCTACAGAGTGTGGATTGCTCTTTGCTGCCTCAGTTCATTGACCATAATAGCGCGGCCTGCCAGAATCCGCTATATCAAAACAGTTATGCGCTCTTTCCTTGGCGCTACAAAAAAATGTTTCTCTGTAATGAGAACAAAAATATTGATCTTAAGGAACGCAGTCACGTGCGCTTTGCTATTATTGGTGATGTTGGCCAAGGTGAAAATACCAAGACGGGCGCACACCAGTTTCAAGTTTCCCAGGCTTTAAATCATTTGTGCCTTAGCGGAAATGAGCCAAACTGTGATTTTATTTATATGCTTGGTGATCTTATTTATCCAGAGGGTGTGGTGTCTGTCTGGGATAGCAGTTTCGAATATCTTTTTGAAAATATCTATAAACGCTTCGGTGATTTAATATTTTTTGGTATTCCCGGTAATCACGAATATTATGGGCTACCAGAGGCTGATGTCGAATATAGTTATTTTAGTCAGCGCTGGTATATGCCAGCCCTACATTATGGGGTCCCTGCCTTACCGGAGTGGTTAAATATTTACGGTATTGATACCTCAGGTATTATGGGACTGGGGGGGACTTCTACAGCTAATACGCAAACAGCCGCTCTTGAGACAGAATTTTGCGAAAAGCCGGGGTGGAAAATACTCGCAGGGCACCATCCTGTTTACGGAAGTGGTAAGCATGGTTTTGAACCAAAAATGAATACTTATTTAAATACTCTTTATAAGAATTGTCCCTTTGATCTTTATCTCTCTGGCCATGAACATTTGCAGGAGCACGTCCGTGGTGATCTTTTTGATAGCATTATTCAAGGAGCCGGAGGAGCGGCTCTTTATAAGTTGAAAAAATTAGCGAGCCCGATAAGGTTTTTGGCAGAGTCTTCAACCCCCGCAAGATTTGAACAAATGTTTGGAAAATCTGCGCATGGTTTTGCTATTTTGGAAGCCACAGAAGAAAAAATTGATGTATATTTTTATGACATTGCGATGTGGAATTATAATCTTTTGACGCAGGACTTTTCAGAAGTACCCAGTAGGCAAGATTATATTTATCACTGCACCATGACAAAGGGGCAAAAAAGATGCAAATAAGTTCACATGTTTTTGCTTAGCCACTAAATTAAATGCCTAAAATTAAAAATACCGTCAGAGCTAATCCTAAGCGGTACCACCCAAAAAGGCTAAGGCCATGTCGATTGAGAAACGCCACCAACCACTTGACGGCTATCATGGCGAAGACCGTTGCCGTTATGAGCCCAACGAGCAGTGATGAAATTCCCACATGAGCGAGTAAGAGACTGCCGTCACTCATGGCCTTATAGCCAGTCGCTGCTAGTAGCGCTGGCAAGCCAATAATAAAAGAAAACTCAGCCGCTTTGGCGCGGTTTAAACCCACTATTAATGCGGCAATAATAGTCACCATCGAGCGTGAGGTTCCTGGCCACATGGCGATGCATTGAACAGCACCAATAAATAAGGCTTGCTTCCACGTTAAATCATAAATATCGGTGACAAGGTTGTTTTCTGATTTTTTCCCGTAATATCGCTCGTAAAGTATCATGCCAATTCCACCAACAACCAAGGCAATCAGAACAGGTAATGTGGACTGTAAATATGTATTAATGATTTTATGAAGCAAAAAGCCAAAAAACAGAATGGGAAACGTGGCAATCAAAATATTTATAAATAGTTTCAAACCTTGACGGGACCTGCCCAAAATACCTAGTATCATGTCATAAACATATTTCCAGTAAATAATAAATACAGCGAGAATAGCTCCGCTTTGAATGACGATTTCAAAGGATTTTATGGCATTAAGCTGGTCCTCCGAATAGCGTGACGCATCCGCTAAGCCTAATAGGTCCGATGTAATCACAAGATGCCCTGTCGAGGAAACAGGTAAATATTCCGTAATTCCTTCGACGGCACCGAGTATAAAAGCCTGCCAAGATGAAATGGTGGGATCTAGCATAAATAAAACCTTTTCGAGTTATTCACCTGTTACGAAATATTTGGTAATGCCTTTTAACTGCCCTAATCAGTGGAGGCTTTTTTTATGAGCAAATCGTTCTGCTATAGAAGGATTATGTTAACAGAATGTGGCAAAAATGAAATGGGCTTAAAATGATAGCCTCAAAAAATTTGCCTATTGAATGGCACCTATATGTTGTTAAGTATTTTGCCTATGCATAATTTGTGATGTCAAAACATTATTTGAGTTTCTTAGCCATCAATAAATTTTTAGCAAAAAAAAATTTCAATCCAAACGCTGCTATGATTGTTTTAGTCCCCGGATCTTTCTCTATCTATAGATGTCCCGCTAGGAAAAGTAGATTTAAAAAGCTGGGCGTTGCAATTTTGGTAGTCCGGTATCATTTCTTTACTTTGGTATGTTTTATCTTTTAGAGTCTTATATAACAACTTGAAGGTTCTATAACTTGCTAAGGCTTAAGTCAGAAGATTTCATTTTTTAGGCTTAGTTTTTATGGAGATTAATTTACCCACTTCCGCAGGCAAGTTTACCTGAAAAAAGGAATATATCTGGTAATATATAGTATTTACTGCTAAAATTTATTCTCGTTTGGATCCTGCTTCACGTTATTATTCGAGGAGATCCCCTATGGCACGCCGCAAAAAAAATATGCATTCTACGACAATTGAGGGCAAACAGTTACGTCCTGAAAGCCTGATGATGACTTATGGTTACAAACCTGAATGGTCTGAGGGGGCGATTAAGTCACCAATTTTTCAGACGTCAACCTTTGCTTTTAAAAGTGCGGAAGAGGGTAAAGCTTTTTTTGAGTTGGCTTATGGTTTACGGGAAGCAGAACCGAATGAAAAAATTGGCATGATTTATAGCCGTCTCAATAACCCTGACCTAGAAATATTGGAAGATCGCCTCACCTTATGGGATAAGTCTGACGGAGCGGCGGTGTTTGCTAGCGGTATGGCGGCAATAGCGACGACATTCTTTACTTTTTTAAAGCCAGGAAGCATTATTATCCATAGTGAACCTGTATATGGTGGTACTGACTACCTGCTAAAACACATACTCCCCGAATTTGGTATCAAGTCTTATGGCTTTCCAGCGGGAAAAACGGGCATTGCCGCCCTCGAAAAGCTTTTTAAAAAAGAGAGTGTAGCGGCAAATACGGCCATGGTATTTATTGAGACACCAGCCAATCCCACCAACTCCCTAGTCGATATTGAGGCAGTCGCTGATGTCATTGCGCTCCATAAAACAAAAAAACGCCAGATTTTACTTGCTGTAGACAACACCTATTTAGGACCATTATGGCAGCATCCCCTAAAACATCGCGCAGACTTGGTGTTATATTCAGCGACAAAATATATTGGCGGCCACAGTGATGTCATAGCAGGCGTGTGCCTTGGCTCCAATCCCCTTATGACGCAGGTGAAAATTTACCGAACCATAATGGGAACCATGGCTGATCCTTGGACAGGATGGCTACTTCTCAGAAGTATGGAAACTTTGAAACTGCGTATGACTGCCGAAATGGAGGCCGCACGCTATGTTGCTGATTTTTTAGCGAAACACCCTAAAGTTGAGCGTGTTTATTACCTCGGGCATCTCACAAAAGATGATAGCCAGTATGATGTGTATAAAAGGCAATGTCTTGCTCCTGGAGGAATGATCGCTTTTGACATCGTTGGCGGCGAAGCCGAAGCCTTTCGTTTTCTCAACAATCTCTCGTTATTTCGGCTTGCCGTGAGTTTGGGGGGAACAGAATCTCTGGCCGAACATCCCGCTTCGATGACTCATTCTGATGTTGATCCTAAGGAGCGTCAGAAGATGAATATTACGGACAAAATGATCAGACTATCGATTGGGGTGGAACACCATGAAGACTTAATCGCTGACTTAAAACATGCTTTTTCTGCGGTTTAAATATCTATCAAAGCCAAGGTACAGGGTTTTATTTGGTGTCGGTTAAGGGGAGTTGTGCGCAAAGTCCATGGGGGATATCAGCGCCAACGTTAAATATTATGATTTACCGCGACTTAACCGACAAAATTTATGTCTCACTCAACAATGCCTCGGCTGTTTCAGAAACCCCCCAAAAAAATTATTGGCAAACTGAGCCCCACAGATCACTAATAAGTCCAACTGTGCCAGAACCCCCAGTGGGTTCCGGTGCATCAGGCACTGGTTTTGCTATTGGTTTGTCCAGTTCAGGAAGGTCAGAGAGCTCAAGATAATTTTTGGCGACGATGAGGAGTGCCGTATAAACATCAAGACGTCCCGTTCCGCTTTTTTCAGTCAGGTCATCGGTATCGACTTTGCTTTGTTCTAAAATACTGCGGAGTTCTCCATTGGTAATGCTCGGTACGACTGTTTTTATGAGAGCGGCAACTCCTGCGGTAAAAGGCGTTGCCATACTTGTGCCGCTGATGATTTTGTAGGAAGACCCCAGTTTGGTGGGCCAAGTGCTATAGATAGAAGTCCCCGGTGCATTGATGTCAGGACGGGTGCGGTAGGATGCTGTTTTATTGCTCGAATAATTACTGTATTCAGCAAGGGTGTCGTCGGGGTCAGTTGCCCCAACACAGATGGTTTTATCATAGGCGCAGGGGAGCACGGTATAGGCGTCAAAGGTTTTTTGAAATAGCCCTCCGCTGTTTTTGCATTTGCCTCCGAGGGGACATGATTCATTTCCAGCCGCAATGAGCACAAGAATACCGCTATCGACGGCATCAGCAATGACATTGTTTTTGGGAGCTCCGCCGCCAGATGGTGCAATATCACTATATTCCATCCCTCCCCCCAAACTCATGGAGATGACCTGAGCACCATGGTGCATGGCCCAGCGGATGCCTTTTTCAATTTCCTGAAATCCTCCAGAGCCTTTGGCACCCAAAACTTTGATGGGAAGAATTTTTACATTTGCCATAGTAGCTATTCCAAGTGCCGACTCAGCAGACGTGACGCGTCCTCCGATGATCCCGGCACAGTGGGTACCATGCCCATTTTCATCTTGAGCATAGTTATCTCCCGTTGCATCGTAGGAAACGATGTCTCCATTTTCATCCCGCAAAAAGGCATCTTGTAGGTCAGGATGTTCGAGGTCGGCACCTGTATCAAGAACAGCAACGATAATAGGGTCGGCGCTAATGTCGCGTCCGCTGGCAGCAAGCATTTTTGTGTAAAGTTCGGTTATTTGGCTGAGATCAGCTTGCTTATAGACCCACTGCTTGTCATTGGGGGTCATATTTTGTTCTTCGACCATAAAGGGAGCCCAATTTTGCAAAAAAGTCCGGACTTTTCGCTCCCGGTATATATTTTCAGCAGCCGCAGCATTGACGCCGTAAGATTCGCTCATAAAGGTAAAGGGATTTGAGGCGGTGAGACTAGAGCTAGAAAAAATCGATTTGATATATCCGATTGCCGCGCCGAAAGCATCACCAACAGTGCCGCCAAGCTGCAAAAAACGGACATTATCACCTTCTTTTACTGATTCGACACTGCTAAAAGTAAACGTAGACGGTGATATGCTTTTGGTTTCTAAAAAATTGTTTAGGTAGCCTTTGACCTCTTCGTCAGAGACAGGAGCATCGGCTTTGAGGCCAAGGACGCTTTTAATGATACTCAAGTCAAAACCAGCGGTCATTTTACTCTTTTGTTCGCCGCGACCACAAAGCAGGCTGATAAGTACCCCGGCTCCGGTTTTGCCTTTACACGCCGAAAGGCTGACGACGGTAAGCCCAATTATTACTGCGGCTAATGTGTAGGAAGTCATTTTTATATATCTATTCATGTCAACTCCTGCAAAAAGTTTTGGCCCTTATCTTAACTGAGGCCCATACGGGCTACAAGAAAAAAAGCTGATTAATAGGACCTAATCAAATCGTGCTTAACAGTACGGCTTAGCCAGGTAAATTTGGCTATGGATTAAAATGTACGCCGCGTTTTTTTTCACAAAAAAATGCGTGAACATTCTATAATGATGCAAATCTTTGCATGGGCACCTCAGGATGTGTTCTTAGTATATGGGGATGATTTCGGTTTTGCGGGATTTTTGCGTATTAATTGCCATTGTGCTGGATATGATACAATCTTTTAGAAGTGCGAAAAATCGGCGTTTCCAATGTTTTGGGTGGTAAACTAAGCTGACTTCACGAACCGGGACGGGGTCTTTAAAAGACCTTATCCAGATTTTTTTTTCTGCATCAGATAAGTTTTGTATAAAAAGCTCTGGCACGAGGGTATAGCCTTTTAGGCGCTGAATAAGACTGCGCAGCGTCTCAAAATTGCTGCTTTGAAACATGATATTGGCGAGAGACATATGACTCTCGTGGCCCATGCGGCAAATATGAAGTGATTGCTCTCTAAAACAATGACCATCACTAAGAAGCCATAAGCCATCAGGAACAAGCTGATTCTGATAAACGGTCTTATGTTTGGATAGGGAATGATCTGGATGAACATAAAGATGGAAGGCTTCTTTAAATAAAACGTCTTCACAAAGGCCCTCATCGCCTAATGGAGTGGCGAGTATGCCGATATCGATATCGCCTGTAGCGAGCTGCTCATGAATATCAGATGTTTTCATTTCAGAAATAAGGAGTTTTAAATGGATATATTTTTCAGAAAACTCCTTCAAAAAAAGCGGTAATAAATACGGTGCGATAGTTGGAATAATTCCCAGCTTGATTTCGCCCGTAAGGTCCTTGCTATAAATTTTGCCAATATTGAGCAAAATATCCCGTTCAGAGAGAACGATCTTCGCTTGGTTCAAAAAATGAAGTCCTTCGTCCGTGGCGGTAACTGGACTACTAGAACGATCAAAGATAATGATGCCTAGGTCATCTTCTGCCTTTTTAATTTGCATGCTCAAAGTGGGTTGCGTAATAAAGCAGGACTTGGCAGCTTTGCCAAAGTGGCCATATTTTGCGACGGCAAGCATGTATTCGATTTGAGTTAGCGTGATCATAAAGGTCCTGGAATTTGTTAAAATCGTGATGTTTAGGTGAGAAATTCTCCTAAAAAAAGCGTCTCACATGATGTTTTGGCCGAAATTTAGCGAAAAAATAGCTCTTTCCCTCAATCTCAAGTCATAAGTTTAACGCAACTTATGTCTAAGAAGAATAACCATTTTACAATTATGGGTTCAGATAGTACTCGTCCCTTCAGTCATATCTTATTAATTTTTAGAATAAATGTTTGTAGAGTTTGCGTGGCTTCCAAGAAAAAATTTAACACAAAAAATTTGCTTTTATATAAAACTTTGCTATGATTGACGTAAGTTTAATAACTTACATTTTTAATTATTCCAGCAAACTAAAAAGTTCTTTAGCTTAAGAAGGCAATCTATATGCTTTTATCGCACAGGCTTAGACTTAAGGTTATTTTGTCTTCCACTCTGATAACTTGGTGTTTTGGGTGTAGTAGCGAAACGACCCAAAAAACAAGCGAGGCCTCCCCAGCAGAGCCTTTACTGGCTCTTACTCAGTTAAGTGGGGATCGGTCAGAGCCTCAAAGCTTTACGATAAACCAAATATCACCCAAAATCATCAACGAGCAAATTTATATCGATGATAACGACTTTTATGAAGTCGATTTTGTGCAGTCGAACGAAACGCCTCCTAATCTTGATATTCTTATAGTCGTTGATAATTCAGGCTCAATGTCTGAGGAACAAAAAAATCTAGGCTCAAAACTCAATCACCTCTTAAAGTACATTATCCATAGCAATTGGCGGATAAATGTTATTACGACTGATGATCCTTGTCCTAAATTTCCCTTTCTACCGATTAGTCAGGGGGATGATAATTTTGAAGAAAATTTTGCTACGGCAATAAATGTTGGCATCAGTGGCAGTGTAAATGAAAAAGGCCAAGAAATGCTAGTGAAGCACCTTAAGGGAGAGGGCAAATGCACTCCGGATTGGCTCAGACCTGATGCCCGCCTGGCGATACTTTTTTTGTCTGATGAAAACGAAGATCTGAGTTCAAAGGTCAAGCCCGTCGATGTGATTAGCGCTTTGGAAGAAAAAGGCTATGTCCCTGGGGAAACAGTGAAAGTCTACGGCTTTTTTTGGCACCCCACCCAACCTCTGTCTATGTGTCCTTCTGCTCTAGGACCTGCCGGTGCGGCTCATGCTGAATTAGTCGAACTGACCAAAGGTCTGTGGGGAAGCATTTGCGCCGCGGATTATTCAAAAAATCTTCAGGAAATTTCCAAAGATGTCGGCAATTTGATGCGAACCGTCTTTTCTCTTGGGCATGAACCGGAGATATCAACGGTAGCCGTCATTTTAGATGGCGAAAATCTTGAAGATGGCTCTTGGATGATAATGGGGGACCAAATCATTATTTTTTCCCCATTAGAACCCGGAACAAGTTTAAAGGTCCATTTTGCAACGCGGGTTGCCAAAGCTGTTAGCTTAAGTTCAGACCCCGTTGTAACCAGCATTAAAGTTTTCATTGAGAATAAAACGCTAGAACCAAGTGAGTATCGCTATATAGAGAACGAAAACGCTTTGGTCTTTTTACAACCACTACCGATTTTTAAAGACATTCTGATAACCTATGAAGAAAAAACCATTTTACCCGCGACGTTTGCCTTTCCCACGGTAGATACGGGACTTATTGAGTGTTTTTATGAGGGAAAGCAGTTATCGCACCAGTATTTTAAGGAAGACGGTTTGATCGTTTTTGACAGTGCCCCTCCAGCGGGCTCTAAAGTAAAATGCCTCTACCAGAGGTAGTGTGAATTTGACTTTCCCGCCTCATGCAGAATTTATATAGCCTATTATCCGTGAGATGCGTATTTATTTTCTAAAGATTCGCTTTATTTTTCCGAAGAACACATGACCAGGAACTGAGGAAAAATATGTGCGAATTTTTACGTGTTTATAAGTCCTAAGTGATGACTTATAGAGGAGTTGACCGTGAGCTTAGAATCAGAGCCATATAATCGCGAGCAAAAAATTCTTCTGGTTGATGATGACAATACCCTGCTCAAATTTTTTAAGATTCATTTGAACAAATTTTTTGCCAAGGTTTTTGTGGTCGAAAGTGCCAAAGAGGCTTTAGCTAAGGTAAAAGAAGGCGAAATCGATCTCGTGGTTTCCGATATTCGGATGCCTAAAGTCGATGGATTTGAACTCCTCCAAAAAATTAAAAAAGTTGATCCTTCTATACCTGTTTTTTTAGTCAGTGGTGCTTTGTTAACTGAAGAACAAAAAGATTTTATTAGCCAGGAAGTAGATGGATTTCTTAAAAAACCTTTTTCGGTTGAAGAATTTCATCTATATATATCGCGTGGGTTACAGCTTCGTGAAATCTATCGTCCCCTTTTTGCCGTGACCCGAACTAAAAAGCATTTTATGGAACTTCTTAAAAATAAAGTTGAGCTCAAAGATGCCATAAAGAGAGGCAGCCACGACGAAGCCGTACTGCTTTATGAGGAACTCAAAAAAGTGAGTTAAGTTATTTTCTTATTCGCAATTCCCCAAATATGAGATATCAGCGCCAAGAGATGAAGTGACAATAAAGTTCCGAGCAAATAATCAAAAAAAACAAAATCTAGGGTGGGCTTAATTTGTGCATGTACAAACATAAGCGGCCCCATAGCTAGGGTTCCTGCGGTAAACATTATGGTTTGCATAGTTTTTATATTTTTGCTGGCATGTGATAAGGGATAGGTTAGGCCAATCACAATTTGCAGTAAGCTAAAGAGAGCAAAATGGGCATGGCTGCTACGCAGGGTGATATACTCCCAGGACTGAACATTGATCCCTTCCATCACAATAGATTTGCGTGCCATATCTGCTAAAAAAGGTCCGCCAGCTTCAGCGATGGCAAAGCATATAAATCCAAACAAAATATTATATAATCGGTGATCAAGTCTCATATATCCTCATTAATTTATATTTGATCCAGAGGGACTTCCTTTAAAATACTAGTCACAATTTAGGTGAGATCCAAGCTTTTTAGCCCTAATTTATAAGACTGTTTTTTGAAATCAACGATATTTTCAACGATGGTGGTAAGAGAGCTCCATTTAAAGTCCCTAAATTCATCATCTCTTTTAAGATCTTTTAGGGCGACTTTTTGGGTGAACTCTAATAAAAACCAGAGCTGCTCTTGTCCTTGGTATTTTTGTGCGAGAGCATGTTTACCAAAATGGGGAGGAAAATCATATGACACCCAGCAATTGCCGGTTTTGATGATTTTGAGACTATCCATGCCTATTTCTTCTTTAATTTCCCTCAGGACACTTTCTTCAGGCGTTTCATTTTCTTCCATGCCGCCTTGAGGAAACTGCCAGGCAGGGCGTGCCATGTCGCTGCGCTCACCAACAAGATAACCACGAAATGGGTCATAAATTACTGCAACCACACACTTTCTATAGGGTTTTATGGGGTTATGCAAAATCTCTCCCTTTTTAGATGCTGAATGATAACTGCTATAATAGCTTTAGGCCACCGGCGTTAAAAATTAAATCGATAAAAAATTGAGCAAAGGTTAAATAATTTATGGCTATGTACGGTAAAAAACTGTTCGCTTTATTATTTGTTTCGACTCTGAGTTATAATGCCTCAGCTATTGATCTTACGGGATCGGTCTCTTCAAGTAAAAGTAATCTTGGTTATTCTACTACAACATCGCAGACAGTGAGTGGAAATATCGCCTTTTATCTCACTGATTTTATGCGTATTGGTTTTACTCATTCTCAGGAAATCAGTATCAATAATGGGTACAGCGTGGGGAGCAATGTTGATGAATCGACAATTACAGAGGAGTATTATTATAAGAATACGACGCAGATGGATTCCAATGCTGCCGACTTAACTTTTATACTTTATAATGGTGCCGTCTTCGCTCCTTATATATTTGGCGGAGCTGTCATAAAAGATTATAAATTTCGCTTAGAAAAAACCGCAACGGTCGAAAAAGGCAGTGTCCGCTTAGGTCCCGTGCCCAATGCTGGTTTAGGAATGAGTATCCGCTTAAATCGAGACTTTAGCCTAAAACTGAGTTATACCGTTTCACCGGGCATCAAAAAAATGCCGGGCGAAGAAGCGCAGGGAGTTCTCGACACCTCGACGACGGTAGGTTTAACCTATCATATGTAAATTCCTGTTTACGAAAGACAAACTTACAATCTGATATGCTTGGGTATATTTGCCCTATCCTTCCCCTTTGATTTTAAAAAACATGTCACTCGGAAATTTAAAAATTTTTAGCCAAAATATATTTTAGAAATTTAAAATTATTTTGGAGACCATGCTTTGCTTACCTACGCCCTGACTTATGTGCAGGGAACCATAATCATAGAAAATGCCGATGAAAGTGATCGCAACTGTGAGCAATGTGACTTTATCAAATGGGATTCTCGTGTTGGTCAGTGGCGGGGTCTTGGCGTAGATTATCAGGCTATTAAATCATTTTTTTTACGTTTAGGATGTTCTATTGACGACCAGCTTGAGATCCTATGGGCAGCGACAAAACTGACATCGGCATGGCAAACTTTTGCGTTAAGGCCTTATCAAAAAACCGCTCTAGCTTCCTGGAAGATGTCTCAGTATCGCGGTATCGTGAGCATCCCCACTGGTGGCGGAAAAACCCTGGTCGGAGTCGGGGCGCTCCGCTCTCTACTCGTGCCAGCCCTGATCGTTGTTCCCACGCGCGTACTCCTCTATGAGTGGATAGAGACCATTAAATGTTATTTTATGGGCGATGTTGCTTGTTATGGCGATGGTTGCCATGACATTGCTGCGATCACTGTCGCTACGTTTGCCGCTGCTTATCGCCATGCGGCCAAGATTGGTTGTCATTTTAAGCTGCTTCTCGTCGATGAAGTCCATCATTTTGGTGCAAACAAGCAAGATGAACTGCTAGAAATGCTACCTGCGCCAATGCGTTTAGGTCTGACGGCAACTTATCCTGATCAGGTCAGTCAGGGAAAAATCTCGCGGACTTACCCAGAGCCCGAGCAAAACCAGCTACAAAAGTCGCTTAACCCTGAACGTCTTAATAGAGACCCAAACTTTGTTGCTACCGGACCATTTGCGCTCACCCAAGTTCAGCGTTTACAAAAACTAGTGGGTAAAAAAATTTTTAGCGTCCCTATTGGTGATTTGGTCGGAGAGTATTTGGCTCCCTTTATTCATATTCCCATAGGTGTAGAGCTTAGTGGCGTCGAAAGCACCGTGTATAAGCAGTGTTACAATCGGTATCACCAGTTTCAAAAGGATTTTTATCGCCATTACCCGCAGAGTACCTATAAGGATTTTCTTACATTTGCCCATAAATCGCTAGAGGGCAAAGAGGCCATAGCGGCTTGGGTGTACCTGAAAAAATTAGTCAACTTTTGTGGGCCCAAAGAGGGGACTCTTGAGTCACTTTTGCAAAAGCACTTTCAGGACAAAATGCTTATATTTACCGGTGACACCGAGTCAGCGTACCAAATATCGTGTCGATTTTTATTGCCTATTATCACCGGCGAAATCAAAAAGAGAGAGAGAGAACGTGTACTAAGTGATTTTCGCTCCAGCCGGGTGCGCGCAATCGTTTCTTGCCGCGTACTCAATGAGGGCGTCAATATACCAGACGCCAGTATTGCCGTTATTTTGGGGGGTACACACGGAACGCGTGAATTTATTCAGCGCCTCGGTCGCATTTTGCGCCTCAATATTCATTCCCAGGGCAGTGGGGAGAATCCCTACAAAAAACGTGCGATTATTTATCATATCTTTGTCAAAAGAAGCATCGAAGAAAATCAGCGGCGCTTATTTCAGCAAGTTATTTTTGCGAAGGACCAAACGTCCAGTAGTGAGAGGGCTTTATATGACGGAATGCGGCAGCGAAAATATGGGAAGAAACCAGCCTTCAGCAAAACTCATGACACTGTTGCGCCCAAACTATATCCAAGCTTATGATTACCCTTGGGTGATGCAGGTTCTTGAAATCAGCAGAAGCATGGTGGGAAAAAAGAAAACTGAGGTCAGTACTTACATACGTGAGACCATCACGGTAAAAAACGCAGCTAAGCTCAAACTGGTGCTTAGCTCTATAGAATCCCACATCCCTAAAGCCGCTTCAGAGCCAAATATTGATGCTTCTAGAGTGCGCCAGCGTTTATTTCTGGCGCAGGGATTAAGGACGGGACATGACCTTTATAGCACCGGGAGTATTCACCAGGTACTTATGGAACTCAGCACTGAGCTCTTAGTAACGGTACCTCAGTTAAAAGAAATGATGTTTGCTGATATCTCAAGTGAGCAGGTGCAAGGGAGTTTAAATGAAGAACTTAGTATTGATAAAATAGTAGCTTTGGCAAATGAGAAACTGATTCAGCAGCACCTGCGCCAAAGTCATTTCGCGATTTTGCGCATAAGAGGGGGAGCTAGGCGTATCGTGCGTCAGGCGAAACTCCATGGGCTGATATGCCAGGTAAAAAAATATCATAATCTTTCTGCTGATGAGGCCTCTGATGCTAGGACAAAAGAATCGCCGCCTGAATTTGCCGAACTTTACTTAAGTGGCCCCCTGAGTTTATTTCGGCGTACTTCTCTTTACG
>JAUILP010000073.1 GCA_030432875.1 Oligoflexia bacterium | reverse complement strand
GTATAGGTGCTAAAATCCTCAACAAGTTTACCCACCTCGGTATGCCGAAATATAGAAAAACATAGAATTAGCCCCTATGGTTAAAGTCAAGCTCACCAAGAATTTGATTTGCGCAACAACACCCGAGTAAAAAACTAAATAATTATTAATTTTAAGAAAAATAGGATATATCATGATTCCCTTTAGATTAAAGTCATGGCAGCTTATACTGATTGCTCTTTCACTCCTAGCAACTCAATCCATTCTTAGCTCTCCGATTGCCTCCCAAAAATCAGCGCATTTGAAACTACAAAAAACCAGGTTTATATTCCACCCCATCAAAATTGAGGATATCGCCAATTACAAACCAGATGACTGGTATGAACTCATGAAATGCACTGAATCGGTAGGGGTTTCTGGAATTTTAGCCACCTCCTATTTACCTACAAATTACTCCCGTGAAGCCAGCACAATTGATTTTGATCTGCACGGCTACTTTTCAGAGGACAATCCACTCAATTACAAATTGTTTAGCAAATATTATTCAAAAGTCCCTAGCAATCCTCTAAGTCAGCTTGAGATGAAAGTCTATTTCTCGCAGGCAGGGGCTCAGGAAATAGATTTAGATAAATACTGCCCCAATGGATGCCTTCTCCAAATCGAGCTCAAGCAAAAACATCGGTGGGAATTCTCTCAAGGGCAGTCGTTATTTTGAAATGAGTAAAGGAAATTTTATTGATGGATTTTTTATTTTGGATAATAGCGGCAAGATAACGCAGTCAAAAGATTTTTCAAATGGTAAGTCAATTGCAAAAACTTTTGTTGAATTAAAAGCCATATATGGCGGTAGCATCATAGAGCTAAAGGACTGGAAAATTCCTGTAAAAGGGGATCACTTTATAAAAATGGTTATAGATTCGATATTTAAGGTATTGACGCAAAAACAAGACTTCAGTGAATTTGAAACGATGGTTATAAGAGCTGGGGCAAAAGAGTCGGCTGTAGCAAGAGACTGCGCTGGGATATTGCCGCGCTTGGTGCCAAAATACACGCAAGATTTCCATGATTTTTTTAATCTTTTACAATACTTATCCGAGGAGTATAGAGATAATATTAAAAACATTAGCTTTAGTGCTAGAACCATCAAGAATAGCAGCGAAAATCTTGAGGTGAGCATTCGAAATGAAACAGCGAAAAGTTTACACTTTAAATCCCATCCGTGTCGCAAACGGCTCCCAAGCATATCCGTAGAGCCCAACCAACAGTTTGCACTTGCCCTTGAGCCGGAGAATTATTGTGGCTCTTACAAAATGGAAACTATTGAGTTAAAGCCCAGGTCGACCACGCATTTTCGCTACAAGGTTAATTGCAAATTAAACTCGAAAAAATGTGTGGGACCTTTGGAAATCCGATTATTTGATTATTACAACGATTCAATGATAAAGTTGACTGATAATCTATTACCTATACGGCAATCGCCAGCTGAGACATCCCAGCAAATAAAGAAAATTCAAGAAAAGTCACAAAAAAACTACTTAAAATCACTGCGAAAGAAACCTTTTACACCTCAAGAGGCAGAAGCGCAGCGTTCACAGCAACTATATAAACAGATAGCCATCAATGCCACTAACTGCTGCGCAATTAAATATGATGGTTCAATCGTATGCTGGGGAGCACACCATGGTTTATCCCGAGACATTCCTCAGAATTTCAAAGCACAAGGTTTATTGATGGACCAAGCAGTTTGTGCCTGGTCTGATCACAACGAAATAAAATGCTGGCAAGATCCTGAAGATTCACTGCCATTGCCTCAAGATCTTAGAGGCATTTTAACATATATAGATGACAGCCGTACCTTTTGCGGAATACAACCAGACAAACATGGGTTCTGTTGGGCCAAGAATGATAAAGTGGGTATGCCTAAAAATATTTCCGTCATACAAATCGTAGGCAATACCTTCGAAGCATGCGCTGTGGCTTTAGACGATTTCGTCCATTGTTATGGCCAAGAAGGCCGGCCATTTCTTGATATGCCCGCTAATTTTAAAGCAAAACAACTTGTTTGGCTGAGTGGTGGGGCATGCGCCATTTCATTAATCAACAATGAAGTTCAATGTTGGGGGACAAATTATGCTCGCAGCTTCCCTAAGGGAATCCGGGCAAAGCAAATTTCTGCTTCTCATGATCTGCTTTGTGCCGTTTTGATGGACGATACAGTTACTTGCATAAATGGTAGGGTCAATGTCCCTATAACCCAGGAGAAAAATGCCATCAAAGTAGTGACACATAATTTCCATGCTTGTGCCCTGATGAAAAATAATTCTGTAAGCTGCTGGTATTTCAACGGGGGAGTTGGGGCAGAGACTTATCAATATCCACCTTTATTTGGAGCGCCCCCTTCCGAGATGCGGGCTAAATCAATTGCAATTGCCGGAACGCGCGCTTGTTCTATAGATAACGAAGATCATATCTGGTGCTGGGGCGATCACGAGCCAGGAGAAGAAATTCCCCCCGGCATTTGAGCAAAAGCAAAAAATTCTGCAGAGTAACTTTTCTGCCTGCCTGAACCCAGCGCCAGAATCACCCGACTTAATAATCAGATGAACCCAATGGGGGATGATTTGCATGAAAGGTTTGGCGAGTAATTCGAGGGAGATCCTTCGCCTGCGGCTCAGGATACGTCTTTGGCGCTGAAGCACCAAAGACTAATTAGCTTTTTTAATGTAATCGACTTGATGGTAATAATATTTTGCCAACTCTTCTTTGATGCGATGCACTTTAATCGTATCTTCTGACGTTTTAAAAACATCCTGCCAAATTCCTTGAGCCTTAGCAATTTTTCCATTACGGTAATCAATAATACCGCGCAAATATTGGCCATCAATATCATTTTTGGGGACTTTTTCCAGACTAATTTCAGCTTCTCTTATGCGACCAGCTTTTATCAAAGCATGAGCATACACAGCATGAGCGCCATGATGGGGGAATTCACCATAATCAATGGCAAGCTTTGCAAACTCTAAAGCTCTATCGTGCGACAAGTTTCCCCATAAATAGGAATCGGCCATTTCACGATAAACTTCTGCAACAAATGACTTGTTTTCATTTTCGTAATTTAAGGCATGTTCAAGCCATGAAACCGCAGTTTCATGCATCCACATAGATTTATATATTTTTCCTATACTAAAAGATATTTGCGGACGATCAAAATTTGTGTTTAATAGTTTAAATAAATCCCGCACGCCAACTTCTGGAAAATGTTCACCCATTAGGTGAACTAATTTTTTGAGCACAGTATCTCTTTCTGAAAAAAAGAGAAATTTTAGTTTGTACCTAGCATAAACATATTCATAATAGTGTAGGGATAAAAAAATCTCCGACAGTTTATCAAAACTTGTCCAATCTTTTTCTTGAGACTCACGGTTTGTTTCTAAGGATTTAACGACCGGATCAAGATCATAGCCAGTTTGCGGGGCAACCTGATCAGAGTAGATTAACTGAATTTGTTTAATCAAATAGCCAATGTTCCAAGGCTCAGCACGCAACAAAATAGATAAATGTTTTAATGCCTCCTTGTGATCACCTTTTCTTTGCAAAATATCCACTTGTAGCGACTTCATCCGAAAAAGTGCACTTTGAGTCATGTGAGTATTTTGCATGAGTTCTTTAAGAATTTTTTCTGCTTCAATTTCATTATTTTGTCCAACGAGATATTCGGCATAGCGCAACCTAGATTCCGACCCGAGCCAATCTATAGTGTACATGTTTTCATAGTGCTTCTTGGCTTTATCTTGGTGGCCTGTTTTTTTATAGAGGTCTGCAAGGATCATATGAATTTCTGCATCTCCACTAAAGCGACTCAGCAAAGCATGTAAAGCACTGAATATTTCAACCTTGTCTCCATCTTGGTCGATCAGGGTATTTAGCCTATCTTTTATCGTTAAATATTCTTCAACGTCCACTTTATTTAATTTTAATTGGCTCACTAACAAGCAGAAGCGTATATCGGGATGATCAGCATTTTGCTCATAACCCAATGCAAAGACTTCTAATACATCTTGTGTTTTTCCGCTTGCGAATAAATGACCCGCTATTTTTTGCACATAATCAGAACTTACATGAGGACTTGAAATGATTTTTTCATACATTTTATTGGCGACGTATCGGGCGTCTGAAGAATACTCCTCAAATAATTTTGCCATGAAAAACAAAGTCGCAATCGTAACATCATCATTTTTAGAATAGCTTTTAGCATAATCCGTAGCCCTCTCAAGCCGCTCACGAGACTCCGCCATCGCGTTATTTTGTGCTGCAATTTTACTAAGAGCGAGTTCTTCAAAAACGACAATTTCGATCGGACAAATGGTTTTGTTTTCAATCCACCATTCACTCAGTGTCTGCACGGCCCTTTTAGCATAAATATAATTTCCTTCTCCTGCAAAATCTAAAGCCAATTGTCGATGGGTTTCAAAATTTCCGTATAGGTTGTATGGTGCTTTTTGTTCATACATATAGAAAAAATAGTCACCTTGTTCATTGTTTCCTTGATGGTAATAAACTTGACTGATGCCGAAATATGTCGGGTAGAATTCAGGGTCAATTTTTAAACTTTGATTGTAATTATATAAAGCCCTATCATGCTGACCTTCAGCATCGAGAGCCGTCGCAATACCATAATATACCAACGCTGAGGCTTCATTTTTTATCAACCCTTGCAGAGCCAATGAAGCTTCCATTGGCGACTCCCTCTCCGAAAAAAACATTGCGATATTTTTAAGCGCAACATAAATAGAATTCCCGGTTGATTGTTCTTGTTGACTATATTCTTTAATAAGTTGGTCTGATTCTTTATTTTTAAGAGAAAGCTCTATGCGCCTAAGCTCTATAACAGGATCACCGGGAGATTCTTGGACGAGATCATTGAGAAGCTCCCAAGCTTTTTCGTAGGCTTGAACAAAAATAAGCTTATTAATTTGCTCTAATGCCTCAGTATTTTTTTTATTCATTTAAAATCTCTGGCTAAAAAAAGACTAAAAAACTTCCACAATCAAATGTGGCCACTTTTAGAAACTTCGACAATTTTGAAGAATAATTGAGAAATATTTGCGGTATTGCGAATAAAAGTGAATTTTTTAAACGTGAAATTTCATCAATACGTGGGAAATCATTACGATTAATATTTATTCCCTCGAACAATATCTCTATTGTTTTTTCACGCCCCTTGCTCTGCACCTCATTTTTGACCATGTAATTTGCAAGATTTTTTCTTGGTATTTCTGAAGGTTTAACGGTATTATGACCATTTTGGTGACCTAACTCCTGAATTAAATTCAATCAATATATAGGCATAGCACTCATGACTTCTTTGAAATCACAGCTTGGTAGCATCTTTTCACAGGCATTTATTAATTTAGGTTACGACGGTGAAGCAGGCGTTGTGACCCTATCAGACCGCCCTGATTTAGCGCACTTTCAGTGTAACGGCGCACTTTCTATAGCTAAATTAGCAAAAAAGCCTCCGCGCATCATCGCGACACAAATAGTAGACCATGCAGAAAAAATAGCCGAAGAGACTTTTGGTACCAGCGCCTTGACGCTTACCATTGCAGGGCCGGGCTTTATCAATATTATTGTCAACCCAGAGCTATTAGGAAAACTTATTAATACGCAGTCTGCCGATCCGAGGCTCGGGTGCCAAAAAACAAAAAATCCGCACTTAGTCGTCGTGGACTATGGAGGTCCCAATGTCGCTAAGCCCATGCATGTTGGCCATCTTCGTTCTCCCATTATTGGCGATGCCATCGTGCGTTTACATCGTTTTCTCGGAAACACGGTTATTGGCGATAATCACCTCGGTGATTGGGGAACTCAAATGGGAATGCTTATTGCCGCCTTAAAAGAAAAGACTCCAGATGCTCCCTATTTTTCTGAGAATTTTCAGGGTGAATATCCAAGCTCTCCGCCAGTAAGCCTTAGCGATCTAGAAGAAATGTATCCTCGAGCGAGCAAAAGATATCAAGAGGATGATGCTTTTAAAGGATTGGTGCTCCGCGCTACTAATGAATTGCAGCAAGGAAGAGTAGGGTACCGCAAATTGTGGGAGCACTTTGTCCAGTTAACTGTAGATGACTTAAAAAGTGATTTTAATTATTTAGGAGTCACATTTGACCTGTGGCTTGGCGAGAGCTTTTACGAAAACCTGATGCCCAGCATGGTGGCTGAACTTAAAAAAGGGGGGTTTACGCAGGAAAGTGATGGCGCGTTGGTTATACCTCTCGACGCCAGCGAAAATGAGCCCATGCCGCCTTTAATGCTTGTCAAATCAGGCGGGGGATTTTTATATCATACCAGTGACTTAGCGACGATTCTTTACCGGGTTCGTACCTTAAAAGCTCAGGAAATTCTTTATGTCGTAGATAGCAGACAAAGCCTACACTTTAGTCAGGTTTTCAGTGGTGCCAAAAAAACACGCATTGCCGAGGGTGTGCCCCTTAAACACTTAGCTTTCGGGACCATGAATGGCCCTGATGGAAAACCATTTAAAACCCGCAGCGGTGGCGTCATTAAGCTTAAAGAACTTTTTAGTTTAATTACGACTGAAGCCCGTAAGCGCATTGATGCTCTCGGAGAAAATCGTTTCCCTGAGCCTTTGATCAAAGAAAATATCATCAAACAGGTTGGCGTGGCCACCTTGAAATATGCTGACCTAAAGCATCGCAGAACTGCTGATTATATTTTTGATATCGAAAAATTTAGTAACTTTGAAGGAAATACTGGTCCGTACCTCCAATACGCCTCAGTGCGGATGAAATCGCTTTTAAAAAAAGCTGCTGACATAGGGGCTACCCCCGGAGAAATCATTGCCCCTGAAAACGATGTGCAAATAAACTTAATACTAGAGCTACTAAAACTTGCAGATATTGTACAGACAGCGTTTGAAGAAAATGAGCCACATCACTTATGTGATTATGGATTTAAGCTGGCACAAAATTTTAATTCGTTTTATACCGAATGCCATATGCTAAAAGAAACTAACCGTGAGCGTCAAAGATCCTGGTTAGCGCTAACACAGCTTTGCTATAGACACATGGAACTTATTCTATCCCTACTGGGTATCGATATCCCCGAGTTTATGTAATGAATCCTGTGCACAAAAAAATCGGAGCGACTGACTACTGTTAATATTCCAGAGTCGTCGTATGTGAAGACACTATATGATGAATTGATGACTCTATAAGCAGGAGCAGACATGAACCAAACCGCTAAAACACTATTGATCTTGGGCCTAACGGCGCTTATTAGCCTGATCTTGCTAATAGGGCTTGGACAAACGCTACTACCCCTAATGATTGCCTTCGCTTTGGCTTATCTGACATTTCCTATGATTAAAACATTAGAGCGCTACCATATTAGGCGGTCCTATGCTTTGGGAGGCGTATTTGGACTGTCTTGCTTCATATGCGTACTGGTGCTTTTGTTGGTTATACCAAGATTGATAGAAGATATGACGCAATTTTTCAATCAATTGCCTATTACTGCGGGCATTGCCTTTGACAAAGTCAAAAGTTTTCTACTCAGCTACGGTTACCAAGTAGAAATTAGCAAAGAAAGTATGAAAGCTTTTATCTCTACCCATTCGAACTCCTTTTCTCCAGATTTTTTAAAGTCAACAACAGCATTAGTTGGTAGATTTTTTTCAAACTTTTTGAGCACAATTATTATGCTTTTAAATATGGCGCTTATACCTCTATTTTACTTTCACATGGTGAGTCATTATGAAAGCATCTCCCATGACCTAAAGGAACTCTGGCCAATTCCCTGGCGCAAAAAACTAAGCATATACGTAGCCTTTGGCAATGAAGTGCTTGCGGGCTACTTGCGCGGTCAATGTTTTGTGGCACTTATTCTAGCAGCTCTTTATGCCATAGGATTTTCTATTATTGGTCTTCAATTTGGATTTCTCCTAGGTTTAGGGACAGGATTATTAAGTTTTATTCCTTATGTCGGCAGTATAGTGGGGTTTCTAGCCTCAATGACTATAGCCCTCGCTACCTACCAAGGTATCGGCCCCCTAATTTCTGTGTGTGTGGTTTTTTTGATTGTACAAGGCCTAGAAGGCACCATCATTACGCCCAAACTAGTCGGCAATCGCGTGGGCCTAGGGGTACTCTCAACGATGCTAGCATTGATTGTGGGCGGCAATCTATTTGGCATTGTTGGCATGATCGGCGCTATTCCCGTCGCAGCTATTTTAAGGCGTATTCTACGGGACCTCAAAGAGGAATATCAAGCTTCTAGCTTTTACAAAGGCTGAGTACTTGAATTTTAATATCATTGCAGTCGGCTTTGCTCCGTGAGAGAGTGCCTCCCCCGTCCCATATTACCTATTTGGCAAGTGTCAATTTTTCTAGGACTTCAGCCCATTTTTAGAACGAGCGCTAGACCCAGCGACATAATTTGTATAAACATCTAATTTAATAGTGGTAAATACTTATCAAAACTCTTGATCTTCTTTATTTAACCCTAAAGACCTTGAAAAATAGTTGGCACCAGCAGATTTAACTAGGCAATGTATGTTTATTATGCTACACATTTTTCTTTAGAAATTTAGGGTTACTCGTAGTTTTTTTAAGGCTGCTATTGACATTTGAGTGTAGATATGTGCAATATATTGGAAATAGCAAATCAATAAGCCGTATGAGTGCCGCAAGGGGTAAGGGTAGTTATATCTTACAGGATTCTCATTGTAGAACTGCTAAGGCATTAGGGTGGCTTTGTTACCATTCGTATCACTGAAGTTTGGCTCAAAACGGCCAAATATTTTTTGCAAGGAGCAATCCATGGAAACAGCAAACGTTAACACCGGGTTAAAAAAAGGCAAGTCAACTAAGACTTCAGCGCCAGCAGCACCACAAACGAACATCATTACCAATGATTTGCATATTGCGCCATCATGCCTTAGGTGCGGCAATGAAGAAAAGGCAAAGAGAAGAGAAATTTCTCAATCAGCTTGGCAAGCTCTCCTTTACTGGCAAGAAGTCGAGAAAGAAACCGTAGGAAGCCCGATGTGCCAATCTTGCTATAACGAAATTCGAGAAATTCTTATTGATAGAGCAGATGAAATTTTAGAGGCTGCTAAAAATATCAATTTTGAATTGGTTGCGAGTTAGTTGCTTCGGTTAGAATGCCTGCCCATAAAAGAGTCCTTTTCCTTAGACGAAGGGACTCACTAATCGTGCACTGGCCACTCTCTTTATTCGTCTTTTTATTTTATTGCATTGTTTACCTAAACCGGATTCCTGCTCGCAGCATCTAAAAATTAAAGCCCATATAAAACACCCGAGAATATCCCCAGGAATGATAGGACCATTGTAATGGTCTGTTATCATAAACCTTAAAAGCTTCATTGCCCATATTATAAAACCGTCGCTACTCCTTAAACTTTAGGCCCCTAAACGCTTACCGATAAAAATTGTGACGATCAATTCTTGTTTGTTTTAAGGAAATAGGTTTATGGCAAATCCCTTTATTTTTAACTCAGTTACCCTAATTAAAACCAAAAACAGTCCCACATTTAAAGACTATTTAGAATGTCTGAAGTCCTACTGGTCAGGCAAAAATGTTGAAACTGTTGATAAAATCGGCGATGTATTAGCGGAAAACGTTAACCACCCCTTTAAGTTTAATCTATACAATTTATGGATAAATTGTCTTGAACGGATGGGAGACAATGCAAGTCTAGGAGCCCTAGAAAACCACCTTAAAGATCGTACTGATGAATGCGAGCAAAACGACAAAGAGTCGCTCATCTGGAAATGCATGCTTTCTCTCTGTATTTACGCAAAAGGAACAGAAATTGAGCATACTGATTCGTGCACGGAAATTTCGCCATCTGCGAGTCAACACGAAATTTTGCTCCATTATCTGAGACTGGCTAAAATTGGCAAAGATCAGAGTCCAGAAATCCTTGAATCGGCAGTAAGTCGTATTGATGATTATTTTTATATTGAGAGTTTAGCGCGCAATTATTATATAAATGAAAAACACCAAGACCTTCTTATTGTTTTAAACTATGCGAGCAATCTTTTTGAAGGCTCTATTCTCGAACATGAATTTAAGCTTCACATCGCCTATGATAGTAAAAACTTCAATGCAGCTTGGCAATACGCTAATCAACTCGTCTATCGCCACCCCACAAATTCGGATTTTTGGTATTATAAGGGGATAATTGCCGCACAACTCAATCGCCACGACGAATCTCAAGTCTGCCTGGAAAAATCACGTGATCTCATGCCTAATTATTTGCTCCAAGAAAAGAGGCTAATGAACATGACCCTACTTTCAACAAATGAATCGCAAGATCAACAAAAAGAAAATCATTGCTGGATGGTCAATTTAACAGTCAAACAGCGCTATGAATTTATGGATTCTTCATGCAAGACAGGGACGACCTGGAAGATGATTATCAACAAAAAAGCTCAAGCTGGAGATTTGTGTTTTGTCACATTCAGCAGCGCTAAAGATCAGTTGAAACTGCTGGGAGTTTTTGAAATAACGGGACCACAGGAATGGCATCCGATGTATGGCTATTTCAATAACCTAACCCTGAAGGCAAAGCTTGTGCCTACCATTAGCATGGCAACGGAAAGCCTTGATCCTCAGATTTTACAAACAGATAACCAAGAAACTCGCGTATTTAGCTTGGATGGTGAAGCCCTTGACATCATAATCCAAGAACTCCAAATGCACGAAGATGAAACTCTTATATCGCAGCTTAGCAAGATAGAGCATAAAGTCGACAAAATGCGCATGAGCTCTTAAAGGAATTCTATATGGGGGCGTTTAATAAGTTTTTGGTTGGATTTTCATTACTCTCTGTTTGCCTTATGAGCTCTTTGGGCCTTTGGGCTAATGCCGATCAAGCAATGAAAACCCCACAATCAAGTAAAGGCGCCGTAAGAATTAGTATGGAAAGCAAAGGATTTTCTATTGTCCCTCCAAAAGGCTGGCAAATAGAAAAGGAAACTCCAGGCGTATCTCTACTTATGCGCTCTCCGCGAGAATCTTTTCCCGGATATTTCCCAACGCTGCAAGTAACGGTCAATGACGAAGCAAAGTTTATAGATGAGCTAACAGTCCCAGACTTCAAAGCAAAGATGTCGACTAAAATCACTAACGGTAATAGTAGCATCAAGGATTACCGGTTTCTCGACCATTCTTTTATTGAACTTGGAGATGGACGAGCTGCTTTGCTGTTTTATGCTGAGTTTGATTTAGCAGACAGCACTTTTATGCAGGCACTGCTTTTAACTTCTTCAGAGACGCATCATTACATCCTCACTTTTACTGACTCAAGTAAAAACTTCGATAACCAGACCAAAGAAACCTTTTTTAATAATGCTTGGACGAGCATGATTTCGTTAAAATTAGATTCTCCCGCCCCTACACGAACACAATTTTTCTGGAAATATACCGTACCACTTGCTGCAGTCTTGGTATTATTTTTTTTACTGCGCTTGGCCTACCGCATCAGATCTGGAAAGAAATATGGCAAGATGCTTTTAGAAATGGATGTTTTCAGTGATGATTTATCTGAGGATTTAAAGTCTGTAACACCTATGGGAAGAAAAATCTTCAGACAAAAACAAAAAGCTCACTCACGTTTTGAACATCATGAGAACATAAAAAGTTCACATCATGAAAGTTATATAGAGCCAAGCGAACAGGCTCTCAAAGAAGTATCCATTTATCCGGAGAGTGTTTACGCCTCTTTGATGGACCCTTCCGGGCACGACGCAGCTAACTCTCAAAATGAATTTACCGAAAATGACTCCACCTATGCACCAACCCAAGATAAAAGCATAGCTCAAGATGAGAATCAAGGTTCAAGGTATGATAATGATTTAGGACATAATCTCGATGATGACGAGGAAGAAATCAAAAACTCGTTCTATGACGACGACAAAAAAGCTAGTTAGCTTGCATTCAGAAAGCCGTGTTTTCTGGATGGAAGCAGCGGAGATTATCATTGGTGTTTTTGAATCATGGAGAATCATACGAAAAGAAACCTTGCAGATGGTAAAACTTCCGCGGACATCTTCTATTTACTGCCAACATAAAAAGGGTAGTTACAGCTAAATTTTTTTCAATACGAACAGATACAATGACACCAAAATAGCCGTACGATTTCCACCTCATTTCTGCAACTTTTACATTTGCTCTAGTGTCTGTTAAGTGGGGGGCGTTGCCTACTATTCCGTTACTCGGCTTTTGGAAAAGTTTTCGTCGCTGGTAGCTCGGTCACGCCAAAATACTCACTGAAGGTACCCTCTCCGTCATAAATACAGGAAGCATTTTCCATTTTCAGATATTTCAGAACGTCTTCCGCCTTATCCTTGCGATCAAAGGTTGCAATAAAAAAAGTATTTTTTGCAGATTTTAGAGCTTCTAAATGCTCTTTACAGCTTAAACACCATGATGCAAAAAAGACGAGCTGAACGGGAGTTTCTTTTCGAGCCTTAAGCGTGGCTAGGGCCATTTCCTGGCATTCACCTATTGCCTGTGACGTCATGACAAAGGCTAAGAAGAAAACACCCATATTAAATTTCACTGTACTCACAAATATCACCTCCCAATTTAAAAGGCGCGTAAATAGGATAGCGTATAGCTATCAGCACGAGTTGTATTTTTGTTGCTAAAAAATGCCGCGGTGCGCTTGTAGTTTACTCCTAAGGTCTGACGCATAGCGACTGCGTAGGTCATGGTGCTTGTAACGGAGTGTACTATTTTGTCCGAATCCTTTAGCTCTACATTACCCAAGCGAATATTTCTTCGGGTTTCCTTTTCAAGTCCTGCCAGAATTTGCCATTTCCCAGGATAGTTATACCCTCCAGTCAAAGAGGTCTTATGCCCTATTCCCGGGGTCAAAGTTACCTGCTCGTCGGCGAGGTCAATCTTTTTCTTGAGAGGGACGATCAATGTTTGGGTGAGGCCAGCCTTAATGCTGGACATACCGTACCAAAAATCGATTCCTGGGACAACTTCATGAAAACCATTTCCGTGAACATCCATTTGCCAGTCTTCCTGACTATCATAAATAGAGCGCGAAAAAGAATGCTTATAGCTAGTAAAAGCTTGAACCTGGGGGAGCCACTCTTTATCAAAGCTTTGTGCAAGAAGCATATAACGAAAACTCAAACTGGGGTCACTGAGTGCTGATTTTCACCAAAATTGACCCCCCTGTTTTCACCATATTGCCCCCCTTCTTTGCAAATAATTGACCCCCCTGTTTTCACGGGAAATTGACCCCCCTTGCTGACTTTTTGGACGAGTATTAATCTGTCACCTGTAAATGACTTTTACCAGTTTTTAGCATTTTGGAGGTGATATGGCTGGTTGCCGGAAAGGACCAAGAATGATTAAGGAAATTTTGCGATTGAAGACTTTGGGGCTGGGGAGTAAAAAGATCGCCCTAGCTCTAGATATTTCTAAAAATACTGTTAAAAAGTATATTCGTACTCATGAAAATGGGGTAGCTCCACCAGAAATAAATCCTGAATATCAGCCGCTTTGGTCTGAATTCGTGGATTGGATTTCCGTTAAAAAAGAGATTGATCGAGGTGTTTCTCTATCTGTTTGGTGGGAGGAAAATATTAAGATTATCGAGACCGGGGATCTTGCGGGGGTTACTTACTCGAGTTTTTGGCGTGAATGGCAGCGACGCTATCCTCGAATAAGTTTGTCGTTTCATAAATATCACCCTCCAGGAGAAAGGTGTGAGATTGATTTTAAGGGAAAGGATGCAGATTTTGGTTATGTGGATCGAGAAAGTGGAGACTTTATTCCCTGTCGTTTATTTGGGAGCATTTTATGTTTTAGTCAAATGTTTTATGCAGAAGCAACGCGAGATGAAAAGCAAGAGAGTCTCTTTCAGGGAATAGCAAATAGTTTTTCCTATTTTGGTGGTGTACCGCATACCATCATTTTTGATAATGCCAAGACTGCAACGGTAAAAGCCCATATTTATGATCCCGAACTTAATCAGGAATATGTACGACTTTGTGAACATTTTAATACAGCACCAATCCAGGCCCGACCGCGGAAGCCCAAAGACAAGAATCTGATTGAAAATGTTTTAGGTGTTTTTTGGCGTTGGGCTTGGCCGAAGATCAAGGCAGAAACTTACTATTCTTTGAGTTCTCTCAACGGGAAAATATTAGAGTTACTAGCTATCTTCGTTAAAAGAACTCAAAAAAAATATGGTACTTCTCGCGAAGAAAAATTTTTATCCGGGGAAAAAGAAAAACTGAGACCTTTACCCGAAAGAGCTTTTGAGTTTGGTAAATGGCAAGAGTCAAAAGTCCATCAGGACTCACATATTCAAGTAGGTTATAACTTTTATTCTGTGCCCTATACAGCACGAGGAAAGAGCGTAGATGTGCGCGTAAGCGCACATTTTGTAGAAGTTTATTGTACGTTAGAACGTATTGCATTACATCAACGATTCCCCCCTAATCAGCGTGGCCAATATAGAACAATAAAAACTCATTTGCCCCAATCCCACCAAGCCATACTAGAAGCAACACCGCAAAAAATAATATCCCAAGCAAAAATGATAGGCCCTGAAACCGGTGAGCTGGTCAGGAGTGTAATTGAAGATGCTAATCATCCGCTACGTTATTTAAGAAGGGCTCAGGCTATTACGACTAGACTAAAAAAAATATATGGAACAGAAAACCTAGAATATGCCTGCCGTACGCTAAATTCTATGAACGCTCAGTTTAGTCGGTTAAGAGAGATTGAAGCCTTAGCAAAAGCATATAATAGCGCGAGAGATTCTCCTCCTAGCTCAGTTAAAAGACTGCCAAATCCTCATTTGCGCGGCACGTATTATCAGTAGCATTAAACCTGAAAATAAGGAACAAAAGTTTATGAAGCCTATTAATCAAGTGCATCAATATTTAACTGATTTAAAATTTATTGGCATGAGAGATAAATATGAACTTAGAACCAAGGAAGCTCAAGACTCAAAGTGCTCTTATGAAGAGTTTCTTAACTTATGCCTATACGATGAAATTGAATACCGTAAAAATCAAAAAACGCTACGCCTCATAAGGAATGCAGGATTTCGTAGTCAATCCAGCCCTGAAGCAATGGACTTCTCGACAAATCGTGGAATTACTATCCAAGAATTTCGGAACTTACTTTCTATGAAATTTATAAACAATGGAAGTAACATCGCGATATTTGGTCCAACAGGTGTGGGGAAATCCTATCTGGCAGGGTGCATAGGTCAAATGGCATGTCGTCATGGTTATACGGTTATATTTTATCGTATGAATAATTTAATTGAAAAAATGACCTTAGCAAGGGCACAGGGCAAATACCTGACTCATTTAAGAAAAGTTAGCGGAGTAGATCTCCTTATCCTTGATGATATCGGGATAAAACCTCTAACCCCGCAACAATTTCAAGATTTATATGACATTTTCGACGAACGGTATGAATCAAAGGCAACTATTATTACAAGCCAAATTCCCGAAGCAAACTGGTCAGAAATTATTGATGATCCCGTAACATGTGAGGCAATAATGGATAGACTTTTTTCAAAGGCTATAAAAATAACGATGAAAGGAGACTCATATCGTCATAAAAAACAAAAAAATCTTGACGCAAGCTGACCCCTCATGAAAAAACATTAAAGGCGTCCCTACGGTCCGCAAGGTGGGGTCAGTTTCCCGTGAAAACACGGGGGTCAAATCCGTGAAAACTAGCACTGAGGGCATAGTGGGACTCGGTGCCCCTACGTATATTCTGTTCTAGGGGCAGTGTTATCGTGGTAGAAAGATCTTCGCTAAGTGCCTTGGCAAAAGCGAACGTTAGGGTGTTTTTTGCAGTTGGTCCCCCTTCATCTCCTAATACACCTTCATAGGTAACCGCTTTAAAGTGGGTATCCTGAGTAAGGGCAGAATAGATGCGCCAGGTTTCCCCAGGGTTAAGCACCTGAGGATTGGCGGCACCGCAACCACAGGGACACCCCCAGGCGTTTAAAGAACCAAACAAAAGGATGATTAAGAATAAAGGTGTTATAGTCATAAGATTCATTAGGGGGACCTCCAGCCTAAATTTTAAAAGGTATAGTAATACTGTCGGGAATTCCGTCTACTTCCGCATTGATGAGAAGCTCCCAGGGACCTGCCATTATAGGATAAAAATTTTTAGCAAGAAAAATATTCCCATGTTCAAAGTCGCGGCTCACCTCCATCTTCGTTTCCCCACCAGGATGACCATGCACGGTCATCCATGGTCTAAACAGAGTGAGATTAACCTTGGCGGGAAGAGTCCTTGACGCGGTGCCAAAGATTAGTGACACCTCATTGTGGTAACCCACTTCCGGTCCAGCCTGCCAAATAACATTTAACCAAAACACCCCATTTTGAGAACGGTAGGAGCCCTCCTCTGCAAATAGTGGAGAGACCGCTGCCGTAGTTTCTTCTTGGGTGCCCGCGACCGTCTTTTCCTCATCAGAACCACTTATCGATGCGCGTAAATTAGAATTTTCTTCAGATGCCTGACTCTCTATCTCTGATGTTTCAAGAATTTGAGACTCTTCAACGGGGACAGCTTCCTCATCTTGAAGCGCTGTATGATCTACTTCTGGCGCAGGAGATGCCTCAGATGTCGGTTTATTAGATTTTTCACCGCAAGCCCCTAAAGATACTACACTGAGTAGCGTAAGAATGAGATTATATTTCCACATTGAACACCCCACTATCTCCGCTAGTAAAAGTCACTCTGATTTCCCAGCTACCACCCATAATAAATTCAATATCGTCAATTGCCGTACAGTAAGAGTCAATAGGTGATAAAGTGGTGGGAACACTACCATGACCATGCGCGGGCATCCATAGCTGTGCGTCTATTAATTCTGCTACCTGGTCGGTGCAAAGTTTGGCTTGATGAACATTCTTGCTAGGGGTGTCAGAAAATACCAGCTGCATCCTCATGCCCATCTTTGTTTTGGCTTTGAAGGTCTTAGTATCAGCAGGAATCATTAGGGCGATGGCTATCTTGTCGCCATCAAGAAATGAAATATTGATGTCCCAGTGTCCTGGCATGAGGAAGATAAGGTTGCTGATTATAATACACTCACTTTGGTTTTCCATTTCGCTGCTTTCTATAGGAGCGCTACCATGACCATGATCAGGCATCCAAAGCTTTATTTCTGTAATTAGCGCGACATCATTGGAGCAAAGAGTGGCCTGACTTGTTGTCAATGTCGGGACTTCAGGAAAACTAATTGTAACTTCTTTTCCTAGGTACGAATTGCCAGAAAATATCATAGTCTGGACGACTTGATTACCCACCGGCGCACTCATATTGCCCAAATGTTTACCAGATATCTCCGGCAAGTTCATGGGAACTGGCTCTGGCAGGCTAGAATTATGTGCCAATATGGGCGTGGAATAATGTATCAAGAAAAATAGAACAAAATTTAAAATCAATATTTTCATAACGAAACTCCATTAGATATTAAGATAAAGCAGCGCTCCCGCTGATTGCAGCAGGGCATCATTCCGAATTTATAAGATGCAATCTGAAACTGATGCTCGAATTCAAAATACTGTGAGCTGAAAAATCTCAACATTATATTGAGCTTGCGGACAATGGCAGCCGCAAGTCAAATATAAACACTGAAATTAAACCTAGATCTCGGTGCAGTAGCTCATAGATATTTCAATTTTTCTAAACAAGATTTTTTTTGTCTGATATAACCAAATGCTTCGGTGGAGGGGGATCTGGACTTTTATCTGGAACGGAAAAATATAAGTTCTTTAAGGGTAAAATATCAAACGCCAATTGGTAAATTTTTTCCCAAGTTAAAGCCTGGAAAAGTTGTATCGGTGAAGGAGTGCTTAATACTTTTTTTCCGCAGGTACAGCTATAAATACCGGCCGCACTCATTTTTTCACAGGCACATTCATTATCATTACTCGTTTTTGCAAGTACCGAGATCTGTATCGTATCGTCGGTGTCAAGACCGACAAAAGCAACCTTTTCACCAGATGTTTCAAGCAGTATGGTAGTTTGTTCAAGATCCCCAGATGGAGCTAGGGGCGGCACTGAAAAATTCTCCTGAGACAAATCCTCAAAAACTGTAACAAGATCATACTGGTCGCTAGCACTGGCCTCGTTTGTGTTGGGGGCTGGAGTTGCCAAAGAAGCCTTTTGCTGATGACAGTGAGGAACAACCAAGGAATCAGCTTGGACAATATTAATATTGTTTTCATCAGATACGGCAGCAGGTTGAGGACCTTCAAAGTGGCGGGGACCGGGGCCATCCCATTCTAATTTGCTAATTTGAGTACTACTTTTTTTCTTACCGTGCTGATGGGATTTCGGGATAGTATTTTGCTGGCCCTCGACGCAGCAGCATTTGGCGTCAAAGCACGCTTGGGCAAAAACTTGCTGGCTTAAGAAAGTTGTCCAGACTATGAATGATATTATTTTCTTTTGCATAGCACTTTGTCGCTGGTTAATTTAGAAAATACTGCCCCAGTCTAGCTGATTAGGATGGAATGTCTAGTAGTTTTTGGATCCTTCATAGCCGCCTATTGTCCGGTTCAAAATATTTTGTCCGGCTTAAGTTACTTTTTTGCGAATTCAAATAAATTTTAATATTACATGTCCGAAACATCTTATTTTTTACTGCACATTATTAAATTAGAAAAAGTGAGATATTATGGATGATTTTGAAATTGAATTAAAAAGAGGATTTATCGAAGAAGCGGAGCAGATGCTCATAGATACTGAGCAATGCTTTCTTCAGCTGGAATCTGTTACTGACAATTTGAGCCTAATTGAAAAAATATTCCGAGTTGCTCAGTAGCCACTCTTTCTGCACTTGTTGAAACCTAAAACCAGAATCAGCTAAGCTATCCTAAAATTTATTTATAGGAGCACCCATGTCTAAAGAATTGAAAGTTCATCATCAAGAGGATTTACTTGCGGA
>JAUILP010000072.1 GCA_030432875.1 Oligoflexia bacterium | reverse complement strand
TGCGTATAGGTGCTAAAATCCTCAACAAGTTTACCCACCTCGGTATGCCGAAATATAGAAAAACATAGAATTAGCCCCTATGGTTAAAGTCAAGCTCACCAAGAATTTGATTTGCGCAACAACACCGTTTTATAAATTTATAATGTTGATTTTAAAAGGTTTTTTAGGCGTTTATTAAAATGCCCTGGCTAGGGAGGTGTTGTCTACGGCAGGTGATTTCAGAGAAATCAGGATAGCGCGCATTTTATATCTTGCGGGGGGGGGAATTGTGATACGGATCAACGCGTAAGTTGATTTGAGAGAAATCAGCAAATAGACTTAAAAGCAAAAAAAAAATAATTTTTTAGAAGCGTCAATTTCTTTGGACTTTATGTCTAGGGATGACTTTTATTTACCATCTGGAGAAACTATATGATTTTGAAAACAATTATTTCTATAACAACTTTATTGTGCTTAGCGGGACCCATATCAGCTGCAGAAGAGTCTGTGGACTCCATTTGCCTCGCATGGGCAGAAAGTGTTCTCACCATAAATGACGCAGCTGTAAAATACCGTGAGGAGGCTAATAATTTTTTTATTGCTGCTAATCTGAAAAACTCCGAATATCAATCAGCCGAGAGTGAATATTCTAATTTTCGAGTAAATCTGAAACTGAATCCGCCAAAAACAACCGAAGACAATCTTACTGCATCTCTCATGGTTCAACGATTATTTTTAAAAAAAACGATTACTAATTATGAACATTCTGGTTTACTTACGAGATCTGGTGATTACGATAAAATTGGCTATGACTTCTTAATGAAAGCGCAAGCCGCAATGAAGAAGATGATTGAATTATGTCCCAATTTATAATTTATCTACTGCAAAAAAATAGGGGTATTCAGGGCATGCATGCCGAAAGAAAAGTGAAAACGGGCATATTTTTTAGACCAGTAGCAGTCCGCTGTCCGTGACCTGACAAAAAAAACTAAATGTTACTTATTCTCAGCCGCTCCGGGATTCTAGATTCTGCCGCGGTTTTTTTAAAACTTATACCCATAGATATTTTTGAGGCCAGTACTCAGGAATATTGAGTCTTTGTAAAGTAAGGGCTTATGAGCTATGCGCCCCCCAAGCTGATCGAACCATAAAGGTTCTCCTGTCTCACGGTCAAAAACAGTGACATTTCCGTCACTCGTTGCACACATTAAGCGTTGATCATCACTGTACATAATGGCTGTTCCATCAAAAGTTTGGTGACTCCAAAGCTCTTTACCCGTTTTTAAGCTATAGGCATAAATCATACCCTTGATACCAGCGACAAAAATACGATCACCGGAAACAGTTGCCGCCGTAATTAAGGGAAGCGAAACTGTCCAAAATGGTCCATTATTATCTTTAAAAGACTGGGAAATAACGCTGCCATCAAAGCGAGCATAAAATAAATGATCGCCAACCACCATCATATCGCCGATGACATCCCTAAATGATGATTTTTCATCGCTGGGATGATTATAAAACCATGTTTTTTTGCCGCTGCCTTTATCAACAAGCTGAACCTCGCCATTGCTTAAACCAATGATAATTCCATCAGCGAGATTTACCATAGGTGCGGGAATTGCCGTTGATAGGGTTTCTGGTTTTCCCGCGTCATAAATCCACTTTACAGCGCCAGAGGCAAAATCAACGGCATATAAATGCTGACTGAGCGTGAGCAGATAAATATTTTTGCCGTCAAATAGAGGTGGGCGACTCACAAAGACATCAACATCGAGTTTCCAGCGTACCGTTCCCGTGGCGGGATCGACCCGGTAAATCACCCCGTTTTTTGTTCCCAAAATAATATCGTCTGCAGCATTGATAATGGGTGTGACAAGGCCAGCATCAAGAGGAAGCCACCATGATACAGATTTTTGAGATATATCATAGGCCATCGCAAAGTGATCGTTATAACCACCGATTAGAGTATCTTTTATCACAACCCATCCAGCACGATCATCAAGTGCTAAGGGTTTTTGGATATTGTAGCTTCTATCAAGGCTAGAAAAAAGAGCCGTACGAAAGGGACGCTTAAAGCCCTTACCTGCCTCATCCCCAAAAATAGCTGGGGATAGCCCAAAACTAAGGTTTATTAGGCAAATGATTTTTATAATGAAAGAATTTTTAAGTGTAAACATAGTGAACGATCTCTGCGCGATAGGTGTCTGGCTTTAAGGAATAGGGAAAAATTTAATTTACTAATACTTTTAAAGCCTTAGCTTTCTTTGCTTCTTCGGATTCGCCGTGGTTTTTTACAATTTCCTCAATCGTCGTAGCGGCTTTAGTATTTTGCTTACTGAGATATTCGAGGCGTGCTTTGGCAAGAAGGACTTGGGCTTTAATTTCTTTGGGCGCTTTGGTTAAAGCCTCATCCAATAGCTTGAGGCTTTCCTCAAATGAGCCTTCCTGTTCCAAAATAGCGGAAAGATTGAGAAGACTTTGCACCGAATAAAAAGGGTGGTCCGCGAAATCTTTTCTAACCCCTTCAAATATAAGTTTAGCATTAGTATAATCATTATCTTTAAGGAGTATCATTGCTGATTTAAAAGCAGCAGCAGCTCCCACCACATCTTTTTTATGGCCTTTATAAAATTCTTGGTATTTGATCAAACTTCCTTGGTGATTTTCTTTGATCTCAGATAGTTTCTTTTCAAGTTCCATTTTTTCCTTGAGTTTGGCAGGATCAAAAGGAGAGACTGGTGGCTGTTTTCCATCCTTTGTTTTTTCATCGCTTGTAGCTGCTGCCGTCATCGCTTTTTCGATGAGTTCCATTTTTTTTGTGATCTCTTCTCTTTGCTTATTGGTTGCTGTCAATTCTTCTTCATATAATTCGTCAATAGCAGCAAGCTCGGAACTAAGAACAAGGCTTTGTTTTTTCATATAATGCTGCACGGTAAGTACGCCACCATAAATCACAACAAAAGCAAAGAGCATTCCTCCTACTTTAACTTTGTGGCTCAGAAGCCAGGTAAAAAATAGCGCAAGTTTTTTTTGCAAGGCGTCGGGTGCTTTAATGCTTTTGAGAATGCTTTTCTTCTTTGACATAATGTATGGGTTCCTTCTTGATTAATGTCCTTTAAGGGAGGAGAATTCCTTCAAAAAAGGTATATCACGCCCTTATTGTTTTTGCCGCCAATAACTGACATAATGATATAAAAGCCTAAATTGTATTTTATTTTTATACCATTGGCAAGAAATCGCCAGGCAATTATTAAGGGACTATGAGTAAATCTCAACTAGAACACCATTTACAAAGTGATGGGTTAATAAATTCGGAAGAACTGAATGTTCTTGCCAGGACCCCACAAACCTTTCCTTGGGCCTTTATCAAAACAGTGCTGCGTATGGGTATATTGGATGAAATGGAATTGAGTGCCTACATATCCAGTCATACTGACATTCCTATTGCCCCAAGAGGATTTGGGCATGAAATTGACACGGATGTGTTTAAGGTTTTTCCTAAGAATCTAATTCCTATGCTTGAGGCCGTGCCCTTAGGCATGAGCTCACATATTATTGAGGTTTGTGTTCTTGATCCCCTTGATGACCGAAGTATGAGTCTCCTAGAGTTTTTCTTAAAAGGTTATGATATTGCTCCCGTTATTGCATCTCCGACCGACCTATATGAGGCTATTAGGCTGTATTTTCCAGATTTTATTCCGTCAGGAACATTGATCAATAAACTAGGACAAAATGAAGTTCATGCCGCGACAACTCAGCCTAAAAAACCTAGTCGTCCTAAAACTAAAAAGGTTGCCAATCCAAAAATAGAAACGGACATTGCCCCGTCTCAGCCGCTTGTCGTTGAGGGTTTTGAAGACATTTCTTTAGAACCCCTTCCTAAAGGGGAAGATCCCTTCGATCTTGATGGAGGGTTTGATAGTCCGCCGCCTAGTGATTTGAAGCTCAAATTTGAGGATGATGGCGAAGTTGAAGAAACTGAACCTTTAGATGTTGTCTTAGAAATAGATGATGAGGTGCAGCCTGAGGAGGACATCGAATTTGATACTCAAAACATGGCGGCAGATGATAGCGAAAGTGGGCAAGATATAGACTTGCCTGAAATTGAGGCATCAGCACCCCCAAATAAAGAATTGCAGCAAGAAGATACCGTAGAATATGCCTATAGTTTTGACGGTTTTGATGAAGAAGCGCCTGATACCGCGGTAGAAAATATAAGCCAATCGGCTTCTCGGTCAGAATCGCCCTCAGAAACCATAGTGATTGATCATGATGCCGATGACCTCATACCTGAAGATTTTGATTCCTTAGACAGTGGGCTTATGGTTCAAAAAGAGACAGAGGAAAGCACAGAAGACATTGATCTCGATGCCATGGGTGTAGATTCGGTGCCGCAAAAAGAGACAGAGGAAAGTTTAGAAGACATTGATCTCGATTCATTCATTTCTGAGAGTTTGGAAAATTCCCCCCCGAACTTAGTTGAAGCAGCACACACAGCTTTGAGTGCGCGACAAACCTCTACAGACGAGATCGCTATAAATGATGAATCAGAAAATGAAATAGAAGATTTGGATGTTTTTGGAGAAGTTAATGACGAAGTTCTTCTCAAAAAACCTCAAGATATTCTGATTTCTGAACGAGGGGAAACGGAATCAGAGCCTGATGTGGTTGATGATTTATTTGGCGGTGAGCCGAATGTGGATTTAGATAGCTTTGCTCTAAATGGACTTGAACAAAGTGATCCTCCAGAAATTAAATTGTCGGGAGAAAGTATCACATTGAGTGATAACTTAGGAAGCGAGGTATCAGAGGATAAAAAATTAGATGTCCCTGATCAAAGCCAGGTCTTATCTGCAGAAAGAAAATCTGTGCCCCAAGAAGCTGTTGAAGGGGCTCGTTTTGCCGCCATCATAAATCAAACCCTAATGAAACTCAGTATGATGGGGAGTCGTAAAGCTGGGGGTGAAGCACTGAAGAAGCAACTTGAACCATTAAACATCAATTTAAGTTTTAAACTGACAAAAACAACGGAACCGGAGAGCTATGGTGGCCTCAAAATTTCTCATGAGGCATATTTAAATATTGTTGAAAATATACCTAAGGACAATGCCCTAAGCTCTAGCTTTAACCAACTTGACCTCAAAGAAAAACCTAAAAATTCCTTGAACCCTGAAAATAACTGCTATTATTTAACGCTGTCTGATGCTCACACTCCGCAAAAAACTATAGTAACCCTATGTGTTGATAGCCATCTTGATAGTGAATATCATAGAACAGCTCTTTTAAATATCTCTAAAAAACTCCTCAGTCTGCCCGATATTTAGGCGAGCTTAGTAAAAAAAAGTAATAAATTTTTTTAATTTGGTACCGAGATATTGCCTTAGAGGCATTTAATTTTAGTTTGGCTAAGGGTTTCTTAAAGAAAATTATGATTTATAAATTTTCAGCATCTTATTTATGAGGCTCTAAATTTATAGCGTTTTGACCTTTACCCCAATATAGGGTTTGCGAAGGAAAGGCAAACTCAATTTTGAGTTCGGCGGCCAGCCTTAAAAAACTTAAATTAAGATCTTCCTGGATCAACATAAATTTTTCCCAAACGGTGGTAGTCGTAAAACAATAGACCATAATATTTAGGGTGAAATCGCCGAATTTATCAAGATTGACTAAGCTAAAGTCTTGATGAATATCATTGTGCGCTTTTAGTTTCGCTTTAATCCCTAAGATAAATTCTTCAATTTTCTCTGGAGGGGTATCGTAGGTAATGCCCAAATTTATAAAAATACGCCGCCTATCCCGCATCGTATAATTTTCGATGGGGGTATTCATAAATATTTTATTAGGAATCGTAATAAGTGATTTTTCAAACGTACGCACTCTGGTGGTACGAAAACCAATGGATTCAATCACGCCTTCGACGGCATCAAATTTAACCCAATCTCCCACTCTAAAGGGCATGTCGGTTAAAAGCATTAAAGAGCTAAAAAAATTAGCTAAAGTATCCTGAGCTGCGAGGGCCACGGCGAGGCCCCCGATACCCAAACCAGTTAGGAGGCTGCCGACGGAATACCCCATGTTTTGTATTATCAGTAAAACGCCAACAATGATTATAAATGCTTTAATCGAGCGCGAAATTAAAGGCACAAACTGTTTTTGCAAAACATCATCATGCTGAGAAAATCGGCGCGTCAAAAAGAAAGAATATACATCACTTAAACGGTATGCCGCCCAAATAACGACAACGGCTAGTCCAACCTCAATGCCTTGATTTAGTATGGAATCAATATCAATATTACCCGCTAATTGCTTAAAACCAATGATTCTTAAAGAAAAGTAGAATCCTAAGACTAAAAATAGCAAATTAAAAGGTTTGATAAGGGCTTCAATTATTTTATCGTCATATGAATTTTTAGTTTTTTTAGTCCAGAGATATAAGCGACGTATGATATAATTGTCAACCGTTTTACGAGAAAATAAAAACCCAAGTAGGATTACGATTCCAGCAATGACTCGGACAAAAGGAAGATTAACTTCGGTATGAGTTATGTTTTCAAAAATTTTAAGCAAATTCTCTTGCATAGCGGAACATTCTCCTAGTCCAAATAGAAATATTTCAAACCTTTTTTATTGAGGTTTAGCTGACAATAAAAATTTTTCCATGACATGCTCATAAAAGGAACGTCCATCGATAATACGTGATATCCACTGAGCAACAACTGCCGTTATCATCATGGGAAAAATTGCGAGATGTCGATCGGTCATTTCGAGAACTAATATAAAAGAAGTAAAAGGCGTACGTGTTACCCCGGTCAAAAAACCGATCATACCAAGAAGAATCATGAGATTGGCGTGATTTTGACCGATAAAGCTCGATAAAAAAGCCCCCATTGTGCCGCCAATGGTGAGAGAAGGCGAAAAAATGCCTCCGGCAGCCCCCGAAAGATAAGAAACAACGGTACTAATAAATCGTATGCCCACAAGAACAAAGCTCGGTTCATCTTTTTGCCGCAAAAAATCGGTGATAACGTGAATACCAGCTCCGGAAGAGCGCTCATCAATTAGGGAGAGGCTTGCCGCAATAACGCCGCAAGCTAAGGTTAAAAGCACCAGCTTAGAGAATTGTTTTAGGGCATTGCGCTTTTTTAGGACAAAGTGTAAAAACCGACCAAACACGCCTCCCATAAAACCTGTAATAATGCCAACTAATATTGCTGCGGGCAAAATGGCAATGCCAACGGGAGAAAGGGAGGGAAATCCTAAAAATAAATAGTTTCCTAGTATCCACTGTGACACGAGTCCGGAGGCAATTACTGCTGTAATCAGCGCAGTGCGAATTTTATAAAAATGTATGAGACTGAGTTCTTCTATAGCGTAGACAATTCCCCCTAAGGGGGTATTAAAAGCGGAGGCAAGTCCTGCGGCGGCACCCGCTACAACCCAGGTTTGTTGGTTATTTTGCGGAACAAATTTACCGACTTGTTTACCAAAAAAATGAAAAATGCTCGCACTTATTTGCAGGGTCGGCCCTTCGCGTCCAATAGCTCCGCCACCCAACACACAAAGGAGAGAACTGATCACTTTGAAAAAAGCCACTTTTAGCCCTAGGAGGCGGTCCATAAATTTTTTAGGATCTGCGACTTCTTCCGCTTTATTCACCGCCATGATTTGGGGTATGCCGCTCCCCGCGGCTTCTGGAGCAAATTTGTATACTAATATCCAGGCTAAAAAGAATAAAATTGGCGATAGCGCTAAAACAAAATAGGTGTGATCTTTTAAAAAGCTTAAATAAAATTCCTCTGCTAAGCGAAATAATTTTGCATACATAACCGCAATAAGGGCAGCTGCGATAGCCGAAACCCACAACCCAAGCGCTTTAAAATTGTTGTCATCAGATAAAAGAATTTTAACTTTCGCAAAGAGTTTGACGCGTAATTTAAATATGAAGTTTTCTAATTTTATCCAATAAAGGGTACCTGATTTTTTCAACTGCAGTAAAAACTCCTACAATAAGAGCTAAAAGGCTCTCAATCAATTAATATTATTGCACAAGTATAGATAAAAAGAGAGGCGTTGGGCAATTCTCCCCATCACTATACCTGATTTTTTTTCGTTTTTACAGTAGGCTTTGCCAGAAATTTAGCGGATTCGCTCGGATATACCATAATTTTCGAATATGTTGCTTGTCCGCTAATCTAGTTTAGACTGTGTTATAGTCTGTCTTTGCTATATCATTTCTGAATGTTCTTTTGACGCAAAAATAAATATTGAGGATAATATCCGTATGCCTGATTTAGAAAAGAGCCTTACCTCCGCCTATTTTATTGATAGTGACCATCCCGAAGTTAAAAAGCTTGCCCAAAAAATTGTGGCAGGCAAGTCTCTTCCTCGAGATAAAGCTCAAAGTCTTTACCTCTATGTGCGGGATCACTTTCGTTATGATCCCTTCCATATAGTCTTTAACAAAGAAAATTTTACCGCAAGTTCCCTCATAAAATATGATAGCGGCATGTGCATTCATAAAGCGATTGTTCTAGCAGCACTCGCCCGTGCCGTTGGTATTCCTTCACAACTCGGTTTTTGTGACGTAAAAAATCATCTTTCAACCCCCAAAATGAGCCAAGTTTTTAAGTCAGATACCTATAATTTTCATGGGTATGTTCTGCTTTATCTTGGTGGTGAGTGGTTAAAGGCCACACCGGCTTTCAATAAAGAACTTTGTGAAAAACTAGGGGTTGACCCCTTAGAGTTTGATGGCCTTAGTGATTCAATTTTTCAGGAATGTGATCGGGGGCAGAAAAAATTTATGGAGTATCTCAAGGATTATGGCGCTTTTAATGACCTGCCTTTTGATCTAATGGTAAAAACTCTCGTCGAAAGCTATCCTCATTTGTTTTCTGAGGGAAAGCTGAATATTTAGGTCAGAAAAGGTTTTGCTCTTTCATTTATTTCCCCGATCTTACTTGGCATCACTTTTTTTTTAAAATAATTTACTTCCTGTAACCGTCGGGAGTATCATTGGCGGTGCGGTCATGGTTGGGCTCGTCTATTGGCTCGCTTTTCTTCTGGCTCGCTTTTCTTCTGGTTCGCTTATCTTCGTCCCAAAAAAGCAGGAGGTCGCTGTGAAGCAACCTCTCTAAAAAACTTACAAAGGATAGGCCAGAGCAGATCCAAAATCTCTGGACTTATAGGCCAATCTCAGCTCCTATTAGAATTGCATTTGAACTCCCTGTCATATCCATGCTGGACTTATCCGCAACGGTTACCCCATTAACCGTCACTGAATCCGCCTTAAAAGTGTCTGATGATCCTAGGTCATATTCGGCGAGTAAAGAGACTAAGGGGATGAGCGAATAGCGTACACCAATAGCCATGTGTAAACCTGATATTTTCCAGGTTAAACTAGAGGTTGGGCTGTCTTTGACATCGCCCTTTAAGGCACCAAAGAGGATATAATTAAGTCGTGCATAAGGGGTAATTGAAATAGGCGTGGGAATCCAAGCTAATAGTTCAAGGCCGCCAGTCATTGCTTGGTAATTTTCTCTTTCGCCCTTGTTTTCAAAACTAAGCGTGCTCAGTCCCGCTCCTACAGCAATGGGGACTAAAGGAATAGGAGAAAGGTGCGCTGCGAGTTTTACTTCAGTCGCTCCTATTGTCGAGCTTGTGCCATTATTTTTTAAGGTGTAGCTTCGTTTTCCCACCAGAGCCTGGGCATCAAAAAAAGCATGCGCAGAACCACTAACGACAAGTGCAGTACAAACCCAAAGGCATTTTAAACTAAAACGCATATTAGAATCCTCCAAAAGGTGATGATTCTAATAGGATACCTTTAAAGGTAAGGGCCAAGCAATGGCTTTTGTTTTTTTGGGGCAAAATTTTTGTCTTTATATTTTCAGTGCAGAAGAATATCCAGCGATTTTTAGGCTGATTTCATCAGGTTTTCTTGCCTTAAAATCTACTCTTTGAGTCGTTCAAATAATTTTTTATGGGGAGCGGGCATATAACTGGTTTCAAGGGTCTGAGAAAACATTTATAACGTTTTCCGTTTAGGTGGTTTTTTAAAGCAGGGGGGAACCTTTTGGGATCTTGTCCCGGAGATTCCCCCCTCAAAAAGGAGGTAAGGAGGAACAGCACAGATCATATAGCACTATCCGTGCCACGCTTTCTTCAGGTAGGCAAGAACTCATTAAAAATTTAAGTACCTAAAATGATGAATTTAAAAAATATGGCATCAATTCACCTCACAAAATATGTAAAAAAAAGCTGTATATTTTTTGGTCAGATGTTTAAGTATTTATGGACAAAAAATATACAAGGATGATTTAGCGGTGCCTGTACTCCACTTAGATACGGCAAAAAATTGGCGAGGCGGACAAAACCAGGTTTACCTCATGACTCAGGGGCTCAAGGCTCAGGATATAACGAGTTATTTTGCGGTGCCTCAGGGAGCTTATTCTGTAGATAAATTTGGTGAAGTGGGCGAAGTCTTTACTTATAAGACCTGGGGCCTGCCGCATTTTTTTCAGGCCCGCAAAATCGCTGCTTTCGCTAAGGAAAAAAAAATAACTTTGATCGATGCCCATAGTTCTCATGCCCATAGTTTAGCTTTAGCCATTAAAAAGTGGTACCCGGAAGTTCACATCGTGGTTCATCGCCGCGTTGATAATAAACCGCGAATGAATTTTTTCAGTCGACGCAAATACCTTTCTAGAAACATTTCTCAGTTTATTGCAATTTCTCATGCTATCAAAAAAGTTTTGGTGGGGGTGGGGGTTGAGGAAGAAAAAATAAGTGTTGCGTGCAGTGCTGTTCGGGAAACTCAAATCCGGCCTGAAGAAAAACAACGCGCACGTGAGCTGTTGCGAAAACGGCTAAATTTGTCGCCTGAAACGGTAGTCCTAAGCTGTGCTGCCGCATTTACGCTGCAAAAAGGGCAGTGGGTACTGCTAGAAGCCTTAAAAATTTTAACGGAGCGAATGGACTTACCTAACTGGCACTGCGTTTTTGCCGGTGACGGCGAGCTTCTTGATGAAATGAAGCGTTTCAGTCATGCTCTAGCGTTGGATAATAAGGTGACCTTTTTAGGATTTATCAATAAAGTTCCAGAACTTCTCATGGCGTCTGATGTATTTGTTCTTCCGTCCATCAATGAAGGTCTTGGTACTATTATTCTTGATGCCATTTTCGCAGGAAATGCGGTGGTGGCAAGTGAAGTCGGCGGTATTCCTGAAATGATTAAGAACGATGAGACAGGACTGCTTGCTCCGGTAGAAGATGAACGTAGCCTAGCACATCAGCTTTCTTTAGTTATTTTAGATAGTGAACTTCGCAGTCGCTTAGCGTCTCAGGCAAGAAGTCATGCTTGTTCCGCCTTTTCTCTGGAGGCTATGGTAGCGGGAAATTTAGCTATTTATAGAAAAATAGATCCATCACTATAGTCACTTCAGTTGCTGATCTCATCCCCAAATTTCGGACTTTTTTGGGGGCGTATTGTAAAAATCATAAACTGGCAAACCAAAAGGAATTTCTGGGGTTGAAAGGAGCTGGATAACTCAACCTAGCCTATGATTAATGGCTCTAGGCATAAACACCAGCAAACCAGTTTTATCGTTTAAGTCTGAGCAAAATATCAGGAGGGAACTCTTCCGAGCAAGTAGCTGAAAATATTAGTGATAATATTAGCGGTGCTGCTCTAAAAAGATCCTTTTTTCGATAAATTACTAAATTAATAGAACTACGTGGCCGATGTTAGCTCTAATCATTTAGAGAGGGCGACGTGTGATTATTTTTCCACCCAATGAATCAGAAAGACTTAAAGAACTGCTGGACTACGATATTTTAGATACTGGTGCTGAAGCAGCGCTTGATGAAATTGTTCAGCTCGCGAACCAGCTCCTGAGCTGCCCTATAGCGGCAATCAGCCTGGTGGATAGTGATAGGCAGTGGTTCAAAGCCAAAGTTGGCCTAGAAGCGAGCCAAACTTCCCGTGATGTTGCCTTTTGTGCCCATACCATATGTCAAAATGATATTTTTGTGGTTCCTGACGCCATTGCTGACGAGCGTTTTAAGACAAATCCCTTGGTGACACAAGGCCTAAAAATCCGTTTTTATGCCGGTGCACCTCTCTCAACTCCCTCAGGAGCCAATCTTGGTACACTTTGTGTCATCGATCATGTCCCGCGTTTATTCAGTTCCGAAAACGAGAAGATATTAAAAGCCTTAGCAAAAATGGTCATGATTCATTTTGAAATGAGAAAAAAAACAAGACAGGCAACTTTGGTCATTAATTCTTCAAGCGATCAACAATTAAAAACCATTTTTGGAAGTATGTCAGAAGGACTAGTGGTTCAAGATAAAGATGGGAAAATTCTCCAGTGCAACCCTTCAGCTTTGCGCATCCTTGGTCTTAGTCTTGATGAATTATTAGGGCGCACTTCTATTGATCCCCGCTGGCGCACCATTAAAAAAGATGGCTCACCGTTTTTGGGTGAAGATCATCCTGCTATGGTAACTTTGAGAACCAAAAAACCCTTGCATGGGGTTGAAATGGGGGTGCATAAAAAAAATGGCAAATTTTCATGGATTTCTATAAATTCTTTGCCCATTTTTGATGGTGTGAGCGAATTACCCTATCAGGTTCTCACCACTTTTAGTGATATTACAAAAACTAAACTGGATTCCTCTAAACTTAAAAAAAGAAAAGAAACTATCGCGCTTGAAAGAAACAAATTTGAAAAACTTGTTTTTGCGCTCAATCGTACGGCAATGGTTCTCATTTCAGACATTCGCGGGAAAGTGCTCGATGCAAACGACAAATTTTGTAAAATTTCGGGATATTCCCTAAATGAGCTCAGCGAAAAAAAACATCCCTTGCTTGATGATAAATATTATGATGAGAACATTCAAAAAGACATGTGGTTGAAGCTCAAAGCTGGCGAGGTATGGCACCAGCAGGCACAGTTTCAGCACAAGGACGGAACTTCTTACTGGGCAAATACTACTATAGTTCCCATGGAAAATAAGTTTGGCAAAATAAATGAAATCATTTCAATTAGATTTGATATTACGCAGCAAAAAGAGTTTGAAAGCCAGCTTATTGAGGCCCGGAAAGCTGAAGTTTCTGCTAACAAGGCTAAATCTGCTTTTCTGGCTAATATGAGCCATGAGATTCGCACCCCTCTTAATGGCATTATCGGTATGACCCAAATTCTCATGGATACCGACCTTAATCCTGATCAAAAAAATTTTGGTGAAGCCATTGTCACCTCTACAAAAAGTTTACTGTCTATTATCAATGATGTTTTAGATTTTTCAAAAATAGAAGCGGGAAAAATGGTTTTAGAAACCACTGAATTTGATCTTAATACAAGCTGCTTGGACATTTTGCGGACTTTTGAATTTGTTAAAATTAATCGCCAAATTAATTTGACGCATAGCTTTCCTGATCTCGACAATCTGATTGTTGGAGATCCCGTGCGACTTGGACAAGTTCTTTACAATCTCATAGGCAATGCGGTCAAATTTACGGAACAAGGAACGATTAGCTTTGTTGTGAGTAAAGTCAAAGAAAACAGAAAAAAACTAAATATCAAGTTCGCCGTTCATGATACTGGTGTTGGTATAGAAAAAGAACATATTGATCGGATTTTTGATGCCTTTACTCAAGGAGATGTCTCAACCGTTAGAAAATTTGGAGGAACCGGACTTGGCTTATCGATTACCAGCAAATTAGTGAGCATGATGAACGGAAAAATCCGCCTTCGCAGCACGCCAGGTAAGGGAACCACGTTTGAATTCACCTTGCCTTTTGTTAAAGGGGCTAAGCTTTCGGGAATTGCGGAGACAAAGAGAAAAATTAACACAAATGCAAAAATGTTTTCTGGCCGGGTACTTGTGGTTGAAGACAATCAAATAAATCAAATGGTAGTACAAAAATTACTTGAAAAGCTGGGGTGCAAATCTCTTGTTGCGAGCAATGGCATCGAAGCAATTGAAAGCTTTAAAAGCGTCGACTTCGATCTTATTCTCATGGACTGTCAAATGCCAGAAATGGATGGCTATGATGCAACGCGGCATATTCGGGCTATTGAAAAGTCTCACTCTGACGGGGAAAATCCCATTCCTATTGTTGCGTTAACGGCAAATGCCCTAAAAGGTGACCGTGAAAAATGTCTTGCGTGTGGCATGAATGACTATTTGAGTAAGCCGATTGGTAAACAACATCTGATAGATATACTTTTAAAATACCTGCCGCAGTCGAATTTAAATTCAAGTGAAAAACAAGAAAAGTCAGCCTGACCTCTGAATTTACCTTGGGAAGCATTGACAAACATTTGGGAGCCAGAATTATTTTTAGGGGGAATGTGTTTTTATTATCAAGTCGTGGCCGGTTCCCCTATGTCAGGATCGTTACCCTTTATTTAATTTTTCCCTCTAATTCCGCCCAGCGTTTGTAGAGCTGTTCAATTTCTTGCTCAGTCTGGGCCAAGGCTTGGCTGGCTTCCAGGAGCTTTTGTGGACTAGTGCTTATTTCTGGGTTTTCCATAGCCTCGCGGCAGGCTTCGGCGCGCTCTTCCGCTTCTATGATTTGAGGCTCGATGCTATCCCACTCGCGCTGCTCCATATAGCTGAGGCGTTTCTGTTTTTCTTGCGCACGTGGGGGGGGATTCTCTCTGTCTTTTTCCTTAGTGCTTGATTTAGGAGTTGGGCTGTTATTTTTGCTTTTTTGATGTTCTTGCCACTGCGCAAAATCGGCGTAAAGATGAGCACGCCCATCGCCGTCAAATCCCAGCATATGGGTGGACACTCGGTCTAAGAGAAAACGATCATGACTAATGAGAACGACGGCTCCGGGAAAATCAATGAGGCTTTCCTCTAAGGATTCTAAAGAATCAATATCTAGGTCGTTTGTGGGTTCGTCGAGGAGGAGAACATCAGCGGGTTCTAGGATGAGGCGCGCCAGCAGGAGACGGGCTTGTTCCCCGCCAGAAAGCTTATGAATGGGAGTGTCTAACTGCTGAGGACGAAACTGGTACCGGGCCGCGTAGCTGGCAATATGAATGAGTGTGCCGTTAATGTTCACGGAATCTCCGAACGGAGCCAAAACTTTTTTAATCGTCAAGTTGGGATCTAACTGCTGGCGTAATTGATCAAAATAGACAACCCTTAAATTTTCAGCATAGGTGACTTCCCCAGTATCAGGCGTGATTTTCTTTGCGAGCATATTGAGAAGTGTGCTTTTGCCGCAGCCATTAGCCCCAATGAGTCCGAGACGCTGGCCATTGCAGAGTACAAAACTGAGATTTGCAAAAAGTTTTTTCGGTCCAAAGGTTTTTGATATTTTACTGGCACTGATCAGCTGTTTTGTTTTTCGCCCTGAAGAGCTAAACACAATCTGCGTTTCACCTGTTTGGGCTCGCTCCTTGCGTTCGCCAAGGTCTTTGATAAGATCCTGGGCTTGGTTGATGCGTGCCTGGGATTTGGTGGTGCGTGCCTTAACGCCGCTGCGGAGCCAGGCGATTTCGCGGCGAACTTTATTGGCAAGGCTTGCTTCCTGCTGTGCCGCTGAAGATAAGTATTCATCTTTTTGTATGAGGAAATCCGTATAATTGCCCTTAACGTCGAGTATACCCTGGGCAAAAAGGCGATTGACCTCGACCATGCGGGTTGCCGTGTTTTGTAAAAAATATCTATCATGGCTGATAACAACGACAGACATTTCTAGCGTTTTAATGATTTCTTCAAGCAGAAGTATGCCTTCGACGTCAAGATGGTTTGTAGGCTCATCAAGGAGAAGAAGATCAGGTTTCACAACAAGAGACTCAGCGATGGCAAGGCGTTTTGTCCAGCCACCTGACAGAGAGTTCACTAAAGCTTCTGGATGATCAAAGCCAAAGCGGCCAAGTAAGACTTTGGCTTCGCCGAGTCCATCAAATCCTTGGACGCCATCTTCTGCTAACCTTTTTTCTAAAACCCCGAGGACTGTGGCTGTTCCGGTAAAATGAGGGCTTTGATCCAGGTAAGATATTTTTAAACCTTTTTGGGAGGAACAAGTCCCTTCATCAGGTTGTTCTCTGCCTGCGATGATTTTGAGTAAAGTTGATTTTCCGGCACCATTTGGGCCTATAAGTCCAATTCTTTCGCGGTCGCTGATGGACAGATTGATATTATGAAACAGCGCCTTGCCATTAAAAATCTTGGCGGTGTTATGGGAACTCCAAAGTAAGGGCACAAAAAACCTCAAAAACTAGTGTTACGAATCAATGCTCTCATAGCTTCTTTTTTATTTTATTTCAATATATTCAATCTTTTCTACGGTGAGGATGAGCACATCCTTGGGGCGGTGGATAATCACTTCATCGCCAACAACTTTACTGAGTAGGGCTTTGCCAATGGGTGAGGCCAGGGATATCTTCCCCAGGGCAACGTCTATTTCGTCTTCACCAACAAGGCAGTAGGTTTTTATGTCGCCATTTTCGGTGGTCACAGTGACGGTCGCGCCAAATTTGATGTCGGTTGATTTCACGCTTGCCGGATCAACGATGGTTGCGGCATCGATGCGCTTTTTTAGAAAACCAAGGCGACGATCAATTTCGCGCAGTCTCTTTTTTCCGTAAATATAGTCAGCATTTTCGCTGCGGTCCCCGTTAGCGGCTGCCCAGGCGATGACTTCTAAGAGTTTGGGGCGCTCATCTAAGGAAAGTTTCTCATATTCCTCTCTAAGTTTGGCAAATCCCTGAGGGGTAATAAAATGTCGAGGGGGGGTTTCTTTAACCGAAATCATTGTATTCGCCTATATTTATTGGTTATCTTTCGCCAAAACCTCATCATAACAGTTTCAGGAGGCAGTTGCAGCTAAGAGTTATGATTATGCCCCCTTAGGCAAAAGAGCTTATCAGATTAATGGTTTTTAAGCTTGTAAACTATGTTAAAAAAGTGTATGAGTATAGACGAAATTGGCAGGATTCTAAATACCTAAGTGGCTTGGGGCAAAAACAATCTTATCTACTGGAAATAAATATGAAATTTTTATTTAAAGCGTTACTGAGTTCTATAGTCTTTGGCGCGTTCCTTACGCCTCTTTATGCAAGTTGCTGGTATAAAAATAATAATCCCAATGATGTGATAGCTGAACAAAATGGCGGACTTTGGGGATTAAATCTTAGTGTGAATCGTGATGGTGGTACATATAAATATACCTGCCAATTTAATATTCCTCAAAAAACAACTTTGACTCTATCAGTGATGGGTGATGATATAGTCAACTTGATATTATTTTCACCAGTGAGTAGATATGAAAAAGATGTAAAAATTCGCATGCACTATGACTTGAATCATCGTCCTGATATGACTAAAGGACCTGAGTATCAGCAGGCGCACGTTGAGCTTGATTCTGGAGACTATGTTATCGAGGTCGAATTGCAAAATAATCCTTACAATACAGGTTTCGTTGATCTTAAAACAGAGTTTCTGACCATTGCCGGAGGTGTTTCGTCCTTTGTTTCTAGGGTTTATAAAACGGGTGCGTTGGATATTTCAAATGTAGAATCTAAGGCTCTTACTCCTTTGCCTAGCAGGAATAGCCTGTTTCTGGGTGATCCTGAAAATTGTAGAGGCACAAATTCTGCGAGCTGGGGAGCAAGAATCCAGATTTGCTGCTACCCCGGTGGTGATCCATCGGTTTACACGGAAGCTTACAGGATCGAAAGCAAAGGTATCATGTATTTCGGGAATAATATTACTAAAATGATCTGGGAAAATATTGATGATCAATTTACCATCACAATTAAAAATTTAGAAGGTCGTCCTTTATTTACGGATTTATTACTTAATTTTGGCTCGGGATCGCTTGGGTTTTATCCAGATCAGTTTCCTGCTGGATACTATGAAGTTGAGTTTAATCTCAGAAACTATGGTGGTGATGCTACGGCAAATATTTACTTTCAATAATTACGTAAATGAGGGTTTTATTCCTGAATAAATGTTAGGGGTTAAGTTTCCTTCATCACCAGGTGTGAAACCTATTCGCTTGTGGCTAAAATCTTCTGTGGTTTTAATTAAAAATACGAGATATTCATCAAGTGTTCTTCCTCTCCCCCAAAAAAATCGGAGGGGAATCTTGGTCATTAGCCTTGTCGGAAGGGTTATGTTATAGATCTATAGGTATGTAATAAGGTATCGGGTAATTTTACGGTCATCGAACCCGCCCACCCGTTAGGTCAAAATAAATCGGTAAACTAATATTACTCCGTTAAATTGGCGATAACTGTATTGCTCGCCCAGGAAAAATGCTCATTTACCCTAATGTAAACTCCGCTTTTCCCCCATCCTCGCGCCTTGTTCTCCCCAATTTAAAGGAGTAGCACTAAATGCATCAACTGCCATATGAAAGTTGGTAGGAATAATTACAACAGATTTTCACCTTGCCACTTTAAATTCTTTTCTCATACATTGAACAATGTTTTTGAGCTTGATGATAGATAGCGCCATTGATAAAGAAAGGCCCGTATGAGATCAAAATCTTAAGAAAATCAATGGGGCTACATATCTTCATGTGTATTTTGGGTAAAATCGAATCCTAATTTTTGTCGCGTCCTGTAAACCAACCTAGATGAGTATCCTGAGTGGTTATTCCATTTACATTAGAATAGGAATAATCAACTTCAGTTCTATAATAAGTATTTCCGTTTTTTAGTTCTTCTAAAGTTTTATAGGAAATACTATGCAAATTGAAAGATTGGATTTTTTGATGAATCGCTTCTTGAGTCAAAGTAAAATTTGATTTTTTTCCCCAACCTGAGTCAGGAGAAAATGGCCAAAAGAATGTTTTGATGAGGACAGGACTATTATTTGCAAAAAGTTCCTCGAATATGTTCTTTTGAAACTCTGTTGCTTCACTTGGAAATTTTTCTTGAGTTGTTTTTTCCACGGGGATCGCAGCAAGCTTACTTCTATCATAAACCAACAACATGAGAGAGGCTTCGCAACCTACATCGCTACCTATTTCTTTCAATTCCCCTGAATCTGGATCGACAACTGTTATATTATTTGCACTAACGTTAATAGGGAGCATCAAATCAAAATTACTTAATTCTGTAGCTTGTGATGACTCTCGATTAATTCGTCCGTTCTAAAGGTTTAAACCCCCGCCTTTCAGGCGGGTGGCTTTCAGCTAGTGGTTGTATTATTATATCTGGATTATGGATTATAGAATTGGGCCACATA
>JAUILP010000071.1 GCA_030432875.1 Oligoflexia bacterium | reverse complement strand
CGTCATTAATTAAAGCTTTTTTTCCTGTTATGGCCCACACATTAGATTGTAAAGATTTGATTTTTCCCAATTCTATAAGTTTACCCGCATCCACAGATTCTCTGACCGTGTTTACAGGTAATATCGTAATACATCTTCCACGTTCAACGATCAATTTCAATAGTGTTACGTCATCAAACTCCCCGACAATCGCCGGAGTAATTCTATTTTTTTCAAAAAAATTATTTATTTCCGTACGTAACTGACTATGATCGGTAAAGGTTACAAAAGGAATACCCTCAAGCGAGGCCGGAAAATTTTTCTTAACATGAGACATTTTTCTATTTGCGACAGCAACGAAATCGCGGACTCTCAGAAGGCTGCTTTTCATCTTTGAGCCAATTTCTGGAGACGGTACATCGCTGAGTACGAGGTCAATGGTGCCTGAATTTAGTTTTTTAATTAAAACGGATAGGGTATCCTCAATGACTGTCACCGCGATATTGCTATCAGCTAATAGAGGAACAAGAAAGTCATAAACAAGAAATCGAGAAAGTGAGGGGATTATGCCAATTTTTACAATACTCACAAGAGGGACGTGCGGGGTCCGAGCACTTCTGATTAATTCCTCGCCTAATTTGAATATTCTTCTCGCATGTTCATAGACGGCTTTGCCCTTTTCATTTAAAACTAATTTTCTTGTCTTGCGATCGAATAATTTGACACCAAGATAGTCTTCAAATTGTTTTAATTGCCCGCTCAATGTTGGCTGTGTTATATGCAATTTTCGTGAAGCCTGGACTATTGAGCCTTCGACGCAGATAGTGAAAAAATAAAATAAATGTTTATAATTTAGCTCCAAAAACCTTCTCCATAAAGACGATATGTACCTGAGCCCGGGCTGAAGTAAAACATGTTTAACACGTCTTAAGTTCATCAAAAAGGCGCAAATCTAGGGTAGATGGAAAATCTTGATTTTTCATATAGGATTTGCGCAACATTTTGCCTGAAGTATGCCCATTTTCGTCAAAACGAGCAAGTCTTCTACCTTCGGCTTCATTTTCATTTACGGGAATTGTCTCGAAATTTCTTCCTCCAGGATGAGAGGCGTAGTAGGTGCAACCTCCCAAAGATCTTTCATTTTGAGTGTCAACCACATCAAAAATTAATGGGGACTGAATAGGTATGGTAGGATGGAGACTCGAGGGAGGAGACCAAGCTTTAAAGCGAATTCCCGCCACAAATTCTCCTCTTTGACTCGTTTCACAAAGAGGTATTTGCACCTGATTGCAGGTAAATATTTGGTGTTTTTTAATATCTCCGGATACTTTAATTTGAATTCGTTCCACAGAGGAGTCGACCGATCTACTGACGGATCCCTGATAGGATTCCTCACCCAACACATGCCAGGGCTCAAGAGCATTACGTAGCTCAATATCTATGCCAACGACAGATGTTTTTCCAATTAAAGGAAAGCGAAATTCGAAAAATGGCTCAAACCATTCGGCCTGCAATTCATAGGCATGATTATTTAACCATTTGACGACGTCTAAAAAATCAGAATGAACATAATGAGGGAGCATAAATTTATCATGTAAAAGAGTGCCCCAACGGATTAAATTTTCGTTATAGGGTACTTCCCAAAAACAAGCGATACAAGCCCTTATGAGTAGCGATTGAACAGCACTCATTTTAGGGTGTGGTGGCATCTCAAAATTTCTAAGCTCAACGAGGCCTAATCGCCCTGTTTGTCCTTCTGGATTATAGAGTTTGTCAATGCAAAATTCAGCACGGTGGGTATTGCCCACAACATCTATTAAGGTATTTCTAAAGAGTCTGTCTATGAGCCAAAAAGGCGCCGTCTCGGATTTTGATAAAGGTGTTCTTTTTAGCGCAACTTCGAGTTCATACAAAGAGTCTTGTCTGGCTTCATCTATTCTAGGTGATTGACTCGTTGGCCCGATAAAGGCAGACGAAAAGAGATAGGAAAGGCTGGGATGATTCTGCCAAAATGTGATGAGGCTCTTGAGTAAATCGGGACGCCTTAAAAAAGGACTATCTTCTGGCGATTCTCCACCAACTACGATGTGATTGCCACCTCCCGTTCCCACTCTTTGCCCATTGATAAGAAATTTTTCCGTTGATAATTTAAGAAATCTTGCCTCCTCATAAATAGTCTCGGTAATAGAGACGAGCTCGTCCCAATTCTTTGAGGGTTGAATATTGACTTCTATGACACCAGGATCAGGGGTGATTTTAAAATTGCTTATTCTTAGATCATTAGGGGGAGAATAGCCCTCTAGAACAATATGAAATCCCATTTCTTTAGCCGCATGTTCAACGGAGCAAATGAGATCAAGAAAATGTTCGATCAGGGGGACCGGAGGTAAAAAAACATAAAGTTTACTGTTTCGGATTTCAACGCATAAACTCGTTTTCACCATGCCGTTAGGGTCATTTTTATAGTGATCATCAGGAGAAATTATAGAAGAAAAGCGTTTTTTGCTCAGTTGCTTGATCTTCGCAAACGAAGCAAGATCTTGCTTCATAGCAAATGGGCTTCTTTCTGGGGTGCTTTCAATGTTAACATTAGGTAATGATCCTAAGGGCAGCCTCAGGCCAATGGGAGAATCTCCGGGTGAAAGGATTAAGTGATTATTCCTAAATTTCCAGTAATTAGAAATCCATTTTTCAAATTTTTCAGAAAACTGAAGAGGGAGAACATAACCGACGGGATGGTGTAGACCTTTATCCAAAAGATCCTGAAGTCGTTTACGTTCACTTTTTTCAAAAAGATCTGCCTTAAGTATTTCTCCTTCTATGGGAATTTTTCCTTCTTTCCATAGGTAGTAGGTCGCGTCTTCCCGGGCAGGTAATATTGACTTGTCAGATACGCCAAGGTATTTAGTCAAACAGGTGAGAAAATCTAGAGCATCGCTTAATTTGTAGGAAGAACTATTTTCATCCTCATTGCGAGATGAAAGAAATTCACACATGGGTTCATTATCTTTTCTCCAGTAGCAATTAAAAGACCACCTTGGTAGGAGTTCACCTGGGTACCATTTTCCCTGACTAAAAAGTAATAACCCTTTAGGGGAAAATTTATCTTTGAGACGATGGAGCAATTTTGCCGCACGCCTTCTCTTCTCTTCTCCAAGGGCGTCTACATTCCATTCTGGGGATTCCCTGTCATCTTCCGCAACAAAAGTCGGTTCTCCGCCCATTGTTAACCTGACATCATTTTCCATGAGCTTTTTGTCAATTTTTCTGCCGACTGTGTTTATTTCTATCCAATCTTCCAAGCTATAGGGTTTGGTAATTCTTCGGGTTTCATCAATTCGTTGCACAGTCATGACGTGTTCTAGCTCAGATTCGCATTCATCGAGTATACCGGTAATCGGAGCGGCGCTGCTGGGATTTGGTGTACAGCAAAGAGGAATATGACCCTCGCCTGCCAGTAAACCAGAAGTTGGATCAAAACCGACCCAACCCGCACCTGGTAAATATACCTCAGTCCAAGCATGAAGATCGGTAAAGTCATGATCGGTTCCTGTCGGGCCATCGAGAGATTTAACATCGGGAGTAAGTTGGATTAAATAGCCAGAGCTAAAGCGAGAGGCGAGTCCAATGCGTCTGAGTATTTGGCAGAAGAGCCAGGCCATATCGCGACATGAACCACTCTCTTCTCTCAAAGTGTATTGACAGGACTGTACCCCAGGTTCCAATCTAATAACGTATTTTAGCTTTTGATGTAAACGTTGATTGATTTCGACCAAAAAATTTAACAGGTCCACGGCCTTAACTGGGCAAATCGCTTCAACATAGGCATCTAATTCGGGACTTGAGTCGGCAAGTTCCAGGTAGGGAGCGAGTTCCTTTTTAAGGCATGGTTCGTATACAAGTGGAAATAATTTTGCAGAATCCTCCAAAAAAAAATCAAACGGGTTAAATATCCGGTAATCGGCAACAAGATCAACGATCACTTCTAGGCTTTTTACTTTTTCCGGAAAAACAGCGCGAGCAAGATAGTTTCCAAAAGGGTCCTGTTGCCAATTTAAAAAGTGATTGCTTGGCATTAACTTAAAAGAATAGGAACATATCTTCGTTTTGCAATGTGGGGCAGGTTTTAATCTAATAACTTGTGGGCCGAGATTAATAAGGCGATCATACTTATATCGCGTAATATGTTGGAGTCCGACTAAAATTCCCATATAATAATACCTATCATGTGTTTGTAAAAAAAACAATCTACCATGAAATGCGCATAATAGAAACCGATTAGATATTGGGTGATGCGCTGCTACTCTGTGTCGCATCTTATTTTAATGATTGATCAAGGCATTTAATAGACAATATTAATTAACAAAAGGGAAATGTGTGAGTGAATTTTTAGCCATAAGTTTTGACTGTATGAGTTCTCCTTCCATTCACCTGAGAAGCCCAAGTGATGGTTCAAATAATTCAGGCTGGGGGTTCGGTTGGTATCCGAACGATGAAGCTGGGGCTTCAATTTTAAAAGATTCTTCCTCCAAAGAAGCTAATGAGTTAGCTACCGCTTTGAGTAGTTGGAATAATTTTCGTTCGACGACATTTATTTGCAAGGTGAAAGGAGAGCTTCGAAGATACACTCAACAAAGCTCGCAGCCTTTTTGCCGGAGCTTTGGCGGGAGAGATTGGCTTTTTTTACACAATGGTGAGTTAGATAAAAAAGCTCTTACCAATATCCTGGAAAAAGACAAATCTAGGTTTCTCGAACCACTAGGAAACACCGATTCAGAATTAGCTTTTTGCATTTTTCTTGCGAATGTATTTAATAGTGGAAAAAAAATGCTCTCAGAAATTCCTTCAGCAACAATTCACCATTGGTTTCAAGAATTAAATAAACTTGGTACCGCAGATTTTGTAGTTTCGGATGGTCGGCAGGTAGCTATATTTCACGGGGAAACATCTAATGCAACCCTGAGTTATGCAAGAATATTGCCGCCCAATGACGACATCGTGTTTAGTGCCTCAGATGTTCGCTTTGAGCTTGACGATCCTTCTGATAGCTATAGGACCATGTTTGTGGTAACTACCTGTCACTTTGGCCAAAGCAATTGGTCAACCATGAATCCAGGGCAAACTTTAATGCTTAGGCAAGGGGCTGTCCAGTGGTCTAGCGAAAATGATCGTTTGGTGGGTATTTCCCAATCAAATGTAAAGGGTGAGGGCGGCTTTAAGATGAATATTATTGAAAGTAAATCTCTTCCATTTAGTGCCACTACTATTGCACAAGCACAAAGCGGGCCTCAGGTCGTCAATGTTAAATCTATCATTAAGGGTGCTGATGGCAGGCCTTTGACTTTTCGTAAATATAACGTAAGGCATGTCACGAAATATGTTTACGATAAAGAGGTAAAACGCAGCAGCCATGTGCTACGCTTACAACCAGTTGAAGATCAGATACAAGAAATTGTTAAATCAACCCTTAATATTTCGGTGGCCGGTGAGCGTCTTGAGTTTGAAGATGTTTTTGGCAATCAATCGATGCATTTAACGTTAGAAAATCCTTATCTCAGTCTTGAATTTGCAAGCGAAAGCGAAATTAAAATTTATGAAAGGCCCTTAGATGATTTTAGTTCTAATAAACGCCAGGTATCGATCCCCTTATTTTGGATGCCGTGGCAAAGGCAAATGATGTCACCTTATTTGCTTCCTCCCGAACTCCCCGAAACTCAGTTGCGAGAACTTACCGATTTTGCGATGAGCTTTGTCGAAAGAAATGATTATAACCTTATTGAAACCTTAAATGATCTTAACAGGCGTATTTTTGAGGATTTTAACTATGTTAGTGGATCGACAACTTTAGAAACCTCTCCTTTCGATGTCTATACAAATCGCAAGGGGGTGTGTCAGGATTTTGCAAACCTATTTATTTGTATCACCCGTCTATTGAATATTCCATCACGGTACCGTGTCGGTTATCTCCATACAGGCTCTAATTATGAGAATAAGGAGCAAGCTGATGCTTCTCATGCTTGGGCAGAAGTCTACTTACCCTATATTGGTTGGCGAGGCTTTGATCCCACAAATGGCTGTGCTACTAATCAAGATCACATTAGAGTAGCATGTGGCAGAAACTATCGCGATGCGACCCCCACTTCTGGTACTATATTTAAAGGTGGTGGTAGAGAATTATTATCTGTGGAAGTAAAGGTAACAGAATTAACTACATAAATTACTTTGGTCAAATATATGTAGGCCTAGCTTTTTTGATAAGTGCTCGCAAACTTTTCTTGCGCGAATACTATTGCCATGGCTGTCCAGCAAGGGCGAATAAATACCGATGCCCATCACGCCAGGAATAACGCCCAAAATACCACCTGATACCCCACTTTTGGCGGGGAAACCAACATCAAAAGCCCATTCTCCCGCATCGGTGTAAAGTCCACAGGTAAACATAATGGTGAGAACATGCTTGACAAATTCTGCCTTCATTGCCTTTTTCTTTGTTATAGGATTAATGCCATTATTGGCAAATGTGCTGGCCATTACAGACAAGTCTTTTGTGTTAACATCAATGGAACATTGCTTGAAGTATAAATCCAAAGTTTCATCCAAGTTAGGCCCAATCATCTTAAAATGCAGCATTAAATAAGCGATAGCTCTATTTCTGTGGCCTGTTGATTGTTCTGAATGATAAATTTTCTCATTTATTTTTAAAGGTCTACCCGCAAAGGTTTCTAAAAAATAGAGCAACTTTTCTTCTCTAATTTTTGACGTTTGTGCTTCAATTAAATCCGTCATCGCAATGGCCCCAGTATTCACAAGGGGGTTATATGGCCTTTTAGATTCGGCATCCAAACGAATTACGGAATGAAACGGATCTCCCGTAGGCTCAACATCAACACGAGCGCGTACTTTTTCCATACCATGCGTATCTAATGCCAAGCTAAACACAAATGGCTTTGAAATTGATTGAATCGTAAATTTATGATCAGATTCCCCCACTGAGAGGGTTTTTCCATCTAATGTAGTTACCGAAATGGCAAAATGATTAGGATTAGCATTTGCAAGTTCCGGGATGTAATTTGGAAGAGTTCCTAACGATACATCACGGTATAAACTGTAAGATTCATTTATCAATTGATTGAGATCGATTTTGCCCAAAATATGCTTGTCCTATTTATGTTAGTTAATTGCATTATTAGCGCCTTGCTTTCCCTCTCATTATGTATAGGAAAAAAGAGATGTATATGCAAGCTTATATCGATTTGAACTATGCATCATAGTTTGCTAAGATTTCAGCTCAACACAATTTTTAACTTTAGCATAGGTGGTGATGAATTTGAAGTTTGACTCATACAAGACTGAAGGGTTTTTTGATGAGGTATTTGCTGCGGATGGACAGCCCCGGAACGGAGCTGCTCCAATTGTTAATGCTATTAATGAATTACCGATAAATGATTTGTTAAAAAGGCAAAAAGCAGCAGAGCTTGCGCTTTTGCAGTCTGGTATTACATTCAATGTTTATGGCGATAACGAGGGTGAAGAAAAGATTTTCCCTTTTGATATTATTCCCCGCATTGTGCAAGCCAAAGAGTGGGAAAGAATTGAAAAAGGTCTTAAGCAAAGAATCGAAGCTTTAAATTTGTTTGTAAATGATGTCTATAACTCAAGGAAAATATTTAGGGATAAAATTATTCCTGAAGAACTGGTATCAGGAGCTGATTCCTTTAGGAAACAAGCTATCAACCTAAATCCACCCAAAGGTATTTGGATACATATTTCCGGCTCTGATCTCATTCGTGATGAAAAAGGTGATTTTTTTGTATTAGAAGATAATCTTCGCTGCCCTTCCGGCGTATCTTATATGTTAGAAAACAGAGCTGTTCTTAAAAAAACATTTCCCAAAGCATTTAAAACCATGAATGTTAGGCCGATCAATGTCTATCCGGATCGCTTACTTGCAGCGCTGCAATTTTTAAGTAAAAAAGAAAATCCCGTAGTTGTCGTCCTCACTCCTGGCATTTATAATTCGGCTTATTATGAGCATTCTTTTTTGGCTCAGCAAATGGGTATTCAGCTCGTAGAAGGGCGCGACCTAGTTGTATTGAACGATACAGTAAAAATGAAGACAACAAAAGGTTTTGAAACGGTCGATGTTATATATCGCCGCATTGACGATGATTTTTTAGACCCTGAAGAATTTAATCCCACCTCTTTGCTCGGCATTCCGGGCATCATGAAAGCTTATCGCAAGGGCAACGTAGTTTTGGCCAATGCTATTGGAACAGGTGTTGCCGATGATAAGGCTGTATATGCCTATACTCCGCAAATAATTAAATACTATCTTGGTGAAGATCCAATTTTGCCCATATTGCCAACCTATCTTTGTTCTGACAAAAAATCACTAGATCATGTTTTAAGCAATTTGGATAAATTGGTCGTGAAGTCTGTAAATATGTCCGGGGGCTACGGTATGCTTATTGGTCCGATGTCCACTCAAAAAGAACGAGCCAGCTTCGCGGAATTAATTAAAGAAAAGCCGCGTGATTACATCGCGCAACCTACAATCAACCTTTCGAGAGCTCCTGTTATCTGCGGAAAAAATTTTGTTGGGCGACACGTCGATTTAAGGCCATATGTTTTATATGGTGAAGACATAAATGTTATTCCGGGTGGGCTCACGAGGGTTGCGTTAAAAGCCGGTTCGTTAGTGGTCAATTCCTCTCAAGGTGGTGGAAGTAAAGATACATGGATTCTTTCGGAAAACGGTAATGGTGGTGAACATGCTAAGTAGAGTTGCTGAATCGTTATATTGGTTAAGTAGGTATGTGGAGCGCGCTGAAAATGTTGCGCGTTTTATTCACGTGAATTTGCATCTCATGCTAGATTATCCTGAGGAAGTCCTAGCAAGGCAGTGGGAACCGCTCGTTACAACTTCTGGAGATGAAAAAGACTTTTTCAACCGCTATGATGCTGCGACTGAAGACAATGTTATTCGCTTTTTAACTTTTGATAAAGAAAATCCTAATTCAATTGTTTCTTGCTTGAATGCCGCCAGAGAAAATGCACGAATGGTAAGGGATACGATTTCTTCAGAAATGTGGGAGCACCTTAACCATGTATATCTTGATCTAAAAAAACATAGCCGCCAGAAAAAAATAGATGATTTACATGGTTTTTATACCAATGTTAAGAATGCTGGGCATTTATTCGTTGGCTTAATGGAAACAACGATGTCTCATAGTGAAGGATGGCATTTTGCAAGACTGGGAAGGGTGATGGAGCGCGCGGATAAAACCGCGAGGATCTTGGATGTCAGGTATTTTATGTTGCTACCCGCAGTAGAGGATGTTGATACACCATTTGATGCCATACTCTGGGGAGCCTTGCTTAAATCTACGAGCGCCTTTGAAATGTATAGGAAAAGATTTCACCGGATCTATCACAAGAATGTTGCTGATTTTTTAATTTTTGATGATTATTTCCCAAGGTCCCTCAATTATTGCATTAATACGGCCAAAAAATCGCTAAAATTTATAGTGAGCGATTTTTCTGAAAAAACATCCGCAGAATATGAATTAAATAAATTATATGAAATAATCAAGGATGGGAATATTGATCAGGTGGTCAATAATGGGCTTCATGAATTTATCGATATTTTTCAATTTAATCTCAATATCGTCGGCAGAGAAGTTCATAATTCATTTTTCTCCATGAAAAATGAAAAAATGGTGGAATCCATGTCTCAGGTACAAGTATCTAGTACAAATGAGTGAATTGTTGTTTAGTTTTTAAGGAATAAAAGCGAAAATCAAAATTCTGATAACCCTAATGTTTATGTTTTATTGATTTAGAAGAAGTTTAAGAACCTAAAATTTATGACAGGAGATCTGTCTAAACATATTCCTCGTCATTTTTAACCGTGATTTTTCCCTCTTTGATCAGCTCTTTGGCAATTTCAAGTATTTTGCGACGAGCCTCTTCCACCTCGCTCCGGCGCTTTTTGGGGCGATCAGCGATTTCTTCTTGAAGATTTTTTCTTGCCCCTTGAGATATCCCCTGCAAAATATGCTGCGTTAAAGTGGGGCTGGCTTCAATGAGTGCTAGAGGCCATAGGTTTTGAGTTTTCAAAAAAAGAACCATGACGGAAGCTGCTTCTAAACGACTTAAATCATCAAAAGTAAACATTTGGTCTTTAATTTTGTTGGCAAGATTAGTATCTCTCATAGTGATCTCGTTCAAAATATTTTGTGCCATAGTATCGTTTCCCAGTGCGGCAAGTAATTTTGCAGCTTTTTCCGTGCCGCCAAGATGGCGTGAAGGGGAGATTTGCTCTTTATTGATAAGCTTCTCAAGTTGCTGATTGAGTTCAGCAAGGGCCTCCATATCGGGCGCTTTTAGCTTAGCCATTTTGATGATAATCTCAGTTCTTAATTTTTCTGAGATGGATTTAATAAACTCTGCTCCTTGTTTGTCTTCACAGCAACTCGCGATAACGGCGAGGACTTGGGGCTTTTCGGCTAAGGTAACTCGCGCGAGCAGTTGACCAGATACTCCCTGAATGGCAGGTAAAAAAATTTCGTTATAATCCTGAAGACCTTCCTGAGCGCCAAATCTTTTTTTAAGCATGTTTTCGGCAAAATTCTGCGGTGAAGCCGAAGATTTATTGAGAATAATGCTTTTAAATTCCTTTAAGACTTCATCTGCTTGTTCCTTGCTTACCGCGGCCATATTTTTAAGCACAGCAACAACTCGAATAACTTCTTGCTCGCCTAAATTTGCTAAAATCTGGGCTCCTTCTTGTTCACCAAGAGCCAGTATGAGAATCGCAATTTTTTGATACCGGTCAAGGGCTTTGATGGCTGGCATAAGTATTATTCTCTTAAAAATATTTTATCTGTAACGATAAAAAAAACATTGACTTGATTAGCATAAATATGCATGAAAATCACATAATAAATGGCTTTTTCATTAAGTGCCGATGCCTTTCCTCTCATCCCTGGGATTTGATGCGTCTAATAATCTCTGTCGTGGAAATTCCCGGTACTAAGGGCATGCGCTTCACCTGCCCGCCGCTTTTGATAACTTCTTTTGCCCCGACTATTTTGTCTTCTGTCCAGTCTTCGCCTTTAACTAAAATGTTAGGCATAATTTCTTCAATAAGTTGTAATGGTGTTTCTTCATCAAATATAACGACATAGTCTATGAAGGCCAGGGCAGCAAGGACCTTTGCTCGGTCGTCTTCATCAATGATTGGACGATGTGGCCCTTTGATTCGGCGCACCGACGCCGAGCTATTTAAGCCTAAAAAGAGAACATCAGCTGTCCCTGAGGCTTCTTCGAGATAGCGCACGTGTCCCGCATGCACTAGATCAAAGCAGCCGTTAGTGAAGGCGATGGTTTTTCCTTGAGCCTTGAGGTTTTGTGCGACAAGGCGAGCCTTTTCGCGCGTTATTATTTTGGTAGCAGTTTTATTTTTGCCGCTTTGAATGGAACCGTTATCTTTACTCAGGGCCTCGCAAAACTCTTCCTGATAAACAGGCTGTGCCCCCCATTTTTCAACAACAATTCCTGCGGCGACATTAGCGAGTTTTAACATGTAGCCAGGATCACATTGGCTGGCATGGGCTAGAGCGATTACGGCGACAACAGTATCCCCTGCACCGGTGACATCAAAAACCTCACGTGCGACAGCGGGGTGAAAAAGGGATGGCCTTTCATCATTAAAAACCAATGCCAATCCTTTGGACCCCAGTGTCACGAGAACTTGAGGTAGATCAAAACGCTTGATTAAGGATTTGCCTAAAAATTCTGGATCCCATGTCTCTTCAATATTAAGCCCCAAGGCTTCACAGGCTTCTTTGGTATTGGGCGTGATAAGAGTCGCATTTTTATACCGCATAAAATCAGTGCCTTTGGGATCAACAATCGTAGGGCATTTTTTTTCTTCACCCAGTTTAAATAGGCGCGATAAAAAGCTCTGGGGTAATGTGCCTTTAGCATAATCACTGATTACTAATACATCAAAGGGGACTTCTTCTAAATTTGCAATAAGTCGATTTTGCTCGTCATCACTTATCGCTGTTCGGTCTTCCCAGTCTATGCGGACAATTTGATGATGATTCGCGACAATGCGCGATTTTTTCACCGTGGGACGATGGAGACTTGCGATGATATGCTGGCTCGCAATTTGATCGTCTGCCAAGATTTGACACAAAGTCCGGTAACCTTCATCTTGACCACATACGCCAAATAGCAAGGCTTCACCACCCAAATGGCGAATATTTCGGGCGACATTGGCAGCGCCGCCAACGGTATAGTAGCTAGACCGGACATGATGAATTGGCACGGGAGCTTCGGGAGAAATCCGCGTGACGGTGCCTTCAACATATTCGTCAAGCATGATGTCTCCGACAACGGCTATGCGCAAGGGTCTTTTTTTTCTTAGCCAAGGGAGTTCACTAATCGTGGTGCTTGCGATAGAATCTTTGCTCATCATTAGTTTCCTTTTATATAACCAGAATTATTAACAACTAAGTTTGCTAAAATATATAGGGAGTCCTTAGAATGTCTTTTTTTTAGCCCTTGTGTTGGGTGTTTTCTTTAAGCTATCGACCTCTAAAAACTGTCTGTTTTTCGCAATTCTTTAAATAATACGCTCCATAATAAAACAATAAAACATGTTCCTAACCCACCCACAACCGTTGCTATCTCCGGTCCCCACCACTGAGCCGTAAGTCCTGATTCAAATTCGCCGAGTTCATTAGAAGCACCAATAAAAACTTGGCTAACCGCAGACACTCGTCCACGCATATCATCCGGCGTTTTGAGTTGAATGAGAGTTTGCCTGACTACGACGCTCACCATATCAGTGATGCCAAGCAACACAAGCGCAGAGAATGATAACCAAAAATGCTTAGAAATGCCAAAAACAATTGTTGCAAGGCCAAAAAGAAATACACTTCCCAACATAATTTTACCTACGCGTTTTTTCAGGGGTCGCTGCGAAAAATAGAGGGCCATGACCATGGCACCCAGGGGAGCTGCACTGCGCAGTATCCCCAGTCCTTCAGGGCCAGTATGTAAAATATCTTTAGTAAATACAGGGAGTAGCGCAACCGCCCCGCCGAGGAGAACGGCAAATAAATCTAGGGAAATTGCCGCCAAAATAATTTTTGTTTGCCAGGTAAACTTCAGGCCAAGGCTAAGCCTTTGCCAAAACTTTAGAGTGCTCGTGGGCAAGATAAACGGAAAGTCGATTTTTGTTGAGAGAAAAAAGGCTCCGCTAAAAAATAGGCAACACACCCCATAAACGGTTGATTTTCCCACAAGATGGAAGAGAAATCCTCCTAACGCGGGTCCTAACACTGTCCCTAATTGCCAGGTTGTGCTGTTCCAGGCAATGGCACTCATAAGCTGATCTTTGGGGACTATATTGGGTAGAACAGACGATCCTGCGGGACCCATAAACGCCCGCGTAAAACCAACAAAAGCAAGAATTAAAAAAATCAGCCAAATATGCTGAGAAAAAAACATGCTTAATATAAGTAGCGCCGCACTTGCAATGCCTAAAGCGATTTGACAAAAGCCCAGAACTTTTAGACGATTTTTTCGATCAACAAAATCACCGGAAAAAAAAGACGTAATGAAAAACGGTATAAAAATCGCGAGCCCGACATAACCTAAATCAATTGGTCTACTCGTTTGCTCATAAACCTGCCACGCAACGGCAACTGACTGCATTTGTGCGGCAAAGGTGCTGAGCAAACGAAGGCTCAAAAAGTTGCGAAATTGTGCCTGTCTTAAGAGAGAATATTTATGCATGTGTTAGGCTTTGGGAGGAGCAAAGACATCTTCGACAGCTTTGAAGATTTCTGCGTGCATGCCACCTATAATTTGAAAGGCCTTTAAGTATGTCGCTCTTTCCCGTGTTGCAGGCGCATTTTTGATGGCAGTCATAAAATTTTCAGCAAAGTAGCTATCATCATGCCACTTTAAAGGTTGGTGGCATTTAGCCAAATAAAATGTCGCGCTTTGTGCATAAGTATCTTTAGAGGGTTCAAAAAATTCGCCATAGACAAAAATATCTTCATTTTTTAAGGGCGTGGCGGCATTGTTTTGCAAGAAGGATATAATTTGGGTTTCCATGTTGATAAGCGGTGCGGGAATCATTTTGATCCCAAGCGGATACGAATTCGTCCGTAAAATAGTCACAATGCCTTTGTCATTCATATAATAAGCGATCAGATAGACGAGGTCAGTTCGGCAACGCGGCAAAAATCCCATATTTCCCCCTAAAGAGTGGCAAGTAATCGATCAATAATTTGTGTTGACACGCTCCGAAGTGTTTCGAGCGTTCCGGTGTCCTGAGTCGCGGTTGCTTTTTGATCAGGAAATGAAGCACTTCCTAAGACATCACGCATCAAATCTAGGGGAGATACAACCGGCAGATCCCGTTTATTGTACTGAATCACCTGGGGAATCTCATAGGAATTGATGCCCATGTGAGTCAGCGTCGCGCGAAAATCCCTTAGCGTTTCTATATTGGCTACAAGAGCGCTCGGATCAGAATCCGCCACAAAGACAAAACCATCTATACCCTTTAGCGCAATATCGCGGACGATTTCTTGGGACCATAGGTAGGGAGAAAAGGCATATAAATTAGCGCTGACTTTGTAACCCAAGTGTTCTCCGAGCTCTACAGGTAAGTGTTCTAGGAGTGGTTTATGAGTTTTTCCCTGTTCATGTGCTTGATAGGGGATGATAGGAACGAGGTGCTCTTTATTTAAGGACTTTAAAATACTTAAAAAATTTTCAGTTTTACCGGCGCCACGAGGGCCGACATAAACGATCTTACAGTGAATTTCGCTGGATTTAAAATTGGTAAAGGTCATCGTAAAAAATTTTATGAAGGGTAATCGGAAATCATCACTTTTTCTATTTTGCCATCAAATTGTTCGAGAAGATACTGTACAGTGGGGTCCAATCGGGCATTTTCCTCAATTTTTAGGCGGCGTTCCTTTTTTTCGCGTTCTTTTCTTTCGGTAATGCTTTCCGGACGGGCGACTTTAGGCTCTCCCGGAGAAATTTGCGTTCCTTTTGGGGCAAGATCAACGCTAGCATCGAGAGATTTGGGTGAGTCGGGGTGAGAAAAACCTGGCAGAGCATCCTCTTCTCCTAAGACCTGTACGTAAAGACGGCCATTAAACTGAAACATAGCGGCAAATTCTTGCTTGAGTTGATCTTGAAATGGGCGGCTGAGTAAGGTTTCCGCCGCAAACTGTTTCTCTTCCACAGCGAGTATGATTTCTTCGGGTGAATATTTTGTTACGTAGACTTCTTCTAACTTGCGCGCTCTTAAAGGATGAAGGCGTTTCCACTGGTGCAGGAGTTCTTCCCAAGTCGCGGGAAAGGCACTTTGAAGGGTACTGTTTTCTTCCTGTTCGGGAGATCGTAGTTTTTCCGCTAATTCTGTTCTATGCACCAAAGAGCTGGGTTCTGCTTGTCCCGCCGTGCTGTGAGAGAGAACAATCTGAGACTTATGCTCAGAAACAGTTATGTCCTCATTATCGGGCTTAAGATTTTGGTTATTTATAAGGCCCTCATCTGATAGCTCATGGTGGGGAAGCGGGTTGCCTTTGACCTGAGGTTCGGTAGAATCAAGGGCGTTTGCTTCTTTGAAGCGTTGATTGAGAGGCGTTCGTGACGAACTTATTGCTTTTAGCTCCTCATTGGTTTCATGGGTTTCATGGCCTGCGTGGGGAAGAATCATCGCAGCTGGGCTTGCGATGAGGGTTGCCCGTGTCCCTGGCGCTGGCTCTGAAGAGTGAACCTCAGGGGCAGCTAAAATAGGTTCTTCTGTTTTTTTATTTCCTGAGGATGTGGGGGCGGCGAACAATCTCTCAAATCCGGGATCGAGACACCATTCAAGAAGATAATTTTCGACAATAAAGCGGTCAATAGTCGAGCCATCCAAATCCCGACGGCAACTGACCAGCGTTCTGAAAATTTGGGCTAAGTCAAGCGCAGTGGCCTTTTTTCCTAGGCGGTCGCACCCATCGAGTAAGCTTTGTTCTATTCCGAGAGACTGTTCTATAACCTCTTTTCCGAGTTCACGGCAAATGCTCGCATGCCGGGTGAGCTTAGCAAGTTCTTCGACGATTTTACTAAAACGCACGCCATTCTGGTCAAAAATGTCAATTTGTTTCACGATGGCAGAGGCATTTTTTGTAATGATAGCCTCAAGGAGAATCAAAAGTTCTTCAGGCGAATAGCTTGAAAACAAAGAGCGCACTAAACTCTGTTTGACCTCGCCGCCTCCTAAGGCGATAACTTGGTCAAGTAAGGTCAGTGAATCACGCATGGATCCCTGACCCTCTAAAGCAATCATCATGATCGCTTGGTCCTCATAAGATACTTTTTCTGCGGCAAGAATTTCTTTTAAACGCTTTACCAGCTGGTCTACAGAGATTTTTTTAAGATGAAAGACCTGACACCGAGAGATAATGGTCGCGGGAACTTTTTGTATCTCCGTCGTCGCAAAAATAAAAACCACATGGCTTGGGGGTTCTTCCAGAGATTTTAGAAGTGCGTTAAAAGCGCTTATAGAAAGCATATGCACTTCGTCAATGATGTATATCCGGTATTTTCCTGCGTGCGGTCGATAAGGAATCGTTTCCTGTAAGGCTCTTATGTCATCGACACTGGTATTAGAGGCCCCATCGATCTCCATGACATCTTGGCTGCGCCCTTCAGAAGTCGTGACACAGTTGATACATTCATCACAGGGACCAGTTTCCTGAGGGTTTAGGCAGTTGAGGGTCTTGGCATAAAGTCGTGCGAAAGTCGTTTTTCCGACGCCACGAATGCCAGAAAATAGCACGCCATGCGGTTCTCTGCCTAGACGAATAGCATTTTGTAATGCTAGAACTGTCGCATCTTGGGCGACGAGCTCATGAAAAAAACGGGGGCGATATTTGCGTGCTAGGGATTGGTATGCCAAATGAACGAGTCCTCGTTTGTAGCATGTCCAGTAGGATAAAAAGTAACCTTAATTTACAATGATAGCTAGATGACCCAAACACCTCATCCTATAAGCTACCGTTGCTACCTTCCGGTCCTGGCGGGGTTCGCCTCCGGTTGATCATCTGGGATCTAGCTACCATTCTAAATTAATGAAAATACTTTTTTGAAAAAAGCCAAACTTTTGATGTTATACATGGCAATAGGCAATATTTCCAGAAAAAAATCCATCAACTCACCCCCCCCTATAAAAAAAGGCATGATGCAGCTACTTCTGGGTAGATGCAGGTTTTAGCGCAAAAAAGGTCCTAGATTTAAGAATCTCCATAGGCTAAAAAATTGATCATCAAAGGCCTGCGAAGGTAAGAGCGGGTCAAAACTCAGTGTATTTTTTGGCATTTCCTTTTGCCAAGGAAACGGGGTATTTTGCCTCTGTTTTAGCAATTTTTTGCCAAAAAGCGGATTCTAAATCAATGTTTAAGACATCACAAATGCGGAGCAAATAAGTGAAAATATCAGCAACTTCGTCCCTAACATCCGAGCTCGTTTTCTCACTGGTCATAATTTTTTTTGCTTCATCATCCGTAAGCCACTGAAAAATCTCAAGCAACTCGCCAGCTTCGCCTCCAAGGGCCATCACCAGATTTTTTGGGGTATGAAAATTTTGCCATTCGCGTTCTAAAGACATTTTACGTAAACGCTTTATCATTTCTTCCAGATTCATAGATTCGCTCCTTGTATTTGTCTTTATTCTTTTTTTCTTACTGCCTCAGCTATATCAAAAAATAGGCTCCTTCCCAAGCCCTCCCTTGTCTCAAATGCCTCAAATTTGCCAAATAATATTGTAACCTCTTTGTGGCCTTGGAATTTTTTCCTCGCGAGGAGCAGAAACTCTAAGTTTCTCATGAGGGCGGAAAAGGCTTTTATTTCATCCACCAAGATGAATGATCCCTTAGGAAAACGTCTAACCTACTGTTTCTGCTATTTTTCAAGGAAAAATCAGCTTGAAAAGGCCCGGTAAACATGGTAACCACTGCAATAGGTTATTTGTTAGCTTTTTGCCCGGTCATTTTTAGATGGGCATGTGGATTTAAAATTTAGCGTTATTACGGTTAAGGAGATTAAAATGATTAGGTTTTTACTCGTTTTTAGCATGTTGTCTTTTTTGGGAGCTGGACTCTCATTTGCTCAGTATGCGGAACCTCAGGCGCGCGGAGTGCTCACCGCGAAGCGTCCTTACAAAGGTTATTTAAAGCGTAAGCGCATTCAGCCTGGAGAATTTAGCAACTACTATTCTCCTTCACAGCTTCATGAGGTTTATGGTGTTGAGGCGGGCGCAGCTGCCGAATTTAATTCAGTAGAAATCGCAAAGCCAGATTTTGAATATCAGATTAAATCTCCTGGTGCTCGTCTAAGCGCAATCTATGGTGGTGATATCCTCGTTCTGGGACTTGATGCCAGCTATACTAATGTCAATGTGGATCCTAATGAACCTACGATGAATGAGTACTTTTTTAATATCTATCAGGTTCAGCCAGCATTAGCTGTCAGTTTTACTGATAATGTGACCTTAGGGCTAACTTCAGCTTTTGTTAAAAGTGATAAAACATTACGGGTTCCAGGACCTTTTGAGGATACTGATGCCACTTTGACCAATAACTATTCGGTAAATACAGTGGGTGTCTCTTATCACACTTCAAAAATGGAAGCCGGAGTCTCTTATTCTAGTGCAGCTAAGGATAGTGAGAGCTACAAGGGATTTGATGGCAATAACCTTGTTTATATCCCCGCAAATACAACTACCTTTGTGCGCGGTAATATCACGGATGCGATTAGTCTGATGGGCGCTCTTTCTTATGTTGAATATGAGCGCAAGGCTGCGGCTTCTGTTGGAGCTTTTTCTAAATACCGCCTAGAAGATCGTTTAGCTTCACGTTTATCTCTCGTATACTGGACGGCTTCCCGATCAAGTTTTATGGTTACGGCAAAGTTTACTCCCGCCACCTATTCCGGTCCTTTTAATGGTGGCCTTAATTTAGGTTTAGTCGAGCGAAACGCCAATCTTTATGGTGGCATGATAGATTATAAATATGCTTATAACGATAAAATGAGCTTTTTGGGTCTTTCTGCCGGTTTAGAGCGTGGTGAAAGAGATCAGATCGTAAATGATGTTCGCTATGCTTCTTCTGAAAGCATGCTTAAAGTTGCGGGATCACTTAATTTTAAGTTTTAAAGCTTCCTGATATAGTCATGGTATTTTAAAAAAAGCGGTCCTCAGGGGCCGCTTTTTTTTGCTTTTTGTGTGCCCGGCAGGGCGCGCATCCAGTGAGTGAAAGTCTCTCGTGGGCTGTGATGATCGGAACCACACACTTAAGCCAGGCTGTCAGACGTGAGGCTGAAACTGGAGGGGCCGATAGTGAAAGGTGGGACTAATGAACAAAAACGGGATATCAGGTCGGATGTATAGGGTAAGATCATTGCTAAAGAATAGCCAATTTTTAATCATGGTATTTGAGAGTTAATTTCAAGCTGAGTCCTTCCCTTTTCTACTTGCCAGCAATCTTTAGACCTTTCTTCGACTTGCAGCCGCTCCCGGCCTTCGGCCTGGTCGCGGCTGGAAGCGGGTTGAACAAATATAATTTCGTAAACTTTTTACTTGTTTTGATGTTTTGTATAGACGTTGTTGCACAAATAGACTAATAAAGTTAGTGGTCTACGATCACGCTGACGGTCACGTTTTCGTCATCGTCGACCTTTTCGTGGGGTATGGGCGTCCATCGATGAAGCGTAGTCCTTGGTGTT
>JAUILP010000070.1 GCA_030432875.1 Oligoflexia bacterium | reverse complement strand
TTTATATGCTAGAAAATAAGAAATGTTTTCTAAGTGCGGACTTTTCTCATAGATTACTCCAAATAAAAGCGCACCCCAAATAGAGCATCGAAGCAAAATTTCTTGCTGTCTTCTCATAGCGGGTGGCTAATGAACTTGCAGGCTCGTCAAAATTGGCACCAGCCTCGACCATCCTTGATCGGTTAGCATCATCCTTAACATGTTTCTCAAGCTTCCTTTTGTTTTTTAAAAAAGATTGTCGTGAGAAACTGTTTTGATTTCAATAGTTTAAATTAGATGTGAGTACAGACCCTATGAATTTAATGAAAAAGGCTTGTCGTCAATAGAAAGTAAAGGCCGATAATTTGCTGCTTGCCCTTCCCCTGCTGACGACAAGCCTGGCCTAATGTGACCTACTTTGAGCTTCTAAGACCACTAGAGGTTTACCACCTTTTTTAGAAAATCACTTGAGCCTAAATTTTTTATTTCTTCGTCTATTATGGCTTTGACTTCGTTCTCAATGGCTTGCCATAACACAACCCGCACATGTTCTCTTATTTTTGTCCGCATAATTTCTGGAAGTTTAATCTCTACGCTTGTTTTGGGGCTTGGAAAGGGCACGACATTTTCGCTATCCTTAACCACTTCTTTTTTCCGTTCTTCTTCCGCGCCTTCTTGCATGACTGTCGCAATGATATTATACGCCTGCACCCACTGGGATTCGAGCTCAGGGGTCCAGTCAGCGCCAAAAAAATACGCGAATGTTTTTAAAAGCGATTCACCCACCCAGACATAAGAGTCATTGCTCACATCATAATGGGTGTGACGAGCCCCCATTTTACGAAGATAGGGAACAAGTTTTTCGGTATTTTCAATATTGTCAACAATATAAGTTAAGCTATAAAGAAGCGCCTTCTTTTGCTTGTCCATTTCCGAGCTTTCAAAAAGTGGCTTGACTTCTGGGTGATCCCGAAAGAGGATCTCATAAAACTTGTTTGCGACATCCTCGGCAATAGGTTTTGCTTTTTCAAATGATGATCTTATGATTTCCGTATTGAGTGACATTTTATGCTCCTTATGAGTTGTGCTTAAATTCAATAGTGACTTGTAATGCTTCCCCAGTATTTTGGAGATTGCCTCGAGTATATATGTGAACGGACTCATAATTTGTCGTCACTTCAACGATTTAATTGAGAAACAGCTAAAAGTCGCATTGTGATAATCAAAATATCATCAATAAGTAGCTGTGTTTTTAGTGTGTAGGACAAATTCATCCTAACCCCGTTACTTATGCTAACGGAACCTTTCAAAAACATCGCCTGAAGAAAAAAATGTTTATTTTGGGGATTACCGAGGACGATTAGGCTGAAAAAATTGATTTAACCCAATACTGACACTGCTCATTTTAGGATCACGAAGGTTGACAGCATAATCAGCTCTCAGCATGAGCCGATATATTTGCGGCATGCTTACGCGAAACCCCGCACCAATAGAATAAATAGATTTTGGCCCCGCCTCAGCCCACGTTTCCCCTGCCAGACCGGCATCAAAAAAGGTCACGATCTGCCACCAATATTTTCCATATTTAAACCTCACATCTCGTGCCTCGATGTTGGTATAGGCTGCTTTGCTCCCCGACAAATAAGCATCGGGAAAACCCCGTACAGAATCCAAGCCACCAAGATAAAATTTATGCAGCAAATAGGCCGAATTATACTGGCCTACCCAAAAATGACCACTCAAGTTGATATAGTGCGCTATAAATCTATAGGTAAAATATTCGGCGTCATAATAAGACACAACCGGGAACCGCAAAATTGGCCCTCCTCTCAAAATCAAGCGACTTCCCTCATAATCGCTATTAATTGCCGTGATACTATTGTAAATAATCAAGGGGAGAAACATAATTTCTTTGTTATCACCTTGCTTTTTACGATGAGAACCATGAGCATGAACAATTTGGCTTCTAAACTGAAGATCTAAACCGATACGAAGGCTTTGTAAATTTTCTGGAGAAAATTGGGACGCGAAGAGAGGCCAGTGAAAATAAGTTTTTAAGGATTTTTCATGCAGTGTTGTGAATTTTTTTTCTCCTGCCAAAACCTCATCTGATATGATCGGATATGGGCGCAACCTATTTAAATGGCTTATCTCGAAACCCAAATCGTATCTGCCTTGGGCAAAGTACGGAGCTTTAAACCATAAATACCCCCCCCAAGGTTCCTCACCATACTGAACAAATTCGCCGCCAGCTGTATACATCTTGCCTAAAAAATTGGTATTGTAGGCACCGGCAACTTTCATGGGAACCCCACCCCCATACTCGCCTCTGACTACGGGAATTAGTGTCCATTTTTCAGCCAGAACTAACGTCAGATGACAATTTTTAGGTTCAACGTCACCACACTCTTCTTTGAAGGATACATCGCTAAAGAGCCCCGTACTTAGGAGTTTTAAGCGTGCTTTCCCTAGATCCTTGTGGTTTATTTTTAGGGGAATATGCTGAAAATTAATGTAACTGAGAATCGTAGCAGTATCTGTGCGTTTATTACCTTGGACCTTAATGTCCAAGACATTAAGCCAATCTAAATCTTCCGGCAATTCTGCCGCCGCGGGAGAAGCCGACAGAGAAATGGGCATCCCAAAGCAAAAGGAAAAAAAAACGAGAACCAAAGGAATAGTTTTCCAAGTTTTTATAGATTTCACCGTTTTAAACGCTTCCCCCCAGTCCAAATTTAATGCTTAGGTTATGTTTCCGGGGAAGTAGTAAAAAACTTCCTGACGCCTAACGAATTTAAAACATGCCTTTTATAGCTACTCCGATGCAGTCCAAACCAAATTCAGTTTTTTAGTGTTTTCAGCCTTATTGGGGGCTATTTTTTGCGACCGCAGGGCTCTCGTGAACCAAATAAGGATCAGCACCACTTAAATAAAGTGAAACATAATCCTGAACACCGTCTTCGAGAGACGTAAAAGTAAAATTTTCTAAGCCAAGGCTAAAAAACTTTGCCATAGGCGCTTCGGTGAAATACTGGTACTGATTGATCACCGTACTCGGCATGTCGATATACTCGATGACTGGGGATAAATTTAGGGCTTTAAAAACAGCTTTAGCTAGATCATTAAAGCTTCTTGCTTTGCCCGTTCCGAGATTGTAGATACCAGAGGGAATTTTTGCCTGCTGATCAAAAAAAGAACTCATCACGCGTGTAACATCTTTGACGTAAATAAAGTCCCGTTGCTGGTCTCCGTCAGCAAATTCCTTGCGGTAAGATTTGAAGAGTTTTATTTTTCCATCTTTTTTAATTTGATTATAGGCATGGTATATCACACTGGCCTGAAAGTTTTTGTGGTACTCCTGCGGGCCATAAACATTAAAAAATTTAAATCCGGCCCAAACCGGAGGTTTTTGCCGCTCTTTCATAACCCAGCGATCAAAGAGCTCTTTGCTAAACCCATAGGGATTGACAGGCTTATACATTGCCTCCAACGAATCAGAAAATCCCAGTTCTCCCCCACCATAGGTCGCTGCAGAGGAGGCATAAAAAAATGGGACTTTATGCTGACTCGCCCACTGAAAAAGCTCCATGGAAAAATGGACATTATTTTCCATGAGAAAATCCATATCTTTTTCTGTGGTTGAAGAAGTCGCACCTAAATGAAAGATAACATCAATCTTTTGCGACGAATTTTTTTCTAGCCAAGCATGAAGTGCCTCTGGCGCAATAACATCTTTAAAACTAGCCCCACGCAAATTCTTCCATTTTTCACCTTGGCGAAGACGATCGACGATTAGGATATCGCTTTGCCCCTTTTTATTTAATTCCCATAGAAGCACGCTGCCAATAAACCCTGCCCCACCCGTAATAATAATCATAAAATGCATTTCCTTAAAAATATGCCCCACAAAGTCAGCTTGCTCATCAGATGACTCAAGGATATCCTAAAACTTGTTTCTACTATAGCAAAAGGACTTTAGGTAAAAAACATGTTTGGTATTGGATTTTTTGAAATCGTCGTCATTATCGTTTTCGCCCTTATTTTTATTGGTCCTAAAGGGCTACCCGACCTTATGCGCAAATCAGGGCGTCTTTTTGTGCACCTCCGCAGAATGAGCAATGATGTCAAACGTCAATTTGATGAGGTTATTAGGGATGCGGAACTAGAGATGGAAAGAGAAAAAGTCGATAAGCTTAGGGAAATGCTCCAGGGAAAAAACTTTGTCGGTCAAAAACTACAGGAAACAGTGAACCTTATCAATTCTGAGGGGCAGGCGCTAGCGCCAGAAGATCAGACTCAGAAGGTTAATTCACCAAAGGGAACTAAAAATGAGCATACTATTACGGGGGAAGTAAAGGTAATCCAAGGAGATGATAAATCTAACGACATCAGCAGCGATCTAGGTTCTCACGCGGCAAATATCGCAGCGACCCCGCTTGCGGTAAATCCCGAAAATAAATACACTTTCGAGGCTTCCTCCTTAACTGAAGACAAAAGCCCAAAAGAACTTAAAGATATCTAAAAAATTGTTAATTTAATCGTGGGACTTCGGTTATTAGATAAGCAGCTAAACAAAAAAGCTACCAGAGCTTTTACTTAATCCAAGAATCCCAGCAGAAATCACTCTGCGGCATCAACCTTAAGCGTACCATCTGGGTTTAGCTTAGGATTGGAGACCTTGGCATTTTCGCGCTCTTTCTTAAATTTTTCCCAGTGAGGCCGCGGATTATATTGATCCATACAGGCACTGCCCATAAGGCAGCACACGATAAATGCCATTATTTTTTTATGATATGCTTTCATCAACCGTGCCCCTTTATCTTTTGATTCTAAAAAACTGATTTTAAGACCCTATTTTTTAATTTATCGCTATTAGTTTACAACGCCATCATCCCTTCCCCAATTTTTCAGTGGGGAAAAATTATCATGGCATAGAGAAATGGGCCTGTAAATACTCTTATTGCCCCCCGAAGCTCTTAAAAGCCATTTTTTCCAATTAGTGTACTCAATAAAAAGAAGGCTAATCTTTGTCTAAAGCTCGCAGCTTAATTTTCCTGAGGCCGCCTTAGTACATTGAATAACTGCTTCCGGCTCAGCATACTCATTTATCATCGTTACCGTCATATCGCGCCCCGATAAGGTCACATGAACAAAACCCAAACGTGCCGTTTGCCACAGGGTTTTGTTTTCTAGTTTATCCGTGGCGGTTCTTTTTAAGGCAGTCACCTTGCCCCCAGTGCCACTTATGATATAAATCCCTGGGCAATCAGTATTTTTTTCCAATAGTTGCCGGTTATGATCATGCCCTGAAATATAAATATCAATCAAATCACAGCCATATTTTTCATCATATACATTAGACTTGAAAAACTGCTGAAGATATTTGCCGTCGCGTTGTTCAAACAACTTGCTTACCCCAGATCCATAACTCCCAGCATTGCCATGTTTGCCATTGGAAAAAAGTGGATGATGTCCAAAAGCAATACGAAAATCAAGGCCGAGTCGCGCTGCTTCTTTAGCCATGGTTTCCACGACCTTGCGCTGCGCCCTGATCTCTCTTCCCTCATAAATAAGGTGTTCCGTATCTATGGCGGCAAAACTGGCGTTCCCAGCCCTAAATTGGTACCAAGGACTAGGGAAATACCATTTACCGGGAAAGGCATCGCCGCGCTCTTCTTGACCATCAAAACGCTTATAAATATCTTGCTTGTCCCAGTTTGGGGGTAATATGCCTTGAGAACTATAATCGTGATTCCCCATCGTCACATAAAACGGAAACGGTAGCTTTAGGTAGGGGATCGTAAATCTTTCCATCCACATGGGATAGGCTTTGTCATATTCGAGTGGTAAACCGGAATTATAAAAGTTATCACCTAAGTACAAGGCAAAATCACAGGCTACGTCCCCACGTTTGCACCAGTTTTCCATGGCCACGGCGACCTGCAATTGATTGACATCACCGGTTCCAGCATCGCCAATGGCAATAAACGACACTGATTTGGCCGCAGATATTTTTTCACTACTGCTTAAGCGCTCTGACGAAAAATCCCCACATCCCATAAAAAAGTTGAGAGAATAAAACCAGATCGCGATCAGCAATTTTCGGTTACTCACGAGAACCATATTAGGGCTCCTAAAACTCAAGATTGTAATTTAGGTGACACATAAAAGACTTTGCCTCAAACTTACCAGATAATACACACTAGATAAACAAACAATTCAGGGGCCAAAAACCTTAGACCAAAGGTGGTTTACCGAAGGCCTGAGCTAGACCTCGGCTTCACAGGGAAAATCATTGTATTCTTAGCAGGAATCCTAATAATAGAAGATAAATATAATACCAAAACAAGGCAATTAACTATGGCTGAAGATTTTGAAACCCATGCTTATGACCCCTCGCGTAATTTGTTCAAAAATGAAGGACAACAACCTAATTTCACATGGAACTTAGTGGGTGCGATCACGCAAGATTTCTCCTTACCGAAACTTCCTTTTCGCTCAGGCAACCTTATGGTCAATGCGCGCCGTTTTACCCATATAACAAGCATCGCTATAAGGCACATGGTCGATTTTTTTGATATCTTGCCCGAAGAAATTTCTTTATCTTTTAACGAATGCTCACTAGCATTTTGTGACATCATTACTATGGTGCCAGAAATTCTCGGAAGAGGAAATAATAGCGAAGCAATCCGCTCAATCATGATAGAGATGAACTGCCCCAGTTGCCATAAGACTTCGGAAACTCTATTTAATCTACAGAAAGACATCAGCTATATTGAGCAAATTACCCTTCACGAGAGTAAATGTTCCTTTTGCCATGCCAAGTTATTGCCGCCGAAATTCTTTCAAGATGCCTTATTTTCATGCACTCCAGAATTTCGCCACGCAAGAGCCCAAAGTATTTCAAGGCGGGAGCTCAGTGATTTGGTCAATCAAGTCACCCATGATTATAAAGCAACTCTTGGTTATATAGAGCAGTATTCACATAATCCCTCCGATCCGTCAAAACACAGCCGAGAGATCCCTTCTGTTTTACAAACGTCTTTAAAGAGGGTGCTCTCCATGCTTGAAGGCCTAAAAGATGCTGAAAATTCCTGCACAAAAATGACTCTTTGCCAATTTAGTGCCGCTGATATCATTGAAGAATTAAGACCTCTTGCCACAGCAAAAAATATTAAATTGAGCCTCAATGAAAACGTCTTATTTCCCATTGAACTGGACCAATTGGTCCTCGAAAGAACCTTAATTAATTTGATTGTAAATGGCATTGAAGCGGCTAAAAGCGAAGCATCATTAGAGGTTTTTCAATCAAAAAATAGAGATCTCATCTTTTACATTAGCGATGATGGCCCAGGAATCTCAGAAAGTTTGGAAAATCAGCTGTTTTCAAAAGGGGCAACTTTTGGAAAAACCGAAGGTCAGGGACGAGGCCTCTATTTTGCCTACTACGGAGCCAAGATTCATAAAGGGCGGCTTCATTTTGAGCGCAGAAATAATAAAACTGTTTTTACCTTGCACATACCGGCGACTGTTAATAGCAATGCCGACTCTACGTCTCACGGCTCAAAACAAAACGCTCAATCTAAAAAAGGTGCTAAGATTCTGGTAGTCCCGCCTAACCGTGAAGTTGAACAAAACTGCACTCAAAATCGCAATATTTCCTTTTTGCAGATGTCAGCTCAGGAATTTGAACAAATGATTCTGCATAGAAGAGATCTCAATTTAGAGGGAATTTTTTATTTGATTACTGAAGACCTGAATATCCTTCAGCAGGGTTTAGATGCTAATATAAAAGCGCATTATATTAACCCAGAAATGACACACGAGAAAAAAGATAAAACCATAAAAAGGATTTTGGAAACATTCGCTTTATAATACTACGTTAAACACACAACAACCAAATTACTACTATTCACATTCAAAAATATTTTTTCATCAAAATAAATTTAAGTTTATCTCATCCACTCATTAATCCAGCATTTAACGTAGTAAAAAATTTATCTGTCTCATATACCAAATATTATCAACCAGCGGGCCTTAATGCCCATGAAAATCCATCAATTATCCCATGAACAAAAAGGCGCACCCTAGAAAAGATTAAAAGCGATTATTCTCTTTTATCTTCGTGACAACCCACACAATCGGTTGGAGCCCAAGTCCCATTAGTCTCATGACAGGTTTTACAAACATCATGTGCTGTATCCATAACTAAAGTCTTATCATCAAAGAATTTTGGGAAAGTAAATTCCTGGTGACAGCTGACACAAAGGCCTCTGGTATAAGTATCAATATGGCTATCATGATCGAAGGTAACATTTCCCATGCGGTTGGTAAAATAAAACACGCCAGAAGATTTAGACTGACTGCCAGGAAGTAATTTTCCAAAAATTTCTTCACCATTCGCCATGCCATCACGATCAGAGTCCATTTTTTCTACTGCTAAAAAATTCATATTATTATTGCGCAAATCGAGTCCATACTGATTAAGAAAATCTTTAACCACAGGTGAATGGCAGGTCTCGCACGTATCAAGCTCTGTACCCGCGGCGTCAGGATATTGGCTGATAAATCTATTTTGCACGCCCTTCATTGCGAAGGTTGTACCACTCAAAAACACTGTTAAAACAACGGCCCTCTGAATCAAAAATTTCATGTGCTGACTCCTCAAAAATGATAAACAACATTGCCAATCAATCTAAATCTTCAAATTGATATAGCACCAACTTGGCCGTATTATAGGAAACATTTCCTTTAAAAATCAAGAAAAATAGAGATTAAATAATTTAAATAAACAAAGCATAATAAATATTTTATCCGTTAAAAAAATGACGCAGCGCATAAGCCGTGCCCACAGCGCCTTATAGAGCTTAACGATCGTTCGATCTCACGCGATAACGCCACCAATCTTCAATTTTTTTATGCTATTTTTTTGATAGCCACATGGCAATAAACATAAAATATCATTATAAATGATCATTTTTTGTCAACTTTAAATTGATACTAGTCAACCTTAATAACCCATGATTTTATTGGCCTACAAGGTGGTTATGGTATTTCTAATCTCAATGCGAAAAACACTTTTAGAATTATTTTATCGTGGAAATTTTCATAACTCCATACTTACTAATCATAGTGGCATTTTTTAATTTATCACTTTAGGCGGTATTTTTTTCGCTTGAGATCGAGGGTATTTCTACTTATGCCCAAATCTCGACAAAGATCAGAAAGACGGGGATATCTACTCATAGACTTTTTTATGACATGAGCTTCGAGCTCATCCATAATGGTTTTTAGATCTTTGCCTGCCTCTAAACATAGATCAATAGAAATCAAGTTTTCCTCAGTTTTAATCGTGTTTATTGAAATTCCTTCTTCTACTATTTCACTCAATTCCGCTGGTGCGAGCATCGTTTTAAATTCGGGAAGCATTTTAGCACTGAGAGGTTCATCTTGAAATTGGGCTTGAATAACCATAATTTCTAATGCTTTGTAGAGTTGACGGATATTGCCACGCCAATAATACTTGGAGCATTTCTCAATAAGTTCTGATAACGCTTGATCAGAAATTGCCAACTTACTTCGGACAAAATAAAGCGCTATAAGATCGCCAATTTCATTCATTCTCGCACGCAAAGGCTTGAGGTGTAGATCAATTCCCGTTAGGCGGCTCCTCAGATCTAAGACGAAGCGCCCATCTTCTACTTGTTCATCAAGATCAATAGTACTCGCGGCAATCACTTGAAATTGAGAATATAATTCGGCGGTATCACCCAGTCTATGATAAGAGCCATTATTGAGGACCCTTAGCAAGCGTGACTGGGCCTCGATATTTAGGCAATGAATCTCATCCAAAAAAAGAATTCCGCCGTTCGCTTCTCCAAGAAAACCGGCAGTATTTTTATCCGCGCCTGTAAAAGCACCTTTGCGGTGACCAAACAATAATGATTCGATTAAATCATGGCTTAGACTCGCACAGTTTACTGTAACAAAAGGAATAACCCCTTCTTCCTCGCAGCGCTTTTTATGGACTAATTTAGCAATTTCTTCCTTGCCAGTTCCCGTTTCACCTAAAATAATAAACGGTATGTGCGGATGCTTGGTCACAATTTCGATAGCTTTTAGCTGATCTCCTGATAGTACCAGACCATATGGGTGCCGGTTTTGTAATGCTTGAGATTTGGGACTAAAAGCCAAAGAATATGGAGCAAATTTTTGTTCCTTTTCTATGAGCAATCTCTTACGTTCATAAGCGAGATTAAAGGCTACGGAAAGCTCAGTTCCACTTGATATTGGTTTTCTAAGGAAGTGCTGCGCACCAGCCCTTAAAGCTTTGCGACAAACAGCATCATGAAAATCAGACGACATAGCGACAACAGAAGAGTTGGGCCAGAGTTCACAAAATTCGTGAATCACCTTAATACCTGAAACTTCTTTTTCCATTGCCGTTAAATGGAGATCCACTAAAGCCAAATCACAGCCATGTCGCTGCATTTTTTCTCTAGCTTCTTGTACATTAGTTGCCGTCACAACTGAAAGCGAAAGCTTCTGACACAAGCTCACATAGTGTTTTAAATCAGCTAAGGAATCTTCAACAATAAGAATGGATGAATATTTGTACATAACTTATAACTTTCTCAAATAACTTGAATGCAACCTTATCTCGACTGGCTTTTTTACTGAGCGCACCCGCCATCATGTTGACAACACCCACGGCACTGCTCATCCTTATCGTCACCATTCCAGGCCTTGCACTCTTCAACCCATGCAAACCCTGATTTCCAGACCTACAGACAGCTATTATTTCTGGGCAAAAAACAGGCTATTGTTTTTCCATTTACTGCTTTTTATTTGCCATAAATTTGAAGTCGCTTGGCCATTTGTCTTTTCATTTTTGGATGATAAAAACCTATGAAATTAATATCCCTATACTATCGACCCAAGCATTCTTTATAATAGGTGAAGGGAATTGGGAAATATTTAAACTCAGAATAATTTTATTTTAATTTTATTAGGTTAGAAAATATGATGATCTCGGGGGTAATTTAAAATTTAAAGGGAAATCTCACCCAAAAGTGGCTCCAAACTTTTAAAAAACCCACTTTCGGGGTAAGCATTTACAGCCGTAATAACTTCACCCAAGGCATAAACAGAACCGCAGATTACTACGGGGCTTTTCTGATCAAAACCTTGACTCTGAATAACACCTAAAGCCTTAGTAAAATTTTCTGTTACTACGAGATTTTCTAATACCGATTGGTTATTCTTCTCTAAATGTAATGCCCGTGGTGACTCGCAGGAAAAAAAGACTATGGGACTAAATTCTGAAGCCAAAAGCCTTAGCATGGCTTCATAATCCTTATCGCGCAAAATTGACACCAGCACACCGTGCCGCTTAACACCCAAATACCAAGGAGACTTTCTCGTCTCTGCGATCAGAGTTTTTATACCGGCGGGATTATGGCAAACATCGAGAATAAAACTTGCTTTTTTACCTTGAGGCAATTCAGGGGATTTAACCGTTAGCTCAAGATGCTGAAACCGCCCCAAATAACAGTTGGGGTATTTGAGTTCAAAATTATGCGCGGAAAAATCGATAAATTGATCGTCAATATGGTGATTTTTTTCTTCGTTATTCTGAGATATCAGATATTCTCTGTAGGCGGTTAAAGCAAGCAAAAAAGCCTTTTTCTTAAAATTAGGGTATGCAGCCCACGTTCTAGGAAATTTGAGAAATTTAGGTTTACCCTCACCCTCCAAAAACCAAGACTCACTTGAGGCCTGCTCCCTCTCGTCCTGCTCTAAACGTTTCACCACAACACCCGACCGATTCAGTTCAGCAACAATCTCTTGTACCTTTTCCTGATTCAAGTTCTTTAAAGACCCTAGTATGAGAGGTTTTTTAGAGCGAGCAATGCCTAGCTTTTCTTTAAAAATATTTATTAGATCAGACCCAAGATATTCTTCATGATCCAAATCGATTGAGGTGATAACTGAGACCACAGGATCTAAAGCATTAGTTGCATCAAAGCGGCCACCGAGCCCAACTTCCACAACATTGACATCAGTTTTATTTTCCTTAAAAAATAACAATGCGATGAGAGTTGCTATCTCAAAAAAACTAAGATCCTCATAAACAGCATTAGGTAAAGAAGCCCGTAGCTCCTCTATCATCAGAAGTATTTGCCCTTTCGTCGCCCATTGATTATTAACAACAAATCTTTCTTCAAATTTCACCACGTGGGGAGATGTATAAAGACCTACACGGTAACCCTGTTTCACTAACACATTCCAAAGGTAAACAGCCGTTGAACCTTTACCATTGGTACCGCCAATGAGCATAGAAGGCGCGATGTGATTTTTCAGTTGAGGGAGATGGGTTAGAGCCGCTTGCATGCGTTCTAATCCGGGCTTAATGTGATCACTTTTTCTTTGGAATATGTCTTCATAGGATTTTTGCATAGACCCTGCCTCCCGGCCCGCCCATGACAGGTGATAATTTACATGGCAGATACACATCAAGCATTGGCGGGTGGCTGTTTTGCTTTGTTGAGGAGAATGCTAAGGATACTCCCAAGCTTGTCTTTAAGATCATGACGCTTGCAAATCATATCGAGCATGCCATGTTCTAAAAGATACTCAGAGCGTTGAAACCCTTCTGGGAGTTTTTCCCTGATGGTTTGTTGGATGACCCTAGGCCCTGCAAATCCAATTAAAGCATTGGGTTCACCAATATTAATGTCGCCAAGCATCGCATAACTCGCGGCAACGCCACCTGTTGTGGGATTAGTAAGAATAGAGATAAAAGGCATACCCGCATCTCTCAGCGATGACAGCGCCGCACACGTCTTTGCCATCTGCATGAGACTGAGAATACCTTCCTGCATACGCGCCCCTCCAGACGAAGACACGACAAGAGCAGGGACTCGTTCATCAGCTGCTTTTAAAAAGAGACGCGCAATTTTTTCACCCACTACACTTCCCATGCTACCGCCCATAAAGGCAAACTCAAACACGCCTAAGCACACAGGAATACTAAAAATACTCCCTTGCGCACAAATAATCGCATCTTGATTGTGGCCTAGTTTTGTAGCGGTTTCTTCAATACGGGTTTTATAAGGTTTGCGGTCGCTAAAACCAAGGGGATCGCAGCTCGTAATTTCTTCAAAAATATTTTTTATACTTCCAGAATCAAGAAGCATTGAGATACGGGATTTGGCATCTAAAGCATAATGATGACCACACTGAGAGCAGACATTATGCGCCTCCTCAAAATCTTTTCTATAAAGAATCGCCCCACAGTTTTGGCATTTGAGCCACAATCCTGCCGGAATATCAGATTTTTGACCCTTAGAAATAGGAGCTTTTTCACGCTGTAACCAAGCCATCTGAACTAACCCTCCTCGTCACGTGTTAAGCATTCTCAAAAACAATCCCTATGTAGATTTGCTACAGATGACAGAAAATCTATTTTAATACTTCCTAAAAATCCTTAAAACCCCGCAAACGGCTAGCCCTCTAGGGGGAATAATTTTTTAAGTGGCTTTAGCTTAACTGAAAAATGGCTTTTTTTGCCATGAAAAAAAATTTTTAAACTGATTTTTGATGATTTTGTTTTTTTTTATTGCTTAGTTGCGAAGTTTTTTCTAATATCAAGGAAAATCAAAATATATTTACGTCTTGGTAGCTCCCTATCTGATGATAGTGGGTGTCTGCATTGAGGTCTGTTGGTTTTGGGCCATAAGCATGGCTATTTTTTTTCTTTTTTTAACGGGATTTGAGAATTTTAAGTACATTTCACGGATGAAATATAAGTACCAACAAGGAGGTCGCGATGAGTTGCCCAACGAAATGCCCCCATTTAGTCCGGCATGGCATGGTAAACAAAAATACCGAAAGCATTGAATTTAAGAACATGTGTGGCTTAACCATTCGTAAAGGTGAGCATATCCGCAACAAATTTAAGCCCCAAGAATGCGCCCACATGCCCTACAGCAAAAATTTTTCCTATAATGAATGTGATATTTATGTTCAGACCTTCAGATCAAAAGGTATGGGCAATGACGCGGCCCCGACTCGGGAAGGTCACTTTGAAGAAATTTACGCGGCAAATTCTTCCCTTACAGATATGGAACTTTTTTAGGCCTTAATCGAGTTTACTGGGTGGGGGTGTATTCAGCAACGACTGATGCCCCCTGCCTTTTTAATATAAAGAAGCCATAGCCTGCATTAAACTGCACCGGCTATGGCTTTTTATTTTTTTTACAGACTTCTCTTCTTATGATGCTCTGACTTTAAGGGGGGCTTTATTGCGTCCTTGCCACCATGTTTTTATTGATTCTGTCCAAATAATGGCAGAACTTGAAATAAAAGTCGTAGATAAAGTAGCCACAATAACGCCTATGACCATAGCCAATGCGAAATCCCAAATTTGGCCACTCGCAAAGATTAAAATACCAATCAATGAAGCTATTGTTGTTCCTGAGGTGTTAATAGAGCGAGTCAGCGTTTCGTTGAGTGAGATATTGATATTATCCCATAGGGTTCTACGACCAAACTCCCGAATATTTTCCCGTATACGGTCAAATACCACCACCGTATCGTTAATCGAATAACCCACAATAGTTAAAAACGCCGCAACCGAGGTTAGATCAAAAGTGCGCCTGAAAAAGGAATAAAAACCAAGAAGAATTATGGCATCCAAAACCATTTTAACCATCGCACCTGGTACAAAGGCAATATCAAAGCGGATGGCCATGTATAATATAACACCGAGAATTGCATAGAACACTGAAATGAGTCCTTGGTTGCGCAGTTCATGGCCAATCTGAGGTCCGACATAATCGACTTGATGAATCTCTGCCCCATAATCTTTGAGTTTGGTCAAGATAAGAGACTGGAGCTGCTGCACTTTTTCAGAATTTTGTGCAGCCTCTACCTCTTGCTGAACTTTTGAATTTGCCTTTTCTCCCTCGTCAAATCGCATTAGAAATAACTTAGATTCACCTTCTAAAGCTTGCATCGTCATTTCTTTCAGTCCCGCTTCAGAAGCAACACCACGAATTAAATCAGGCTCGATGTTTTTTGAAAAACCAATCAGCATCTCGGTACCGCCAGCAAAATCAACCCCCCAATTTAGGCCTTTATAGAAACTATTGCCCAAAGATAAAAGTCCGACAACGACAGCGACGATCGCAAACGCTTTTCCACCACCAAGAAAATTAAAATTATATCCTTTAGTGGTAGACCCCATAGAAGCGCCACCAAGCCAGCGACGAATTTGTTCATCGGTGAGAGAACGATTAAGGAAAAATTCAAAGAATACACGGGTACAGTAAAGAGAAGTAAACAGAGAGACGACCAGACCAACCATTAAGGTTATCGCGAATCCCCGAACTGGACCCGATGAATTCGTTTCTAAAAGCACTAAAGCAGCAATAAGCGAGGTGATATTGGAGTCGAGAACTGTCCAGAGGACTTTGTCAAAACCAAGTTCAATTGCTTTTTTTGCATTTTTCCCCGCCGTAAGCTCCTGCCTAATCCGTTCATTGATGAGGACGTTGGCATCCACCGCCATACCTAAGGTCAAAATAAAACCCGCGATACCCGGTAGTGTCAGTGCGAAATTAAGACCCGCCATAAGCGCAATGACGTAGAGCGCGTTAAGCACCAAGGCCATGCAAGCTATGAGCCCGGGCCGTCGGTAATAAATAACCATATAAACAAGTACGAGAAAGAGTCCGACTAAAGTACCTCGAATGCCTTGATTTGCGAGCTCAGGACCAAGACTCGCCCCAACTTGACGTTCTTCAAGCACGGTGATAGTCGCAGGCAGAGCACCAGATTTTAATACCAAAGATAGCTGCGTCGCTTCCTCTACTATTTCGTTGTAGCCTTTTCCACCGCCGAGTGTGATAGATGCCGCCCCTTGCGTAATTTTGACTTTTAAAACTGGATCAGAATAAACTTCGTTGTCCAGGATGATAGCAAGTCTTTTGCCAATATTTTCACCGCTGACTTCGGCCATACGACGAGAGCCAGGACCAGTAAATTTTAGCCCAACTTCTGGATACTGATCTATGCCTCCGCCTCTTTGCATATAGGCATCAAGAATATCTTCACCGGTCATCGCCGTTGCGGCTTGTACTACATAACTTTTATATTTAACGATATTCTTGTTGCCCCCGACAAATTCTTTGCCAAAAAGTAACTCTCGATTTTGGGGGACCTTATCTTTGAGTAGCTGGGTCAAAACTTCTCTATTGTCACCTAAAAAGTGGATTTGCGTTTGTGAACGCTCGTAGGTAACCCCTTCCGGGAGTTTCCCACTGGCAATGTCGGCAAAACCGGTAAATTCTTCGTCGACTAATTTGAACTGAAGTTGTGCTGTACGCCCCAAAAGCTCTTTTGCTTTTTGCGGATCCCTAAATCCCGGAAGTTGCACTAAAATCGTATTTCCAGCGCGGCGATTAATAATCGGCTCACTAACGCCCCATTTATCGACACGGCTACGGATGACTCGCTCTGCTTGCTCAATAGCCCCGGCTTTAATATCATTGATCTGCTGCTCATCGTAGGTAAAATTAATAAAATTATCACCGCGATCAGCGACGCTTAGCGACTGAAATTCTTTTTTTAACGCCTCACGAAAGGGTTCGACTTCTTGTCCTTCTTCCATTTCTACTTTAATGACTTGCTGCTCTTTAATGACATAAGCAGGTTTTACTTTAAACCCTTTATCAACAGCCCAACGCGCTATTTCTACACTATCGCGCCCCAATTTATTCTGTACGGCTTCTACAGTGGAAACACCGAGAACTAGCTGAACCCCCCCTTGGAGATCAAGGCCGAGTTTGATATGACCGCCGGGAAAAAAACTTGGGATTTTTTTACTTAAGGCTTCCTGATCGTTGCGAATTTCTTTGGGCTGATAAAAATACACCAAAGAGGGAACAACACCGTAAAGAGCCAGCAATGTGATCAGTCCAATTAAAATCCCGCGCCATTTAGTTATTCGCATTTGTAATAAAACTCCTTGAAGAGGGTGTTTCGAGTAAAACCTTAGTTTTACCATTTAAACCAAATTTTTCAAAAGAAAAATAGGCCCCTACACATTAAATTGGGCCGAAAATCAGAATTATTTTAAAAATAATGGTTTCCCAGCAACCACCCACAATTTGTTGAAGCCAAATAATTATACACGTTAATGTTTATATGACTAAATAGTATCTACTCTTGGTAAACGCAGCATCATAATTCCGTAAACATTCTAACCTCAGTACTAAGTTTTTGGCGCTTACTTTTATCTCATCCCCTGCCTAGTTTTTAATGAGCTAATAACAAAGAAAAAATTAGCCCCCATACGGAGGCTTTTTCTTAACAATATATCTTAACGTGCCCAATAGAGGCGAAGGCGTTGTAAAACGCATAACGCATGAATTAAGCACCTTACCCCTAAATGGCCACACCACAGTCATTCATATCACGCATAACCGCTAATTTTTGATAAATTGTATCAACAATAGTCGCGCTCTCTGTTTCGGCAAAAATTTCACTATAGTCATTTTTTATAAGCGTCGCAATTTTACTTTCAGTACTCACAGGACATTCAAATGAATGGGTAAAAGTGGCGAGAGCATCGCCTTCTCCCCGCGCCATATCTTTGCTCAGCGCATAAAAATTGTTTTCCAGAAAATCAATTTGAGCTCTTTTCTTAGATCTTTTCTTTTTCTTTTTAGGCTTTGGATCTCCACTGCCATCACTGGGCATGCCCTCATCGTCCCCGCGAGGAGCCCCGTCCATGGTATCGCTCCCAGAAGACCCATGATCGACACAGTTAGAGGTTCCTGAGGTAATCCCAAAACTTTGGCTTGCCGAAGTACCATTTGTTGTCGCGGCAAAAATCTGCATCATCCCAGGTTTGCTGCCTATAACAATAGACCCCAATCCGCAACCTGCTGTGCCGTAAGGAGCGGCTGACGCTTGCGGACTAGATGCTAGATAAATGTAGGTTAATAAACCAAGAGAACACGCCACTGCTTTCATAAAGGACCCCCTTATACAATGTAAGTATTTAAATTTAACTAGAATTTTAATCTCTAATGTATCAGTTTCTCAGAGAAAAGTCATTCTTATTTGCTTTCACCAGGATAAATTTGGCGGCTAAAAGTAAAAAAATATCAGGGTAATCTTGGTAAAAAGGTAAAATTATGGTATTAGCCCTGAGGATTCATGAAGCCACTCCCCCCTAAACCTTAAATGAGCGGCAGGAGCGTTAAATGACTGTTTTTTACAAATCTTTGGCAATCCTGATTTTTGGCCTGCACCTCGTCTGCGGCGAACTCTATGCCAAAGAGTTTCCATTCATCATAAACCAGGAAGAAGATTGCGTCTTTGAAAAGGTGGATCTCCATACAAGCCTGGCAATTTTGGCCCTGGAACAATATAACCTAACTCTTGATATTCCTTTACGACTTGTCTTCCTCTGTCAAAATTCGCAGGATCCCGCAAGGGCTCAAAAATTTGCTCTCATGAAAGCGCTGAATTTTTGGGTCCAGGGACCGGAAGATAATAAAGGAGAGGCAGATCTTTTTTTCATCCGAGATGATATCCTGAATAAAGGCACCTACAATTATTGGTTGACCCAGCTATGGCCCCATGAAAATCGGCATAAAATTCAGGCGACGCATAATCCGAAATTAGCTGAAATGATGTGGCTCATTCCCGGTGAGAAACAATCTGTATATGGCGCTTTTATGGAAGCTTATGCAGATTGGGGATATAGCTCAACCAAGTCCTACAAAGCGGCCGAGCGGATTGGGACTTTGCTGAGTATTATTGAGGAACCCCTCATTCGCTTAGCGGGAGAAGGAGACGTCGGTGCCTTTTCAGAACTTCGTGAACTTTATGATTCTGCTATCCACAAGAAAAAGCCTGCTATTTTGGGAAAAAAAGCCCTGCCATTATTTGATGAACTTTTTCTACCGCACTCAAACTAAAGCCTGAAGATAAAATTCTCCGCCAAAAAATTGACGCTATAACGCCTAAATGGCGGAGTAATTTCTAACCACCGACCTCCTAAGCACCGACCTTAAATAAAAATAAGACCGGGTTTGCGGGCAAGGATAATTTGCGTATATAATAGAGAAATAATCCCAAAATGATCTTCCTTAATAGGTTTCTGAAATTGCGTGTATTTATTCGTGTCATAAACACGGTCATTTTTTTTAAGAGTTATTTATGTATAAAATTATGATGAGCATTGTGGTCTTACTTCTGGGCTGTACAAGCACTTCTAAAGACAACAGAGAACAAAACAACAATAGTAAAGAAATCACCCCTGCGACCAGCCCGGAAAATTCGGTAAATCCAGATGAAGTTAATGACATTTCTCGGGTAAATGAATCACCTCTGGTCGGCAGTGAGGGCGGTGAGACTGTTACTGATGAATCTAAAAATCTGGCCCCGCAGCCACCTTCACCAAATGATTTATTAGCGAGTGAGCAGGTATCAGGCATAATTTACGGCAACGGGGGCGAACTTCTGACCTTCCAACAAAACCCTTGGTTCATCACGAGTTTATCTCAAAATAGAACTGTAACCTACTGCGTCGACATTGATCCTGAGCAATTTTCACTGGATGTCAATTCTGCAGAAAACATTATAAAAGCCACCCTAAAAGAATGGGGTGATTTTTATCAATCTCTTTATAATCCAGCCACGTATGATATTGTGCAACAAGAAGATAAGGATTTCTTAGCTTCACATTGGTTTGCCACAAAATTTAAAAAAGTTTCCTGTAAGCAAAGCGGTGAATTTCCCATTGATTTGCATTTTTATCTTGGCGTAGAGGTGCAGGACATCGAAAAAAGTCGCCATAGCAATAGAGATGATTTGGTAGCATTTGCTCAGCTTGAATCTTACAATCTTGAAAATTTTTGGGGAAAAGGATCGATTTGGTTTGTGCCTGATAGAGGGACCAAAAGATTTTTAGGAAATCAAGTAGAAGAGTTTTGGCTAGCAAAAAATAAGTTTCAAAATGTTCTCCTTCATGAATTAGGACATCAGGCGTTTCCACTAAATTCGCTCCGCTCATTCAGTGGAAACGCCTGAGGACAAGGATTTAAGCGGCTATTTTCATCCCCGCAGGCCTGCTTGTTGGTTTTCGGCTTACATTATTTATGTTCCG
>JAUILP010000153.1 GCA_030432875.1 Oligoflexia bacterium | reverse complement strand
CATGGTGCTATGGACTTTTCTGCGTTTGTTTTAAGACTGATCTTTGTTCTTTGGTAGCTTATCGGCAATATAAAGCGATATCACGTCTTCTTCAAGACATTCGGGACTATCTACGATTCGCGCAAAAGACATATCATAAAAGGAGCACCGATTATCTTTTGAGGACAGCCAGACTTTTGTAAACTTTTCCAAAGCCCGAACTACGGAAGGTGGTCCCCGACCCGCTAGCCCACTATTTAAAGAAATATTGAGCTCTTCAGCACTAGGATACCGGCAAACTCTAGCCACATAGTTTTGATCTAACTCTCCACAATCAAAAGGTCGATCATCGGGTGTTTTTTGCGTTTTGCCCAGAAACCATAGGTCTTGATCATTGACTTTATTCCAAAAATAATTGGAAGCATTTTTTCCATCAAGGTAAAAAATTTTAATGTCCGAACCGCGATTAGGATCAGCTGTTTTAAGGGTGTATAATGGATAAGTCGCTCTGCCTTCCGCCTCTAACTCAAGGAGAGGTCTGAAATCGCTATCAAAATCAAAGTACAGATGCTCAGGTAAAAAACGCACATAACGGTAGGAATGGATTGGATTTGCCGTTTTATTTATAATTTCTTCAGTGATTCCTATACCCGCTTCACCGATTTTTTTGCCGCCATAGACACCAAGGCCAATGATGGCGACGGCAAGTTCACCGGAATTAGTCCCAACTAGAGCGTAATATCCTCCCACAAGACTCACCGCAAAAACACTTATACCAAGAACAACTCCACTGGCAGCAAATAACCCGCCCGCCAAGGATCCCACGCTTGCATCAAAAACATACTGAGAATTTGTAAGGATATCTTTTATCGCGTGGTTTCTTTCCTGATGGCGTTTATACCACCCTGTTGTTGATATATGAGTGGACATTTTTTTTATTTGATTTCTATTTTTATCGATTATAGTGATATCAAATGGTTTATCCTCAGAGACAAAATTTATTTGCTTTAATCCAGAAAATACCTCGGTTGAAATCTCAGGATCCCACTGCATTTTGTGTCCTGAACCGCTTAAGGCAAGAATAAGTTGCTGAGGCGGGTTATTAAGTGACGTTAATTTTTTTAGCGCATCATTTTCGGGAAGCGCGTTTGACGCTCTCCTAAAGTCAACTTTTGCTTCATCCCATTCCCCAAGCCAAGCCCATAATGAGCCGATCATAACCCTTAGGGCTGGATCGTCAAAATCACCGGCTCGTTCATTAAAGTGCCCTTGAATATAACGAGAAGCCCGCTGCACTTCTATGCGGGTTTTAGCTCGATCTCCGGTAACGGCAAAACTATACGCATTGACAATATGAGCAAGGATGACTTCATGCTCACCAGGAAAATAGTGATCTTCGGCTTCGAGGTAAAATAAAGTTTTCAGCTCTTCAGAATACCGAAATGTTTTTCTGTCCTCTAAATTTTTTGTTACCTTTAGCAACTCTTTCGAATCTGGCTCCTTTGCTAAAAACTTGAGCCAGGCAGATTCAAAGGAGTGAATAAATCCTCCTTTCTCTTTGACAGGTAATGCAGCTAAAGTTTCCGCAATATTTCCCTTGCGAAATGCCTGAGAACTTAGTTGATAATCATCGACAGTAGCAACCTTTTTGGCAGCGCATCCTAGAGCCAGAGTCATAAAAAATAAAAATAGCAATGAACAGTATTTGGATTTTATTAAACCCCATCTTTTTAGCTGATCTACCATACCCTTTTCCAGTTTTTGCTTAAATGTTTTTTGAGCTGATAAAGATTTATTTAAGCAAAATTCATGCCAAAACCAGAAAAACCAACCGCTCACAGCACCATATATTAAATCAAGGTAAACTAATCAGGAAATAAGGGGGGCCTTATTTAAATGCCCATGATGCTGACTAGAACCGTTCAAATATCATGGCTGTTAGAGCCTTCTCTTCAATCGGCAAACTCAGTCCTCTTTAAAAAACCTCATAACCTCAGACGGGACTGATTTTTTTTAAAAAAAGTGTGGAAACCTTAATTTGGGCAATAAAAAATGGAGGAACGAATGCTTTCAGACAAATTGACATCACCAGTCCTTTCGTATTCTTATTTTCAAATTGTTTGATCACGCCACCATTTTAGGTGAAGCCTTTAATAGCTCATTCGCTGAAGCAATAAATTCACCTACAGAACTCCATTTGCTAATAAAACCAACTATATTGGGCAATTGACCGAGTTGATCTTGATAAGGGCGGTTGCTTGTACTAACGAGTATAAGAGGCATATTCTTCATCTTCTTATAAAGCATTTCTGCTATTTCAAAACCAGTATTTTTCCCAAGATCATAATCAACAAATATAGCTCCATAAGCTTCTAAACTCTTTAATCGCGACAATTCCTTCATAGATGAAACGCACTCAAATTCCATTCCCGCTTCACTTCCAGCCTTCCTAATTATGGACTGAAAGACACTGTCATCATCTATTAGTAAATATTTGGTCGTTTTAACTTGTTTATTTGAGATAGATTGTACAGGACTGGCATTTTGATTTTGATTCTTCATGTTTTTTTCCTTTCACAGCAGTTATTTAAAATAGATCTCTTTCTTTGAACTTCAAAACACTCTGCACTTATCGAATTTAGATTTAATTTATTTAAGATATTACTTGCCAGAAAAACGTGTGTTCTCTGAAATAGGGGCCAGTAAGCTGAAACAAATGAATATTTTTTTCAATAATCAGAGTGATTATGACGCAAAAATCATATTTAAATAGCCCCATAATTTTTTAAGCGACCTAGGGCACCCAAAAAATACTATGGAGAGAGAGAACCCCTTAACTGAAGAAATCATCTATATAGATTTTCATTGATTTTGCTAGTCGTACAAAATTTTTTCTAGAAAAATTAATGATATTTCTGTCAGAATTGAACCATTAACTCTCAATTTTTCTAACATTTTTAGCTACTTTAAACTTAAACCCCTCAACGAGAGAACATTAACTCTCAAAGTAGCGGGGCTAAATGTCGAAATATTGGCATGGGTTTATTGATCCTAGGTAAAAACTAAATATTTTTTTAACATCTCAAAAGTAAGATTAAGAGGAATAGATCAAATATTTAAAACAAAAAGACCACAAGGTTTTAAAAATTGACAAGCAATTTTTAAGGATAACATAGGCTCTAAGCTTGGTTTTAACATGACTTTCAATTGGCAAAAACTTTATTAAATAGAAAGAAAATATAATATGATCTCAAAACAAATTGCTGTCAAAGAGTTGGGAAAACATTTTAATTTTAAATTTTCCGGAGAACCTATTATCGATCCTAAAAGAATGATTATGCTTAAAGACATGGAGACCTCGCCAAATACCAACGAATTCCTCAAAGAGCTCGTCACGATATTTTGCCGTGATACACCAGAAATAATCCGAGCTATTGGGACCGCAATTGAAAACGCTGATAACCATTTAGCGTGTCAATTATCCCATAGACTTAAGGGATACTCTTACAACCTTGGTGCCATGAAATTAGCGGCACTTGCAAATTATTTAGAAATAAATTTTGTGGGTGAACTTCTCAAAGATGATATTCAATTGATTAAATCAATCTTAGGAGAAATCTATACCGAAGCGGAGAATGAACTCATAAGTTGGTTATAAAATACTAAAAAT
>JAUILP010000152.1 GCA_030432875.1 Oligoflexia bacterium | reverse complement strand
TTTTTAAGAAAGGTAATTTTGTTTTTGGGTATACCTTTTTGACTCTAGATAATCGCAATATCAATCAAAATGACCAATTTGCCAATCTCGATGTTGGTAGCAGCCAACTTAAGCAGTTCGACCGTATACACCAAGAAACTAACAGCTATGATCTTATAGGGGCAGGCATTGGCTATAAGCTCTCTAAATACTTAGGCATTGGCATGTCGCTTTTCTATTATCAACGAAAAATAGAATCCATGGATTTTCAGTTAGTACAAAGTACGGAAGAATCCCTCAGGATAATAGCTTCCAAGATCAAAACGAGCAATGAGGGGCTAAAACCTTCCTTAGGAATTCAACTAAAATTGGAATCCTGGGCTTTGGGCTTCAGTGCGATCAAAGGGATTGCCTATTCTGATCACACAGAAATTAATATGGAAAACATCAATTTTACTCCAGGTGAAGCAGCACCAACTTTTGAAAGTCTAACGGATTATCCGACTTTTCTTGATGAGGTTAATCCTCTGACCCTAGCATTAGGATTTGCTTATCATCCCAACAAATTTTTTTTAGCATCTTTTGATACATACTACCATCGTGGGCTCAAAGTCCCAGGGGCACTTTCCGATCTAAATGACACATTTAATTATAGTGCGGGGCTTCAACTCTCGACAAGTTTTGCCGGAATTCTCCTCGGAGCTTTTACCAACAATTCTATGTTTTATGCTCCCGATGATAAGGTCTTTCGTAATATTACCCATATCGATTATCTTGGGTTTTCCGGAGGGGTTGTCTTTAAGGGAAAAAATGTCGAGCTCACCTTGGGCGGGCTTTCCCAAAAAGGTGAAGGAGAATCCCAAATTGTATCAGGAAGTACGGAAACTCAGGAAGTGTCTAGCGAATCTTTAATGTATTTTGCGGCGGCAAAGTACCGCTTTTAGGGGATAGACCATATTTTTCCCCTGGAGACATCCTAAAAAACATGATTAGTTGGGGTTAAAAAGCTTATTTTAACTTGACCGATACCTTCTTCATCAGCGGGCATATAGAAAACCGTTTGTTCCTTAATGAGTGCCTTTTTTCCTTCACCTTTTTTGATTCTTACCACAAAGCTTCCTTTGTCTAAGCCAACCTTGGTTATTCCTTCCCAGGTCCCATAAGATCCTGTGGAGCCGATCAGAACATCATTGGCCAGAATTTGAGCTCCGGCAACGGGCGCTCCTTGTTCTGTACGGGCGTTGATCATGAGGTTGAGTGATAAAAAAGTTTTGCCAGGATTAGGCTCTATCCACGAGAGAAGCATGCGACTCTGTGATAGATAAATTAGGGAAAATGCTAAAAAACAAACCGGTAAATACCGAACGCAAATAAAAAGGATTCTGTGTTTTTTAATATTAGTTAGAGAATGTTTAAGAAATTTCATATAATAGACACATTAATCAAAAGTTTTTGCTTCCCCTGGGGGCTAAATTTATCACCGAGGTAACTTAATTATCCTTGAAGGCAGCTGTCATTCTGAAATTTTGTTACAATTATTTTTCTCGATGGGTCTTCTCTTATTTGATGGTACAAAAAATGGGGGTGGTATGATATTGGGCAAATTTTTCCCCTTAATGAGAACTTTGCTATTAAACTTGAGAACCTGGGTGATTCTTACTTATTTGCTGCCGAGTTTAAGCTTCGGTAAAGATACAATTACCAATCCCTTTACCGTTAAGCCTATGGCACCTCCCTTAAACAAAGAAGAAGTGCAGCGTGATTTTGACCAGAGCATTGACAGGATGCGGGAAAAACGCGAAAAGCAGCAAAAACTTGATCATCCTGTGCCTACCTCAGCGCAAATAAAAGCTGAACAATTGTTTCAGGAAGCGAGCCAGGAACGACCACATCGTTTTCATATGCAGGTCTCCTTGGTTAAGCCGTTTATTAGCGTGCAAAGCCCGAGGAAAAAATATCAGCTTGATCTTACCAGTCACAGCACGTTCTTTTTTAGGCCGGAGACAGCACGAAATGAGAAGGAGGCTCAATTTTGGACAGGATTTAGGCTGGCACCTTTTAGTGGAACCGGAACATACGATAATGTTTCAGGAAGATTTGGCTTTACCTATTTTGGGCCGATGATAGGTGTAGGAAAAATTAATGAAATTGTCTTAGATTCCGAAAAGAATCAAGAGCCCGCAAAAGGACGCGTGGCATCCAGAAATTATCCCAGTAGATTTGGATTTTTTGCTATGACTGGGTTGGCTTTTCAAAGTCGTGAAACAATACTTTTTGCAGAGGATCAGCAAGGTGAAAAAGATTTTGAAGCTAAAAAATTTGCCTTTGATTCCCCAGGGCTTTGGGGTGAACTTACGTTTTCCTCTATTTTTTATGAAGCCGTTAGTGCAAATGTTGTTGTGGGGTTTCAAATGGGTGAAGGCAAGCTTATGGGATGGGGTGGCATTGCTATGGGGGCGTGGTACTAATGACCTAAAATATTTAAGTCTGATATCCCTGACTTTAGTTTTTAGTCTCTCCTGCACGACAACAGCCAAAAAAAATAACGACGATTCGGAACTTAATGACGAGGATTTGGGGGAGGGGAGTGATGTTATGGATCCGGAATATCCCCATCCCACTCAAGTCTCTGCCTCATCGACAAAGCAGCTTCTTATTACGCATGATCAGCCAAGTGCGCAGGATCTTGATGCTTGTCGCGCTAACCTCTTGAGCAGTGCCAATGCCACCACAAGTGTTCCCGCGCTCGCTGCAGCAACGGAAAATTTTGATATGCTTATCTCTGAGTCACCCAGTAAATATCATTGGTGCTTTTACCAAATTCTGAGTCAACTTGATGACTCGTTAGCCAGCACCACGTTAGAGCTCACGCAAAAATATCAAACTTTTGTCAATGAAGTAAAAATTCTTTTTATATTAGCACAAGCTCTAGACGCCAAAATTTCGCCGCCCGTGTACTGTCAGTATTTAAAATTACGGTATGTTGATATTTCTAGAAACTATTTTGGTCGTAGACTCTCCGTTATTCAAAACACCGGCTGTGGTGTTTACTCTGATAATCACTTATCTTCAAATAACAAATAGACTCATTTTTCTTTTTTTTCAATTCTAGCTCCCCCCATTAAAGTCCCCCTGCCTAAAGACTTGACAGTTTCAAGCCGAGAAAATTATACACAGATTTTTGTAATATCGAGGATGCATATGCTGAGGTCAAAGAATTTTTATAAAAAAATTATTATGTTCGCCACCTTTGCTTCAATTATGGCAACCGGAAATGCTTTTGCTGAAGACGTTAATACCGAAAGGGTGCAGGAGCTTCCCACTTGGGCCAAACCAGCCACGGATAGTGGGTTGGATGACAGTGATAAGGCACAAGCTGCAGAAGAAATCCGCGTAGCGAGTGCACAGCGGGTACGGCGTTTTCATGAGGTCCTCGATGAGCTTCTCGCTGAGTTTGGTTATGATGTTAAACAAGGTCAAATCGAAGGCTTAAGAAATCTCGCCGTGCGCAAAGTTTCCGTCAATGAGTCATTGCCAGGATCGTATTCAAACTATCTGGAAATTCTTTTGGCAGAGCGCATTAAAGACAACTCACACATCAAAATCATTTCCTGTATTCCTTGCAAATCAAAGGTTTCAACTGTGGTTGATGGCAAGCTTCTGATTAGCTCCCCCTCGACTAATCTCGCTCGTCTCGATGAGGCAGCAGATCAACTTGGGATTTC
>JAUILP010000069.1 GCA_030432875.1 Oligoflexia bacterium | reverse complement strand
GCATTAAGAAAATCCCCATCGAGGAACGCCATGCTGATGAGGTTAGCTCGATTGAAGGCTGGGCGGAAGATAAATTGACCACGGTGCGCTTAACGCCTCAAGGCAGTCCCGCCAAGAATTTTGGCTTCGATGTGACTCCTCATCGTCTTATTACGGCGGTTATTACGGAGAGGGGGATATTTAAGCCTGAGGATTTGACGACTCTTATGGTTTAGGATAAAACGGTTTGACACTGAGTTTTCTGAGTTAGCCGCTTGTCTCTTTTTTTTGGCATCGCTAATATTAGGCAAAAAAAAAGGATGAAATATTTAGGCTTATTTTTTAAATAAAAAAGGGACTGTAGTGATAAAAGAGAATGAAAATTCATCAATGTCAGGAGAGAACATAGAACTTGTCCTTCCTGTTGTCGGAATGAGCTGCGCTAATTGTGCGGCAAATATTGAGCGTGGTGTGGGAAAATTGCCGGGTGTTACTCTCGCACAGGTAAATTTTTCGGGAGAAACTTTACGGGTAAAAATGCAGTCAAAAACCACCAATGTGGCCAAGGTTAAGAAAAAAGTCACGGATCTAGGTTTTAAAATACCGATTCTTGTCAGGAGTTTTTCTCTTCCTGTTCTAGACTCCCCCAGTGACCGGCATATATTTGAAAAACGACTCGATACTCCTTCTTTTGCCATGCTTGCAGGATATAGCATCAATGTACTGCAGAGCACCTTAAATATAGAGGTCCCTGTAACAGGTGTCGCATGGGAACCCATCAAGCAAAAACTGTTGAGTCTAGGTCTAAAGATTTTGGATTCGGGTGAAATATCATCGGGCAATTTTGAAGCTCAGGAAGAAAAACGCCAGGCTAAACTCTTATACCTTGCAATATCGCTCACCCTCCCTCTTTTCATTTTAAGCATGGCGCGAGATTTTGGCCTCTTTAATTTACCCATCAGTCATTTCGCTCAAAATATTATATTTATGTTACTCGCAACCCCGGTACAGTTTTGGGTCGGGGCAGATTTTTACAAAGGCGCGTTCAAAAGCATTCGGGCCGGTAGTGCAAACATGGATGCTCTTGTAGCATTAGGTTCCTCGGTTGCTTATTTTTATTCGCTTTCCGTTTTAAGAAGCCATGATCAGCATGTTTATTTTGAAACGGCGGCTATGATCATCACCTTGATTAAGGTCGGAAAATATTTAGAAAGTAAAGCGAAGAGAAAAACGGGAGAATTTTTAAAAAGCCTGGTTAAGCTCATCCCTAAAGATGCCCGTATTATGTTTGAGGGGGCTGAAAAGGTAGTCCCTGTAGCTGACTTAAAACCGGGTGACACGGTTATTTTGCGTCCGGGAGAAAAGGTGCCTCTTGACTGTCTCGTGACTAGAGGGCGCGGCGCGATGAATTTTTCTGTCGTCACAGGCGAAAGTATTCCTGTGGATGTTGAGCCTGGAACCGCTTTGTATGCGGGAGTGCTTAATATCGATGGGCATGTCGAAGCGACGGTGGAAAGGTCTGAGGAAGAAGGGCTCCTTGGGCAAATCATCAAAATGGTGAGCATTGCCCAGGCGAGCAAGGCGCCTATTCAAAAACTCGCGGATGAAATTTCTAAATATTTTGTTCCGGCTATCATTCTTATTTCTTTGCTAACCTTTGTTACTTGGCTTGTGATCGATGGCTATCAGCATGCGCTGATTCGCATGGTCGCTGTTTTGGTGGTGGCGTGCCCGTGTGCTCTCGGCTTGGCGACGCCGACCGCTATCGCCGTAGCTTTGGGGGTAGGGGCAAAAATGGGGGTTTTGTTTAAAAATAGTGAAGCCATCCAAAAACTCTCTGAGGTCGATACTTTATGCTTTGATAAAACTGGGACGATAACTACGGGAAATTTAGAAGTCACCAATATTTTTCCCACGCAGCCAGGTACTGAAAAAGAGTTTTTGGCAAAGCTTGCAAGCGTTGAGCAAGGCTCGGAGCACCCGGTGGCAAAAGCGATAATGAATGAAGTTAAAAGGCGTGAATTGCTCTTAGAACCAATTCATGAGTTTAAGGCTCATCCTGGTGGGGGAGCCGCTGCCGCAATAAATGAAAATAAATATTATGTCGGCAGTCCCGAATTTTTAGGTGAACAGAAAGTCGTGATAAGTGCTGAGGTGTCAGCGCAGATAGAAAAATTCCGAGATAGTGGTGAGACGGTGATTGTTCTCAGTGAAAACGGAGCCGTATTAGGCGTAGTTTCACTCGCCGATGGGGTTCGACCAGATGCCAAAACAGCTCTGGCCAAACTAAAATCTTCTTTGCAGCTTTATCTCATGTCAGGAGACCACAAAAATGTTGCCGAACGCGTCTCTAAAACAGTAGGCATAGAACATACCTTGGCCCAATTAAAGCCCAAAGATAAGTTAAATCAAATAAAATCACTGCAGAGTGATGGCCATATCGTCGCCATGGTTGGAGACGGGGTCAATGATGCCCCGGCACTAGCTAAAGCTGATGTGGGCATCGCCATGGGAGGCGGTACTGATGTTGCCCTATCCTCAGCAGATGTTACTTTGCTTACCAACGATCTTTCTCGGCTGAGTCCAGCATTTGATCTCAGTAAATATACCATCAAAATAATCAAGCAAAATTTTATCTGGGCCTTTATTTATAATATTACCCTGATCCCTTTGGCCGCCGGAGCCTTATATTTTCTGCCGCAGTCTGTGCCATCGTGGCTTAGGGAGCTGCATCCTATCATGGCTGCCCTGGCAATGTCATTTTCTTCAATCTCGGTTGTTCTAAATAGCCTGCGCATCAACCGGTTGAAGTTGCGTTAAGGTTTATTTTATTAGCTTGCTACGAAACACACGGTGCGACTGAGTGTCAGTATAATAAACGTATTCCTTATCTATGGTAAAGTCGCCTATGGCCCCTGAATAGAGTGGGGTCACGGTTGGAACCTCAGTGATCACTGCCGTTCCTGATGCTATGATGGCACTAGTATTGATGAGGTAGATTTTATTTCCTGTTGTGTAATAAATACTTCCCTTAACATTTCTATATATTCCCGTATTATCATTGCATTTTAGATCAGCTATTGAAGGTGTGTAGCTGAAAAATTTGGGTGTGCTGCTGATTTCGACCATCATGAATTTGGTATTGAAACAACCGAAAATTGATTTGTTATCAGAGGAAAATGCGAGTTTTCCAATACGACTACGCCAGGTCAAATGTAGGCCGCTGTAAGGGGCAAATCTAAAGGACTCACCAGGTATGTATTTGTTATCAACCAAATTCCCTTGGGCACAAGTTTCTGTGCCGGTTCCACAGTTTGCCATACCGGTGGTATAGAGATCCTGAATATTAAGCCGCTCGGAACTATTAAGTGGTGTCGTCGCTATATCATTAAAATTTTTATCTTTTAAGGAATTTAAATCATTAAAAAAGAGCGCCTTTTTAAAAACTTTGCCGGTTTTGTTTTCATATAGAGATGTTAAAAACGCTGTTTTTATATCATCGGAGGCATTAAAGCCAAAATTTACATCGTATTGATATATAGGTTTAGTTCCAGTGGTCGTATTTAAAGTGATTTGCTTCTGCGCTGATAAATCGTTAAGGGGTCTAACTTCCAAGCCCGCGGTTCCTTTTGTGATACTATATAGATTGCCTTTGGCGATTTTAAAAGGATAGCGGGAAAAATCACTAACAAGAGTTTTGATTTGGGCATTTTCCTGTGCAATTTCGTTGATATTAATGCTCTGCAAATTAAAATAATCATTAAAATATAAAGTGCCTGTAGCCTCATCAAGTTCCAGGTAACGCGGGGTATCAAGGCGGCGATTGATCGCAAGCTGTCCCTGAATAGGGTCACTTCCAGCGAAAGCGCCGATAATTCTTTCAATCTTTCCAGAGGCGATATCTAAAGAACAGATGGAACCAGAAAGTGGATTGGTAAAGTATAAAAAATCACTGGAAGGAACGGCCAAATACCCAGACCAATATTTATAAAAAGCAGGTAATTTATTATTTTCGTTGCTCGCAATATAGTCTTTTTCATAAAGATTGCTGCCGCCACCGCCTACATATCGGTTATAGGTCAAAGTGATAGCTGGGTCATTTCCTGCTGGGACTGGAATATCATAAATCCCCCACCAAGCTTGGGTTAGGAGAAAACGGTTGTGGACGTCATCATACTTGATGTCTTTGAAGACTCCTGTATTGCAGCCAGCTGCGCTACAGGATCCTGTTGTGACTAAATTTACTTGTTTCTCTGGGTCTGTATAACTAAATCCTGAAATAAGGTAGTGAATTGCATAGCCACTGCCGTTGGTGACATAATCTGGTTTATCACCACTAAAAAATATTTTTTTATCTTTTGATATCGCGAATGGTGAAGATCCTTTAGGAAGAAGCAAATCTTTTTGTGTGGCGCTGATTTGCTTAGCTGTCGGGAGATTAACATCTGCGCTGCCACCAAGAATATAATGAAGTTCATTTTTAGCATTGATGCTATAAAAAGCAGATGCTGTTCTAAAAACAAGAAGTTTTTCCTGTTCATCATAAAATAGGTAAGAGGAGATATCGTTACCGCTAAAGGTATTAGCAGTGCTACCTATAACATTTGGACTGAGGTCTGCTTTACCGGCCCCTCCAAGAATGGGCTCTACCGTCCTTCGGGTAAAGTCTATTCTTAAAATGTAGCGAACTTTGCCATCGTCACTGTCACTGACGGTATAGAAAACATTTTCGCTGCGCGAATAGGTCCAAATAGCCCCATTAATATTGTAATCAGTGACGAGGATATCAGGACAATCAAAACTACTTGGGCTATCTTTTTCTTTGCGGCTTAGTTTGCAGGTACGGTAGTCAAAGGGGTGAATTTTATAGTTCCTTTGCGACACATATAAAATGCCTGTATTATCTGTCGCGAGGTAGGTATCGCTATAGTTTTCATCAATGACGACACCTGAGCCTCCGAGGCCTTTGTAAGTCCTCCCCGCCAAGACTTCAAATCCAGAATTTATTTCCTGGGTCGATGCCACAGCGGCATTACCGGATTTGTCTATTGCCGTGATGAGCAAAATAAACTGGCTTGTTGCGGAAAATTGACTGGGAATCACAAGGTGAAACCCACCGGTTCCCGCATCAGATTCTAAGAAAAATTCTGCCGACTCTTCTAATTCTCTCTGTGGGCACTGGGTCCAAAGGGGGGAATTGGCAAAGTTACAGCCAAGATGCACAAATTTGCTACTATCTTTTGCATCAACAACGGATACAATAATTTTAATATCCTGATAAGCGGTGTCATCGTCTTCTATTTTCCACTTAAAGTCTATTTTGTCGCCAGCAGTCCACAATTTGCTGCTGATGAGCGAAGTGTTGGGCCTCAGGATATCAATGGCAGGGGGTTTACCAATATTTAAATCAATTCCTGAATCAGTCGCGCCAATATTGCCAACTCCGTCCATGGCCCATGCGGCAACTTTATTGCTGCCGTTACTTAGAAGGATAAGCCTAAGAATATCATTGGGGCTTTTCCAACAAGCCGCATCAATTTTCGGTTGCTCGGCATCAGCAGCAGTTACGATATGCTTTATGCAGACTTTATCAATACCTGATGAAGCCACGCCTAAATCTTGTGCACAAAAATCGAAGGGGACCAAGCGGATAGCGACGTTACCGCGTCCTTTTAGTCCCAGTTTGCATGGCTCAGCTACTTTTTCTAGGCCGAGTAAAAGGCTGAGTTGGGGAGGAGTTTTGTCAATAATAAGGCTTCCTATTTCTTCATCTGAGGGGATGCCATCAGAGTCATGAGCTTGGATTATAATGGTGTAGCGGCCTTCAGCAAACGACTTCACAAAGGTATAAGATAATTTATTTGATTCTGAAGCAGGTATCTTTTCAATAAAGATCTCCTGATCTGTTTCATCGAGGAGTTTTAAAGAGTAAAAATCTACCGGAACGTCTAAATTTGTAGGAGCATGCCAGTTTATGGAGAGCTTAACTGAGTCGCGCGTGACGTAATCTTTAGGATCTAAGGTTGGCTTATCAGGGTTTAGAATCACCGTTTCCTGAGATTGCCTAGAGTCTAGAACCGCATCACTACCGGGTATCTCTTCTTTTTTCAAATCATCGGAGTTTTTAGTTGGGTTCTCAGCTACGACCGCTGGTGTTACCGAAGTGAAATTTGTTTTTCCGCAACTCATCACAAGAATTAAGGAGCAGGCAAGACAAATTTTTACGTACATAGGAAATCTCCTGGTATGGGGTATAAACGTAAGAACCTTATCGGTAAACCTTGGTGATAACTGGAAGACATAGCTTAAAATCAAAAAATATTGAAAGCTTAGGGTTAAAATTAAGTGGGCATCCCCTTTATTTCTTAATGAGTCAATACGTCAACGAGCTGTTTCTAAATCTTTAAATTTTTAAGAAAACAGACTACATTTTTCTTGTTCTTATTGACCTAATTTTCCTTGATGAGGGACAAGCAAAGCTATTTACCGATTGCCTAATGAGGCAAGAAGTGCTAATTTTCAGCCAAATCTGGCAGGCTCAGCTTGAAAAAAATAGGCTCTAGGTTTTTAAAAATACTGAGCAATATGGGTAAATGACTGCGCAAATATTGTTAGAGACAAGGCTACTTTCGGGATGGATGCACCTTACAAAAAATTTTACAAAGTACAGCTAACCCTTAAATCAAGTCACCAAGTCACAAAGATGATTGTTTGAAGGGCAAAGTTAGGTATTAAAAAGGGTAACGATGCAAGAAAATACACATATTGTGAGGATTAAGGCTGAAAATGCCGACCAGAGACTTGATATTTTCTTGGCTAAAGAACTGCATTTATCCCGCAATGCTGTACACAAAATCATCACCTCCGGAAAAGTATCGATTGCCGAAATCATTTGCCTCAAGCCATCGGCGCGCATTGAAGAAAACCAGAAAATCGTGGTAATGCTTGATTCACTTGCCCGCGAGGATCAAAAATTAGTGCCAACCTATGTTCCTCTTGATATTGTCTTCGAAGATGATGATGTCATAGTCATCAATAAACCAGCGAACATGCTCGTTCACCCCTCTCCTGGGCGAGTCAAAAAAGTCACACTAGTGGAAGCTGTTCTTTATCACGTAAAGGGTCAGCTCGCTCATACCCAAGAAGGAGTTGGCCCTCTACGGCCTGGAGTCGTACATCGATTGGATGCAGAAACAACGGGACTTATTGTCTTTGCTAAAAATAGCGAGTCGCTTCATGGTCTAATGCGTCAATTTCAAACAAAAATTGCGCGTCGTTTTTACGCTGCTCTATTGATGGGAGTTTTGCCTAAGAAGCAATTTATTGAAGCTTACTTTTATCGCAACCCCCATTACCGAACTCGGTATCTCGCGATAACTCCTGAACAGTTAGAGTCGGGTACCCACAAATACCAGGACGTTAAACTTCGGTGGGCAAAATCCTATTTTGAACCGCGTGAGATTTTTAAAGATAAACTCAGTTTAGTTGAAGTAGAGCTATTCACGGGGCGTACGCATCAGGTGCGCCTTCATGCAAAAATGTTGGGTGTCCCGGTACTCGGAGACAAAGTCTATGGTTCCAAAGATTTTTCGAAGTTTAGGGCTTTTTCCCCCGATCTTCAGGAACGCATGAAAAATCTCCCGAACCAGCTACTTCACGCCTATAAACTTCAGTTTATCCACCCACGAAAAAACACGCTTGAGCAGTTTCAGGTCGGCTTCCCCGCCACCTTTTTGGAGGTATTATCAGCTTTGCGGGCTGACCTCTGAAAACGGGCGTTCGTTAATTTAATTTACGCTCAGATGTCCACCGGAGGAGGAAAAAAGATTATGTTTCCAAAAATGGGTTTGATATTAAGTTATTTTTTTTAAATTTGCGTTAGCACTGATCTTAGAAAACTATAATGCATTGTTATAAAAGATAAAAATTAAATTTATTGCAGGATATCGCATCATTTCGTGCTGTTTTTAACGCCATAATCCATCCGTTTTCTAAAAGATTATATGACTTTAGGGATCTAAAACGTTAAGAACCTTTATTTTGGTGAAAATTTAGGGTTATAATGGAGTTAAACTATTTTTTTTATGAGTATTAACACATTATCCTTGCGAGTGTTAAATGGTGGTTTGTTTATTTAAAAACTTTTTCTTGATGGTTTCTCTTTTTTTCTTTTTAACTTTTTCAAGTTTTAGTTTTGGTCAGGAAGAATCTGAAAGCAGTGAACTCGTGTATTTGTCGGTCTCTAAAAGTGATCGCAAGGCGGAACTTTCTATTTTGCCCAAACCGGGAGGCCAAGCGCGCCTCATCAGTTCTTATCCGGTTGCTTTTGGCAAAGAGGACGGAGACAAAGTACGGCAGGGCGACAACCGAACTCCTGAAGGCGTCTACTTTACCCTGCATCATATCGACGGCAGCCAACTTCCTGCCAAATATGGTTCCTATGCTATCCCATTAGACTTTCCTAACCCTATCGACATAAATGATGGCAAAACGGGTTATGGTATTTGGCTCCACGGCGTAGATAATGCCTCTCGTATTGAGGCTGCTAGAGTAACCGAAGGTTGTGTGGCTTTTTATAACCAGGATATTTACACCCTCTCAAAATGGCTTCGTCCCTATCAAGGGGTGGTCGTGATTACTCCAGATAAAACGCTCATGAATAAAAAGGAAGATGTTCTTAATGTCGCGCGATTGACTAAAGACTGGGCCAACTCCTGGGCAAATCGAAAATTAGACAATTATTTATCTTATTATCACGAAAAATTTATGTTTTTGGCGAAAAGTTTAGCGCAGTTTAGCCGCTATAAAAAAAGAGTTTTTCAGTCCTATAAAAAAATGACTCTCCGCTTTGATGATATTCGCGTCATTACCCATCCCAAGTATGCGGTGAGTTTTATGAATCAAGATTTTAATGGCGATAATAGATTTATCTCGGTAGGACGCAAAATACTCTACTGGTCACGCACGGGTGATGGGAGTTATCAAATACTCAGAGAGTCGTTTCAAAATAATCGCTTTGAAAAGGTCGGTATCAAAACAACTGAACCAACACTGACCTCTTCTGAAGTGTTGAAGAAAAAAGTATAAGTGAAGGGCAGGACATGGCACCGCTTGTAACGCTGGTGCCGTTAATGCCGAATAGCTTAAATTATCATCAAAAAATTTTTTGCTAATCATCTCAACAAGAAATCAGCCAGCTTTTTTTACCGTACCTTTATCTGGCCCAGACTTTTCATTCTTAGTTTTTTGATCCTCAACAGCTTTTAAGTGCTGCAGTTTTTTATTGTCTTTTTGATGTTTGTTTTTAGCTTTATCTTTTGGACTCTTGTCACCCATTTGATCACCTCCAGTGAATATATACTCTGGAACGAGTATAATGGTTTAAACGCAGCTAAAACTCATTTTTAGCATAAGGGAGAGTATAAGTTAATTTTACAAAAAAATCCATTACCATCTTGGTCATGAAAACCAAAATCTGGTATAAGATTTTTTAGGGAGTCTTTGAAGTTAATTATTAGGAAACCAGTGCAAATAGCAGGTATTTCTCGATTCGGGGCAAGACATAATAAGCACCAGGTAAAGGCAAAAATTTTTGAGTTTGGTAAGACAAATGCCTATTGTTGCAGGATTTATTAACAAATGGATTATTTAGGCAAACAGGTAGGGTAAATCCCTTAAGCTCTATTTTTCTCTTAATTAAACCATCCATACTGCCACATCATCTCAGCCAAAGTTTGTTGACCTTTTAAATTGGGGTGAAAACAGTCAATATTTGAAATCATATCGCTGCCAAAATCATAATTGGCTACTTCCGGTGGGGGGACCTTGACATGGTCTGAATATTTTTGAGCGATTTTCCCTAAAGTCTCATTTACAAGACCTCTATTTATCTCAAACGCCCACTTTTCCTCTTCGGTGGTAAAAGGGGAAAGTGCTATCTTGCAAGACAAGGGGATATGTTCATATTGAAACTGACAACGTGGGGTGACATCTATGGCGTGGGTCACTTTTAATATATCAGGAACTAAACCTATCAATATTTTTACGTTCGGATTAGAGGCGATAATTTTGTCCAGACTAACTTCGACGTTGTAGATCAGTCGCGGGACATTAAGGGGGTCATCAATTGAGGCGTTGCAAATGTCATTGGCGCCAATCGTCACAGTGACATAATCAGGGTGGTACCGGCTAAGCCACCGAGCTTGTAGCGGCAAATATTTTGAGGGGATGCCGGGAACTGCGACATTAATTTCTTTAAAGGTCTTTTGCGGAAAAATTTTCTGGAGCCTTAAATAGTGGCTTTCAATTTTGTCGTGATCCGTTCCCGTGGTCCAGGTGATACTTTTGTTATTAAGTGGCAGTTGAGCATTAAAAGCGGTACTCAGGGAGTCTCCCATAGCACCAACTGTATAAAAGTTTTCTGCCGCCTCTAGTGACCCCATGCCCAAAAAAATAAAAAATAAATAAGGGATTATATGCATGGATGACTGAAACTTGTGCAAACGCATAACCCAATATCTCCTGAGTGATTTTTTTTTTATAAACTTATGCTCATGTGTTTTTTAATAAAATAAAGGATAAACGAGAAAAGGTCAATAAGGAGAATGTCGCGATTAGGGTGGGGATACTGCTTATGCTTCTACACCAAGTAATGCATCATCATTTAAAAATCCTTTTATGGATATCAAAGTGCCATGCGGAAGTATTGCTTTGGTAAGAGGGCGAACTTTAACGGTGAGGTAGTTTGCCGTCAAACCCGTCATATAACCCGAAGCATCCAATTTGCGTTCCCAAATCACGGGCATTTCTTTACCGATATACTTTCGCCAATAATTTTTTTTGCGCTCGCTAGAAACTTGCGTGAGCTTTTGCCGACGTTGATTTATGATATGCGGGGAAAGATGCTCAGGTAGTCTCGCGGCAACTGTGCTTGGGCGTTTAGAATAGGGAAAAACATGCAGGTAGTTTAAGTCACACCGTGCGATAAATTCTAACGTTTCCGCAAAATCCAGCTCCGTTTCTCCTGGAAATCCGGTGATCACATCAGCGCCAATATTGGGGTCCCCAAGAAATTTTCGAGTAGCTAAGACGCGTTCATAATAATCATCACACGAATATTTGCGCGCCATGAGTTTTAAAATCCTATCACTACCAGACTGTAAAGGCAGGTGCAGATGCGGAGCAAAAATCATGGGATTATTTGCCATTATATGTAGAAGTTCATCGCTAGCCTCATTGGGCTCCAGAGAAGATATGCGGAGTCGGGTGCGATTTTGGCAAATGAGTTTAATTTCTCTGAGCAGACTCTCGAGGCTATTAGGGGAAGAGCTTGCCTGGGAAGAATTATTTTTATCCTGCAAAAAATCTGCACCATAATCACCAATGTGGATTCCGGTCAGAACGATTTCAGGAATTCCCTCTGCGACAAGCCTTTTGACTTCATGCAAAACATCACTTCGCGGCACACTCCGACTCGCTCCGCGAGCTAAAGGTATCAGGCAGTAGGTGCAAAATCCATTGCAGCCATCTTGAATTTTGAGGAATGCTCGCGTCTTGTCTTGAGTATCTGCATGATCAAATATGGTCACCGAAGATTTGAAATGTTTTTGGCGATTATTTTTAACAGGGGTGATCCCTTGGGGCAATTTGGGGTTCTCCGTCCCCTCAAGCCAGGGCTGGGCAGGGCTTCGTCTTGGGTGGACTTTGACAAGTTCTACGAGTCTATGTTTTGCCTCATTAGGCACAATAAAGTCAATATCCAACTCAGTCACTAAATTTTCAGAGTGGGTTTGTGCATAGCATCCTGTGACGACAATAAAGGTTTCTGCATTTTGTCGCTTAAAACGACGAGCCAGATAGCGCGCTTCCTTGTCGGCATTTGCGGTCACAGAACAGGAATTGATGACGGAAATATTTGCTGTTTCAGGTGCATCAACTAAAGTGTAGCCTTCACGTGTAAACTGATTGGCTAACGCACTGCTGTCAAAGGTATTGACTTTGCACCCGAGCGTTTTTATATAAACGGTAGTATTTTCACTGATTTTATGTGGCATGGATTTGTAAACATCGTGAATTTTTTAACAAAATAGTAGCGTCTTTCTAGAATCTAGTTATTATTACATTTCCTTAACCAGCGCAACAAAATTCGCGGTTTTGGTTGGTTGATGATGGCCGGTGTTGTTGCCAAAGTAAATTTTTATTTTATTTTGCGTTTGTTCTCATGCATATCTTAAAGAACACGCGTTATATTAAAAAAATAATAGTAACCAATCAGTTTATTGAGTATTTATGCCTTCAAAATCTTTAGACGATCTGGTCTCCTTCTTTAAAAGCTGTCAACAGGAATTATTGCAAGCTTTTCAAGCGTTAGATAAGGACTGTATTCTTAGTACCTCTCCCTGGCAACGTCCCGACAATGGCGGAGGCGGTGTGATGGGTGTCATACGTGGTCCTGCGATTGAAAAGGCTGGAGCCAACTTTTCCGAGGTCCACGGAAAGGAGTATCCTGCTATCGAAGGAGAACATAAAGGAAAGCCTTTTAAAGCAATGGGGATTTCGACAATATGCCATCCCTATAACCCACATGCTCCGATTGCTCACATGAATTTGCGATTTCTTCAAGTCGGCGAGGATGCTTGGTGGTTTGGCGGTGGTGCAGATTTAACACCTTTTATACCGTACGAAAAAGATACGCAAGCATTTCATGCGGCTTTGCAAAGTCCTTGTGATGCCTATGAAAACGGGGCTTATCAAAAATTTAAAGCTTGGTGTGATGAATATTTTTATATACCCCATCGCCAAAGCCCACGGGGGGTAGGCGGTGTTTTTTTTGATTATCTCAGTGGAGATTTTCAGAAGATATATGAGTTTGTACGCGGGGTAGGCAAAGCTTATATCGACGCCTATCCTCGTATACTTGAAGAACGATTGAAATGTGATTTTACTCAGGAAGAGAAAGAAGGTCAGCTCTACTGGCGAGGCCGCTATGCTGAATTCAATTTAGCTTGGGATCGCGGGACACGTTTTGGTTTAATGACTGGGGGAAATCCTGAGGCTATTTTTGTCTCCTTGCCACCTGTGGTCAAATGGTAAATTTTTTTAAAAACAAAGGAGTGTGAGAGAATGTATGCTCATTTAGGTTTTTACTTAATGTTTTTGTGCCTCATTCTGAGTATTTTTGGTGCGGGGTCAGCTTTTTTTGCAGCAAAACTCAATGATCCTCGTCTTTATAAATCAAGTCGGGCCAGTGTGACCACCATTTTTCTATTGACGGTCATAGGCGCAGCTCTCATGTGGTACATGCTTTATCAACGCGATTATTCTGTTGCTTATATTGCAAAAAATTCAAGTAACGATTTGCCCCCATTTTATACCCTTACCGCATTTTGGTCGAGCCTAGAAGGTTCCCATTTTTTATGGACCTTGCTTCTCAGTATGTTTTCAGCTATCGCCCTTTGGACCGCAAGCCCAAACAATGATCACATTATGCCATACGTAAGCTTAACACTAAATGGCATTTTAATTTGGATGTATTACTTAAGTGTTAGTGTCTCGGACCCATTTATTGTCAGTATCCCCGCACCTCCTAACGGTGCAGGTATGAACGCCCTTCTCCAAAATTATTATATGGCATTTCATCCTCCGACTTTATTCACAGGATATTCTGCTCTGGTCGTCCCTTTTGCTTATGGCTTTGCAGCTTTGTGTTTTGGTGAAATAACCGAAGGCTGGTTAAAAACCTGTCGGCGCTGGGTTCTCCTTGCCTTTACTTTTTTAACGGTTGCTATCGTTTTGGGTGGACGGTGGGCTTATGTTGAACTCGGATGGTCTGGATATTGGGCGTGGGATCCCGTAGAAAACTCCAGCTTTTTGCCTTGGCTTTTTTGTCTCGCTTTAATGCATTCGCTGATCGTACAAGAAAAATTGGGTCACTTAAAGAGTCTTACTATAGTTCTAAGTTTTTTAGCTTTTTACTTTTCTTTTTTCGGAACTTTTATCACGCGGTCTGGCGTTATCAGTTCCGTACATTCCTTTGCTGAGTCAAATATTGGGATAAACTATTTTGTTTTTCTTTCCATACTTCTGTTTATTTTCCTTATGCTGTTTGCAACAAGGGCACATCTTTTGCTGCCGACTGGGGTTGCAAAAGTTTGGGGTATGTCTAGGGAATCGGCGTTAGCTTTGGCGGTATTCCTATTCATTACTTTTGCGGCAATCGTAAGTATTGGTACGCTTTTTCCCATCGTCTCTGAAGCTCTTTCCGGTCAGCGGGTATCAGTACAAGCACCTTACTTTAACGCCTTTGCTCCTTATATTGGTCTTGGTGTTGTGCTCCTTATGGCCATCGGTAACCTCATGCGTTTTCAAAGTACAAAACTAGTCGGTGGCTATCGATTTCAAATACTAGCGCTCTTAGGGGCCTTAATTCCTGCTGCTTTATTTGCCTATCAAGGCGATGTTTTTCAAACAACACGTCCTTTTGCTTTGGGTTCCCAAATTGTGGGTATCATACTTACGTTTTGGTGTCTGATTTGTTTATTTTATGACTTTTATATCCATTTGAAAGATGTCCGGATGAAGTTTCCAGTCCTTTTTTCTCATCAGCGAGGCTACCTCGGTTCTTTTATTGCCCATGTCGGGTTTCTCGTCGCCATTCTTGGTTTTTTAGGCAATTTTCGGGGCGTAAATCATACTGCCACAGTTAAAGAAGGCGAGAAAATTTCGTTTGCTGGTTATGATTTTGATTTTCAAGGTTTGGAAATACGCCAAGATCTCAATGCAAAAATTATTGAAGGAAAACTGGGTATATATCGGGAAGGTCATTATGTTGGCGAGCTAAGACCCGGGCGCAGTCAATACCCGACAAAACCAGAGCTTATGCACGAAGTCGGAATATTAAGCTTTTTTTGGCGAGATATTTATGGTGTCCTTTCTGACTTCGACCGCGAAGGAGGTAAAAGCGCTACATTTGAATTGCATATCAATCACACCGTGCGTTTTGTTTGGTTAAGCTGTCTTCTCGTTGCTATAGGAAGTATTCTGGCTTTTTTTGATGGCAAAAGAGGACGGCGCAGTTTAGATGCTTTTATTGCTTCCTGGCGCGTACAATAGGGATTAAGATGTCGTTAACAGGCGGCTGCTTTTTGCCAAAGCCTCAAGCACAAAGTGTCAAAAAAAGATTATTGTGCAGTTAACAGATGACAAACTTAATTAAGGCGAAAACGATGGTAAAATTTGGGAACTATAAAGAGTATTAGGCTTTTTTTAGGTACAAAAAGCGGAAAAATAAGGCCCATATAAGGTGAAATTAATATGAATAAAAAAATGCGCATTCTGATTTACAGTCTTTTGATTATGGGGGTTGGGGCTGGTTATTTGATGATAGAACCTGATTTTAAAGCCCAGGCTCAGGATAATGAGGGGATTAAAACCGATTTGATCTCTCCTCAAGATGCCAATTTTAAAGATGAGCTCAATGATGTTGCGAAGGAACTGCGCTGTCCGACATGCACAGGGCTCAGTGTTCTTGAATCTACCACGCCTTTTTCAAATCAAATTAAGGACGAAGTCGCTGCGCAAATTTCTCAGGGCAAATCAAAAGATGAAATATTAAAATACTTTGTATCAAGCTATGGTCCCTGGATTTTGCGCGCGCCTCCCATGGAAGGCGTTAATATCTTAGTTTGGCTATTTCCTATACTTTTATTGACGGTTGGTCCGCTACTCATATATGTTTTCGTTTGGCGAAAAAAGGGGGGTAGCAGCACTACTAAAGAGGTGGGGGAAATGCGTACCGCAGAAGAGATTCTTACTGAGATGCATAATGCATTAAATGAATTAAAAAAAGGTGTTAAAAATAGTTAGGGTCCGTAGTGAATTTTTTTCATAGGATGTCAACATGTTTATAGTCGCAGTTATTATAAGTCTTCTAGGTCTCGGTTTTATTTTGTACCCTCTTAGTCAGAAAGAAGTCATATATTTAGATGGCTTTAGTTCTTATGCTTCGGTTGATCAATTAAAAAATCTGCAGATGATCGTTCTTAAAAAATATCTTGAGGAAGAAGAAGCCTATAAAGAGCAGCTCATTAGTAAAAGAACCTGGGATAAGCGTCAGGAATTTCTCGCACGACGTTATATAGATATTACGCGGCGGTTAGATTTTGCCGTAAATTCATAGCCCCAGTTCAAAAGAAATAAACGGGATTTTTTTTTCAAGAACTAAAAAAAGGTGTATTTTATGTCACTATTTATTCGGGCGGTTTGCCTAAGTGTTGTTTTCTTAAGTTCGGCGGTTTTAAAGGCTGAAATTAAAATTATGCCGCGGCAAATGGTTATTTTTGAAGGCGGTGTTGAGGAATTAAATGGGACTCTTTTTTGGGGGGTCATTAATTCTGACCAAACGGCCCAAAAATTCAGAGGCGAACTATGGCTTCCCAAAGAAACAGCTGATTTTTCGGTGGTTCAGGGGGCTAGCCCAGAAAATGTCTTTATTGACGAAAATAAAAAAATTGTTATTGAAGCAGATTTTCCTCCCGGTCAGTCGATGGTTCTCGTGACGTTTAATGTTAAAATAAGGCAGGGTAGCGGTGAGCTTCGTTTTGAAGTGCCCAGTATGCCGCCTGACCAAGTTTTATTTATTTGGCCAGAAGAAGAGCATTTGGCTATATCTTCGATAGATTTAGAAGGCACTACCCCCCCAAAAATGGGATCCAAAGCTCTCATGGCATTGAGCAATAAAAATCCTTTGGTACCAGGCAGTACCATAATCCTAGATATTCGGGGTGTGACTCAGGGGCGCTATAATTATTGGGTTTTAGGTGGGATATTCGCTGCTATTTTGTTGGGACTTAGCTTACTTCTCACCTTTCGAGGGGTTAAAGCTAAATCTTTGGCAGGCGCAACCAAGTAGCAATAATTAATATATGGAAAAAAGACAGGCCAAAAAAGTCCTTTATATCATTTTGGGTGCGCTTATACTTCTTGTGGCGCTCAGAGCTCATGTTCTCGGTCCGATCTTAAAGATTGCCTCCCGATTTGCCTTGCCAATTGTCTTGATTTCATTTGCGTATTTTTGGACAAAAAAGCGCTGGCCTTCTCTTTTTTATAGGGAAGGCCAGCCAAAAAAACATGTAGAAAAAGAAGGAGACAGGGTTATCGAGATTTGTCCAAAATGCGGAGAAATGCTTTCCGCTTCCCGTCATAAATGTTCAAACCTCTAAAACTTTATGAGCCTTATATTCGTCTAATCAGCAAACAGTTCAGCTCATTTCTAAGTAATAAATTAAAGATAAAAACTGGTCAAAAGATAAATTACTGCTTGTATTACTTGGCTCATCATTGTAAGCATAATTTCAATCGATTTATCGCTCACTATGAAATTTAGGGAGTTCTTGCTTTGGTTAAAAAAATAAAAAAAATCGAAATTAAAAAAGATGTTTTAAGGGAGGCTATCAATGCCTATTTAAATGCAAAGCGAAGTCATACCTTACTTAGTTTGGCTCGCAAAGCGAAAGTGAGCTATGCGACAGTAAGGCGTCTCGCGCAGGGTGAATTTAGTGCTAGCCCACAATCTGCTTTTAACCTTGTTGAAGTGATCATGCCTCCAGAAAAGAGAGAGCAATTTCTCCGTGAATACTACCCACGATATTTTCGGCTTATGCTTGGCGCAAAGCGCGCAAACATCTCGGTAGGAGATGGGAGAAAAGGTATTAAAATAGAGCGGCACCGCCTTTATGATGATGGGGATTGGGCGCGCTTAGTCTTTTGTTTTGACCTTGGTTTATTTACAAAAAAGCAAGCGTTGATTTCGTGGTATGGAGAACGAAGCCAGACGATTCTTAAGGAAATGGTTGAACAAGGCGTGGTGACGGTTGGGGCTAAAGATGAGATTGTTGTCAATGTGAGTCAAGAGGAAATAAAAAATCTACAGAGGCATTGGCTCCTTAAAAAAGGCATCGGGTTTATTTTTCCCCACTTGCTCTCTGAGTCAGGAAAAAGTGTTCGTAGTGGTAGAATAAACGCCCAGGCCCTAAGGCAGCTTGAAAATATTTATGGTCAGTGTGACCTTAGAGTCGAAAAAATTCTTGAGAACCCCGAGAATCGCGGTGATATTGGTGTTTGGGTCAATGCACAGGTTATTAAAGTAACCTAAGAATATTTTTTATGTACAAAAAAAAACCGGTCTTTCCAAAAGAAAAGACCGGCTAAAAAACATGTAGAAAAAGAAGGAGACAGGGTCATAGAAATCACCAAAATGATCACTATCATCAACATGATTTATTTTCAAAAAAAACATCTCATATCGATAAGACTATTAATAATCGAATAAGAAATTTCGGGCAATAGGTGATCGCGCATGCGCTATACTTGGCTCATCAGAGTGAGTAATAAAATGCTAGTATTGTTACTCAGTATGACTATAATTATGACGTGGGGACTTGGGTTTATTTTTTATTAAGCCAATTATTTATGGTGGTTAGCTGGAAAAGTAGGGTAATAAAACGGGTGTATACGCCGTGGCCAAAAAAGCTAGAGGCAAAATTCGGTTTAGGCGGATTTCCATTATCCCTATAGTTCACCCACATATGGGTTCCCACCTTGTGACCAAAACGAATTTGGGTCAAATTATCCTTTAGCAATTTCAAGTCTAATCCGGGTCCTAAAATGCTATTCAGAGCATTATTCAAAGAGCGCTCTTGTTGTGTGGGCGCTAAAAAATCAGACCCTGCAACGCCCCATTTATGGGGATAATCCCCATCTCGGGTGAAGAGTATCCCTGATAGCGATAGTGGTGCAAACGAAGCGGTGCGGTGATTGATGATATGAAGGACTCTAATACGATCATTTTCTATAAACGGATAACGTACAGGGGTTCCGAAGGTGACTAATGCAAATTTATGTCCGCGCAAATGGGCAATAGCATCCTCAAATTGGTCAAAATCACCGACTAAATGATGCTCTTTAATAAACTGTTTGAGCGTTCGTGAAAGTTCACTCGATGCCATAAATTGACTTAACAGAGCCAAAATTTGGCCTCCATGGCTATGGCCAAGTATAAGTGGGCGAAAGGTAAGCTTTGGGAGTAACCTTGATCTCTCATATAGTCTGAGGATGAGATCACATACCCCCATAAGGCGTGCGACATGATGATTTCCTGATGACCAGTAAAAGTTGCTTACCGCTATTGCGTCACCGGCAATATTTTGGAGCAAAGCTGCGTACTCTTCACAAAAATTGGCGCTGTCAAATATTATGTGATCCTTTTTTTTAAGTGAAAGCGTTCTTATCTTTTGCAGGGTTTTTGGCGTAAAAACTGTGGGAAAATAATTTTCTAAAATTCTGAATGTAGAAAACGGATCACTACCGACAAAAGTGCCGTGAATAAGAAAAAGTAAATTGATTCGGTGACTTTGGCTAAGATCGTTGACAATACCTTTAGCCATCTGGAGCCACTCAGCGCTTGGGGTAACTTTTCGCTTATTGATGGAAATTAATGGAAAATCTTCTTGGTTAAAGGTTAGTGATATTCGCGGCGGAGGAAAATGGGCCGCATCACCGCGCTGCCCTCGGCGTTTGGCAAGATAGACATAAAGGAGCAGAGCGATAAGACTGAGAAAAATTATGACAAACAGTGAAATCAGGAAAGCAGAAGACAAAAAGCTTTCGAGACTAAATTGAGAAAAAAAACTAGTTACCACCATTTTTTAAGCATTCATACCATTTTAAGTCTTCCGCAGCTCCCGATGACTGAAGGGCGCGGCAATCTGTATGAATGGTATATTTTAGGGTTTGCTTGCAGGTCTCCGTATTCTCTCCTAATTCGAGAAAAAAATACTGGAAAAGAAGGAGTTCATATTTTGCCCCTTGAAAATGAGAACAGCCAAATATTTTGGCATTTTTAGGCATATCCTGAGCTATTGGGTCATCGATACTAACATTAAAATCAGTCTGCATTTTTTTTACTTCTTCAGCAGTACATGTTGTTAGGGGTATTGAGGTGCATTCATTCGCGCCTTCATACCCATAGAAAAAGTGCCCGCCCTCAATACAGTCCTTGACGGCAGAGCTTGGAAAATCTGCCGTGAGCCACTCTTCAGGTACGGGTTCAATACCGTTTGGGCAAGCTGCCTGATTAGGGGCAGGGGTTTGATCATCAGCTTGCGGGGAGGGAGCCGCAGGCGTTTGGGTTCCTCCCTTAAAAGAATTGTCATTACAACTTAAAAAAGAAAACATACTGAACATGATAGCATATATGACAAAGCCAGAATGCGAGAAACCTGATTTATTGTGTGTGTTCATGAGCCTATTTACTCCTAGAAGCTTAGGTTTCCATACGTATCGGTGCTTTTAAGCGGCCTCTTGAATATATGCTTTAACCTCCGATGATTACTATAACTATTTAATAGGCTTTGGCGAAGATCGCCCAGGTTGTCGTGTCAGTGCCGGTGAAAAGGCATTTAGAGGCTCCTTTTTGCATCGCCTGATCCAAGGGAATACACCGAACGGATACCTTTAGGGCCTTTAAAAAGGCTTCGGTTTCGCTATTGCCCGGTACAAATGGCGATAGGGCAAAACCACCGTGGATTTCTGGTTTTTCAGGGTTTTTAGCAGTAAAAAATGCGGTAAATTCACTTTTGTCCGTGATA
>JAUILP010000068.1 GCA_030432875.1 Oligoflexia bacterium | reverse complement strand
CGGAACATAAATAATGTAAGCCGAAAACCAACAAGCAGGCCTGCGGGGATGAAAATAGCCGCTTAAATCCTTGTCCTCAGGCGTTTCCACTGAATGAGCGGAGCGAATTTAGTGGAAACGCCTGTTACAATATTGAGGACCTGGTCTTTGGATCTCAATTTTTCTAGATAATCTTTCGTTTCTTCGCCGTCCACGGTTAGAATTTCTTCAAGTATGACGAGGGGGATGAGTTCGCCACGTAACCTAAATATTGGCTTACCCTCAAGAAATTCTATCGCTATAGAATTTTCATTTTCAGGATAAATTTGAATAAGCTGAGATAAACTATTTTGAGGTATGGCGTATCGTTGGTGTCCAATTGTGACAATTAAGGCCTGCATGATTGCTAAAGTGAGAGGGATTTCAAGAGTTGTTGTCGTGCCACTGCCATAGGTTGATCCTAGGCGAACTGACCCGCCAATTTTCTCAATATTTGTCTTTACGACGTCCATACCTACGCCGCGCCCCGATACATTACTAATGCTTTCCGCTGTCGAAAATCCTGGCATAAAAATCAGGTCAAAAATTTCTGATTCTATTAAACTTGTGGCTTTTTGTTCTGTGATGATACCCTTTTCGACTGCTTTTTTCTTAATACGATCTGGATTGATGCCTTGGCCATCATCTTTGATTTCAATTTTAACTTGTCCGCCTTCATGATACGCAGAAATCGTGATAGTACCTTGTTTCACTTTTCCTGATTTTACGCGAAGATCTGGCATCTCAATGCCATGGTCAGCGCAATTGCGCACAATATGCATAAGTGGATCTTTAATGGCATCTAATAGGGAGCGGTCTAATTCCGTTTCAGCGCCCGAAATATTGACTAAAATTTCTTTACCTAAATCGCGTGCGAGATCCCGAATAACCCGGTGAAATTTATTTACTACGTTCCCTACGGTTTGCATACGCGTTTTCATGACTTCATTTTGCAGCTCGCGCGTAATAGAATTGAGCTGCTGACTGATCGATTGCTCCTCATCGCTGGAGTTTTTAGTAGCTTCGGAAAGCCGATTTCTAATAAGAACCAGCTCGCCGATTAGGTTCATAAAATTATCTAAAATGCCAATATTTACGCGAATTGACTCTTGACTACTATCTTCCACCGATGCATTGGCTGGCGGGGTAGTTTTGGGTTTTTTAGCGCTTATACTTTTTTTATCGTTGGAAACCGTTGCTTTTTGAGGTTCGCTAATTTTTGGCGTAATAGAAAAGCTATCTGTTGAGCTTTTTTTATTTTCGGTAGGTGGTTTAAAGTTTGCCTTATCATCTACTGATTCAGTATTTTGTAGGAGGAGTAGCTCTTTTTCTAGTGACTTAACAAGGCTTTCAACCTGGTCGTCAATTTCGGGCTCCTTTCCCGTGCCTGCTATCTCTTTAACAATCGCTTGATTAAGATCGAGAACCTGAAATAAAAGGTCGCCGACGTCTTTGCTCAGTGACAAATCCTTTTCTCTGATAGGGTCTAAAACATTTTCTGCGCTATGATTGAGGCGGCCAGTATAGTTCAAACCGAACATCATGGCATTGCCTTTTATCGTGTGAATATCTCGATAAATATCTCGAACGATATCTTTACTATGGCCATTTTTTTCTAGCTTAGTCAAGTTGAGAGAAATGCGCTCAATCATCTCGCGAAATTCAGCAATAAATTCACCGACAAGATCTTCAGACAAGGAACCAGTCACAACTTATGCCCCCAAATCGAATAAAAGATTTTTAATTTTTTAAAAATATTTAATTTCACTCAATAATACATTATAGCAAGATGGAAAAAAAGGAGCTAACTGGTTAGTCTCTTTTCTCTGACGTTCTTTGATGTCTTGGTTAAATGCAGCGGATATATTCATGCAATCAAAGTTATTTGTGTTTATCATAGAAATTTGGTCACAAGCATAAAATTTAGTCTATTTAACTGTAAAAAAAAAATGTAGCGGGTTATTTTTAGGCCGAGAGCTTTGTCCTAATATTAATACTTGTTTTGAACCCCAGAAGGCTTTCTAGCGTGTTTATAATGGCTTTTTTTCTTAGTGGTCTTGTTAAACAGCGATATTCTAAAATATTATTTAGATTTTTAAGCTTATTATTTAATTCAGCACTTCCATATATGATAAACCTGACCCCTCTCATGTCCTCAAAAAAACTTGAGTCTTTATCATCTTTTAAAAAAGTTTCTCGCGCAAATATTTCGTCCAGTATCGCGAGACTTGGTTTATCTTTTTTTACTACTTCTAAGAATTTAGAATAATCACTGTGAATAGCGGCCCATTTTGGGGAACCTAGAGAGAGTTTGATAAGAGAACTTAGGTTAGCATCTTCGCCGCATATATAGACTAATAAATTTTGGTCACCCATAGGAAGGGTTTCACTCTCGTGGATTTTGGAAGTTTCTGATTTTAAACTCGTTTGTTGGGGATTTTGTGTATATCCAGAATCACTATTTCTATCCTGCTCTAATTTTGCATTTGTAGAAACAGCATCGGCAGAACCTTTTTCCTTTATATCTAACAGAATTTTAATTCGGTTGAGTAAAAGTGATTCTACTTCTTCGACAGGCACGACGGCATCAAAATTTGTTTTGAGTTCTCGGCTTATTTCTTTAAGCTTATCTAATGACAATAACAAAATATCTACATCTTCTTTTTCTACTTCGATATCAGAGGACCTGAGAATATCGAGGAGACTTTCCATTTTATGTGCGAAATTGGCAAAAAAAGAAAAACCCGCAACCATGCCGCTTCCTTTGAGGGTGTGTGCATTCCTAAAGAGTTCATTGAGCGCTTCGATTTGCCGCTCATTGTCCTCAAGGCTCAGCAATTTTAGCTCAAGATTTTGAATGATTTCGTCAGCTTCATTTAAAAAATCGCCTTTGAGCTGCAGTTCAAATTCGCGTTCGTCCATAAATCTACCTAAAAAAAATGTTATCTCAATACAGTAAAGTTTATCGATTCATTTAGTCAAAGATACCCCAACCAGCTGCTGTATTCATGGGCGCTTCATCTTTATTTTCTATAGCCTCTTTAGGGCTTACCTTAACTGGAACCACGCTGTGCTGGGCGGAATGAGTCTTATCAATGGTGGTCATCGCGGGAGACTCGGCAGCCTTATCCCGTTCCTCACCAAGATCTGTTTCCTTAGCGCTTTTGGCGTTCGTCTCCTGGTTTTGCTGGTCATTGCTATTAATAAGACGAAGATTTGGCGTTGGCTTGACCATGCTATCAGGTTTTTTTTCTGAGTCGGCAGATTTTTTAGGACTTTCCCCAGTAGAAACATTTATTGCCTTGGGTGATACAATGGATACAAGTTCTTCCTTGTAGATAAAATGTCCATTAAACTGAGGCTGAACTATCTCGGATTTTAGAAATTCAGATTTGTCGACATCAATCGTATCGACAATTTCTCGCACAGAAAAAGCAAGAGACTCATGATCAGATTTTGTAATAAGCGAATAAATACCCTCTGAATCATCAGTTTTAACGTCACTTGAGGAGACTGTCTCGATTGTCTTTTGCGAAGAAAGGTTCAAATATTCATCTAAATCCAAAATATTTATCGAATTTCCTCGAAATATAGCCATGTTCTCATTTCCAATTTTTTTCAACTGATATGTTCCAAAAAATTCAACACGATCAATATACTTATGATCAATGCCAAAAAGAGAGTCACTTGGTGTCCTAAAGATAATGATGGAAGCAACTTGGCTGTTTTGTGACGGGCTATCTTTTGTAGAGAAGTTTTCGATGCCTTGATAACTATTGTCATGATTATGAGGCCGGAAATAGGATTTTCCTATTAATATTTTCATTAAAGCTTCAATATCTATTATGAGGCCTAATTTGCTATCGCCTAATATGGCAGCTCCATAAAACAGATTTTTTTCATTGGCTACTTGACTTAGCTTTCTATTTACGATTTCTTCTGACTCAATAACATTATCCACAAGTATGCCCATTAGCTGCTCATCGTTATTTTTAACCACAATAATATCACCATAAGAACTAAGGTCTTCTGACGAGGTGATGCCAACATCATTCTTGCCTTCTAAGATTTTGGAAAGTGAAACTAAACTTATTATTTTTCCTTCAAATAAATAGGCTATTCCGCCTTCTTCTTGATAAAAATCACTGCTACTATTTTGGTTTAAAGATATCATGCGACATATCTTAGTTTGACTTATGCCGAAAAATTCTTCTTTGACGGTTATAACAATAACTACTTCACTCGTAGAAAGATCTCCTCTAGGAACACTCATAATACAGGAAGTTCCACACCCATCCTCTGTGCTAAAATTAACGTCTCCATGGACCTTCCGCATCTCTTTTTTTAGAAAAGCAAACCCAATTTCTTCGCGCGTATCTTGGGATGAATTTTCTTGCAGTTTATAAGATGAACTGAAAATATGCTCAAATATTTCACTGTCATCTAAAGTATCTAAATAGTCCTCGTCTAATAATTTTTGTTCTATAATCCTAGATTTCAGCTGGTGAAAGTCAATGCCTTTGCCATCATCTGATACTGTAATTATGTAATTATTTGCTGATTCGGTGATTTCAATTTTAATGTGTCCCAATTGATTTTTGCCAACAGATAATCTCTTATCCTTATTTTCAATGCCATGTTCAATGGAGTTTCGCACCACACTTCTTATACAGTCATATATTGTGGCGGCAGATTTTTGAAAGACAGAAATGTTATTGTCTATGATCTCAAAATGGCATGATTTCTGAAAATAGTTAGCTAAAATTCTGCATTCTCCGATAATGGGTGTAATGAGTGACAAAAATTTTATGGTGCGCATGCTGCTGATTTTCTCTTGGAGCAGGCCCTGGTATCTATTCATTTCCGTTAAGTGAATGAAGCTTTCAGAAATCCCATTATGCTGCGGCAATTCTCGCTGCAAATTTATTAATTTTTTTTCAAGTAAATTTTTTTGAATTACCGTTTCACCAAGAATTTCGTTTATCTGTTCTATATCGTTTGCACTTATTTCTACCTGGCGAATTTTAGATTCTTCTTGATTGATATTAGATTGGTTGTTTAGATGTGGGATTTGATCTATCACTTTTAATTTAGGTGATGTCATCGACTGTGACAATTCAAGGTCTATTTCAGCTATTTCGCTGGATTTCTTTTTTCCACAAGCTACCAACCACAACGACTCAAGATGATTATATGTGGTACTCAATAGTTCGCATTGGGTGTTGTTTATTGGTGTTTCTTGAAGGATATAGCTCTGGAGTGTCTGAGAAAATGTGTCGCAAAAATCATGAATTCGGGAATTTTGTAGGGCCCTCGAGATCACCGTAAGTAGTTGCAGTGATTTAAAAATGCTTCTCAAGGATTGTCTAAGGTTTGTATTTTGAACAAAGTCCTGAATATCAATATTTATACAACTAAGCGCTCTCTCACCCTCAAGTAAATATGATTCGGTGACAATTTGTTTTTCCAGAAGAATTTCTCGACGTTCAGCAAATGTTTCTTCAATTTGTGTGAAAAATATATCGCCATTGATCGGCTTAGTAATAACAGTGCTGATGTTAAGGTTTAAATCAGTAATGGCAACTTCTGATTCGTGCGGTTTAGTAATGAGTATGTAGGGAATCAACCTATGATGTACAGTTAGTCTCCTGAGCTCTAAACCATCAATATGTTTGTTGTCAGTGTTTTCATCGACTACAATACCAATTAGGCGCTCATGATTATTTTCAATATGCAATTTAGCTTCGTCTGCTAACTGTGCGGTAATGACTTCTAGTCTCTGGCTAGAGAGTGCGTCTGAGAGAATATCAAGCAGAAGTGGCTCATCAGAGACGCAAAGTACTGCGAGTTTCGGAATTTCATTCATTTGCCTAGCTTCCCACTTTAAAATTGAATAAATTTTTCTAGGGTAGAGCCCCAACAACATAATCTCGAAGCTTCATAAAAATGTTCAAATAATGCTTCAGTTTCAAGTTCACGAGGCATCTTACTCTGTGACTTCTGATCGGTGTTGGTGTTATGTTCTTTAGCGCCAAAAAAAATCAGCAAAAAAATCGATACTTGCCATTAATTGGGTCCAAGGAGGCTAAATTAGGTGGAATAACCTGATAATTTGGTCAGTTTCCAAAAAAACATCAAAAGAATTAGGTGGTATAATCCTTGGTATTTACTAGATTTAATTCTCTGACATGAAAAATTAGTCATTTTTACCGAGGGAAGTTTTATCTTGGGGGCGGTTCTTTTTTTTAAGATAACCCAAACAAAATGTAAAGCCCCAAAAAACTTTAGAGGAGAATTTTATGTCTGTAAAATGCGTATACGTATACTCGCGTTTGATTTCGGCAGTTTTTGTTTTTTACCTAGTTTCTGGGTGTGGTACAAGTACTCCAAGTTTTACCGTTGAAAAAACAGGTGTATCAAGCAGCGATGCGTTTGAAGCCAACCCTAGTGATAATATGGGACGAGGTGAGGTGGAAGATGTGCCCATATTTCCTAGTGATGTGAGCGAGAACGATGAAATCATGCCAGAGGCCGTCGCCGCAGCTAATGAAAATGGAAATAATTCCCCTTTTGAATCCGTAGCTGCTGATGAAGAAAACCTTTATCCAAAAACAGAAGTCTTTGAAAAAGATGGCAAGATTATCACGATTTTCTCAGACAAATCTGAGGGAAACGAGCTTTATGAAACTGTGACGATAAGAACTGAACAAAAGTTAGAAAGCAAAGTAGATATTCTTTGGGTAGTCGATAATTCAGGATCGATGGAAGAAGAACAAAACTATTTAAGCCAAAATTTTAGCTCGTTTATTTCCCTTCTGATGTCTCAGCCCATAGATTTTCAGGTTGCCGTGACGACAACGGATATTTGTCAGCAAACGACTCCGACGGACCTCACTTTACGTTACTGTCCTTCAGCAGCAGGCAGCCATCCGAAAGGAACACACAATCAAGGAAAATTTCGGGGTGCGAAGGGAGAGCAAATACTGAACGGTAGCGCCTCTAATCTTTTGACTAAATTTAGCGAATATGTCAATGTGGGAACAAATGGGTCAAGTTTTGAGCATGGCCTTAAAGCAGCTGATCTTGCTATTGAGTTGAGTGAACAAGGAACAACTAATGACTCGCTTGTTCGTAGTGATGCTTTTCTCGCTGTAATTGTCGTAAGTGATGAGCAAGATGACGGCATAGGAATTTCTGAGTTTGATGCCTATACCCTACGAAACTTTTGGGATGAGGGTCTAACTCGGTTTCGGTTTACCGAAGATGATATGATCACCGCTCTAAATAACCGAAAAGGTGAAGGAAAATTCGCCATCTCGGCAATAACTCCTGTGCGCGAGGCTGATGGAAGTCTATGCTCTGCGCCTCACTCAAAGCCAGTTGAAGAGGGGACTCAGTACATTAAGGCGGCACAAAAATCTGGTGGCATAATCCAAAGCATATGTGAAGTTAACTGGAGTGAATCCCTAGCGAAGATGGGTCTTGATTTGACAGCGCAAATATCTCAGATCTCCCTAGAAGGGAAGCCTGATGTCGCGACTTTGAAAGTTGAATTCGATGGCGTTCTTTATGAGAAATGGCAGTACATCGAGGGTAGTAATGCCCTTAAATTTGATCCAAATGACCTGCCGCCACCTGGGGCAAAAATTTCGATTTTTTATTATAAAGCTGGAAATTAGAGGTATTCCAGGAGCACATGTCACTTGCCTTTTATCGTGCATTTCTAGGCTAAAGAGCTTTAGAACAACTTTAAAATCTTTTAATATAATTGGGGTACCGGGGATCTGTTCCCCTACCTTAAAATGGCAATCAGATCCCCTGTGCGCTGCATAACCCTTTATTGGGGAGCATCATTAGGAACAGCTAAGGTAGATAATAATTTTATACCTGCAGGTGTCATCATGGTATACCAATCAGCCATATCGTAGTCTGGTGAATCGTTTTGCGCTAATTTTGCCTCAATCCAATCGCGGTAAGGAGCAGTTTTAACAGCGGCGCAAGGCACACCTGCCTTTTGCTTTATATCTTCAGGGTGATATCCATCTTCGCTTCGACCTAGTGTATTAAATCCATAAAGAACAGGAGATATTGACTCATCCAACAATGCCGTATTGCCTACAATACTGGTAAGTTTGTCACCATCAGTATAAAAACAACCTAAGCTATTAGTAAAAAATAAAAGATAACTGTTTTTCTCGTCAACAATATTTGCGCTATATCTGATTATGGCGAACTCCTGATCTTGCTGTTTAATTTGATCACCAAAAATTTTAACTCCTTGACCTACTGCTTTTAATATTGGGGGAAGTGACTCATTTTGATCTGGCAACCTATAAAAATCCCCCGTCATGTCACTAACCGTAGTCATGATGGCAATCCTATCATTTTCAGTCGAATTGATTGCATCAGAGAAAGAAAAGCCATCATGAATTTTTGCCATGCTTATAAAATTGACCTTAAACCCTGCATTACCATTTAGCGTTAATACATTATAATTTATAGCGACCAAAGCTAAATCTTGCTCACGGTTTTTCAGTTTTAAAGCAGCAAATGCCACGCAAGCGGGATCGACAATGATTGCCTTCTTACTTATTTTATATCCCTCGCAGAGCCGATCAGGAAGTACTGTCCGCCGAAAAATTTCAAGTTCTAGTGATTGCAGTGTTTCTGAATCAAGAGGATGTGTTTTCAAATATAATTGTAAATTATCGCGTATCCTCAGATAGTTCGATACATCCAATATATATAGTTCTACATTATTAAGAGCGACTTTAGTGAGAGCTGCTTCTTCAGCTCCATTCGTGGCAGCTGATTGTGCAACACCGATAGTGCCGATTGCCATAAAATGAAAAAACAACAATAAGTAAGCAATAGATCTTTTCATTGATTTACCTTTCAATTTAAATGTGATTTTAGATAATAAGACTCTCACAAACTATTAACCAATATGATTGATGACAGGTCGTTGGACTATTAACACTTTTTCACTAAGGTTTGGTACTTAAAAACGAATAAAGTGATTTCCAAGAAATCAGCGTAAATTTAGATATATATGACTATATAAGGGCGTTGTTGCGCAAATTTATCATTTAATGTGCCCAAGACTAAGGCCTGACGGATATTCTTGCTAAGTATCTGATTTTAGGAAATCCATCGCTGTGCACAGGACACGTTATGGGTATGAAAAAAAGTTTAGGTCCATGGACTAATTAATTTTACGCTTTATCAAAACATTTTTATCTGATATGGGGGGGGAGAATGTGTGCAAAAATAACGTCAAAAGGTGAAATTTATGAGAAAATATTTATCCTTTTTACTGATACTGAATTTCAGTTTATTATCGGACCCACTTTGCTATGGATCGGGTACTTTAAAAAGCGATTTTACTCAAAAGTCAGGAGAGAGTCCTCAGCAAGGATTTACAGTGGGATTTAATATTGATGCCCATAGTATCCTACAAAATGATCACGAGGATCAAACGATTAGGGATCTTCTTGAAGCTCATATCCGTTTAGTCCGCATTGAATATAATGGCTTCAATTTCGATGGAAGTTTTTCGACTGAGGGGGAGCAATACATAAGAGCTCGATATAAAGAATTTATCAATAAATTAAACCATCATGGTATTAAGACTATACTTCTCTTAGCTTCGATGTCCTTTCAATCTGATGGGGGAGAAAGGCCACCTCATTATTATAATTCTACTCAAATGAATTATTTCATCAATGCTCTTATAGGGAGCGATAGAGCCATTATTCCTGATTTTTATGCTGAATCAGGGGGAGGTGTGCGCATATTTGAAATTTGGAATGAACCCAATTGGACTTGGAGGGTAGACGAGTCTGAATTAGCGAGAGTGTTTCAGATTATATATACTTATACAAAGTCAAATTATAGAGAAGATCCCGTCTCGATTCTCGCAGGAGCTTTTGATTCTGGGAAAGGAGATAACACTGGCGGAAACCATGAAAACGTGCGGAGCTATTTGTATAATTTCTACAATAGTAATAGCCGTTATTACAGACTCAATAATCATTGGCCTTTTGATGGTATTAGCCTGCATCCCTATGGATGGTTCCGTGTACCAGGAGATGGTTTAGTTGAGCATGTGAATAAAGTATATCTTGATACTATGAAGTATTTTGGCGATAGCACTACACCGCTTTGGATCACTGAAATCGGCTCAATAGCATCCGCGGATGATGGTCATGTTGAGCAAATAAGTGAAATTTTAAATATTATTAAGGAAAATAAAATAGCGCTGAGGATTCGTAGTTTAGTATATTTTACTCTTCGTTATTTCAATGCCCAAGACGTAAAATATCATTATGGTTTTGTTCGAGAAGATGGATTTAGAAGGTCTTCATACGATTTGATCCAAGAATTTCTAAAGCCCAAAACTTCCCCTGTAGATAAAACTAAAGATAAGTTTTTAGAATAAATAAATAAATGATTATGTCTCAGGGGTCGTTTGTTACCCAATAGTTCCTCTAAAAAGATAATGTCCCCATATAGTAACCAAGGCCAATGAAGGTATAAATAGCCCGTTGGCTTTTAAAAACTTCATTTTCTATCAATGCAGGTTCTATATTTGTTCCCAGCCCCGAAATCCGAATAAAAAGGTCTTTATTGTTATTAAATAAAAAAAGATCAAAACCAAAACCAAAGTTCACCAAACCCACCCACTTGCTATATTTATTGCTAAGGCTATCGCTTGCGGTAACGTATCCAGCGCCTAACCCCATTTCAAAGAACAGTCGCGCTTTCCAAAGATAAGTGCTTAAACTCACGTTAGCTAAAGGACCCCCACCAAAGAGTTTTAAGGAATAAGTGACTTCTTCTTCCAATATGTTAGCTTCGGGGTTCGACTTTTCAAAACGTTTATACTGGTAAGTATCGTCAAGATTCAACAATATGACACTCATAAAAATATCATAATCAAAATCAAGAGAGCGGTACATTTCTGGGTGACTGGTAGAGGTTAACTTAATCGAACTAATAAATTTTGGAATACTGGAATTTGACTTGACCGTCTCATCATCCCATTTATGCTCTTCTGAAAAGCGGTCATTATTCATTTGGTAACTAGAAAATCCAGCAGCAATAGAGTTAGGCATAAATTTAAGCAGGGTATTTACAGCTGAGTAGGCTTTGCCCTCTCTCAATCTTTTAGGGTTTGTACTGATCCGCATTGGCTTTGCCAAACTATTTTTGCTTATTTTTTTTGGGGGGGTGCCTCTATATATTTCTGGTTTGAAAACAATTTTAGTTAAACGCTTGTTAGGGCGATAATTTAAGATGACGATATGAGTTGTACCAGTCTGGTTATAAAGGCTTTCCATGATGCCGGGTGTTATATCGGCAATTTTGGGCGGCTCCAAGGGACTAAAAGAAAAACGGCGATATAACGCCTTCAATCTGCTCCATTTGGCAAAACGATGACAGTCGGGTAGTCTTTTTGTTGCTGATTTTATCCATACAGAAGCAAGATAATCAGACGTGGTTTCTGAAAAGCTTTTTGGCGGAAGAACCGCGTATACCGGACATTCGACTTTTTTATTGGTCGTCGCGCAGTTTAATAGCGCCGAAAATATCAATAGCGTGAGAATTTTTTTCATTTTATCCAGGTTTTGCGCGAATAGATGCTTTTTTGACAGTTTACTAAAAATCAACCCTAAAATAAATCGGGATTGTGAACTTTGTGGTGGAGAGGAATCCGGAAAAAATTGTAAAAAAATTATGTTACAAGCTTTGCGTGAGATTAAGTATCCGGTGGTGGCTCTTGGTGATTTTAACTCCAGCATTGGTGATAGAGGCTGGCTGATAACAGCACTGCTGCGCCATTTGGAAAAAAAGTACGAGTCCGCGTATCGCCCGCTCATCAAGAACGTAGCGAATTTTTTTCCAATAATTTTTAATAGCCTGGTCCCCGATTTTTAGAACTGGATTATCGCTATTTATCTCTTGAAGATAATAAGCAGGATCGATGTCTTTGCGCTTTTGGGCTAGACCTGCGGCATCCAATAGGATGTCTCTTAGTTCTTCGGGGAGATTAAAGGGGCCTACCTGCCAGAGGGCAAAGACGAAAGGAAGGCCCGTGACTTTTTGCCAAATTTCACCTAAATCCAGCACAAAAGGGAAAGATGCTTTTTTGATTAAGGCTTCATCCCCAATGAGGAGATGCCCCGTTCGCACTTCATCATCCAAGGATAAGTTTACCGGTATTTTTCCGCCAGGTTCTAGGCAAGAAACAGAAACGCTTGATGAGGTGCTGGAAAACATTTGAAATAATATTTTACATAGAGCATTTGAGGTCGCGGAGGCTGAGCTTAACCGGATATGAAAATCAGTAGGCGGTTTTAAAAAAGCTTCGGTCTCGCTAATTCTAGTCGATTTTATTAGCGTCGAAATTGTCACTTTGGTTTCTTTTTGTTGCTCACTTTGAGAAAATATGCGCCGGTATTTGAGGCCAATCTCAGTAAAAATTTCTTTGAAATGCTCATAATAGTAACGATCGGCTAAGCGAAAACCGATGAAAACACTATCAACACTGCCATCACTAAAAATCCCTAAAGGCAGAGATATTTCAACATTAGGGTCCTGTAATAAATTGATAGAAGAGGCTGGAGCAAGATCAACAAGGCCGCTCTTTAAGGCGTGGTTAACCTCCTTGGGGTGGCCTTTATAGAAACTAATTTGCTGTCCTGAAATACCAAATATTTTCTTGAACTCAATTTCTAAAGGGAGCAAATTGAGGTAAGGAATCCAGCCTAGCCTTATTGTCGAATCTAGTGACATAAAACCCTTATCGAGAAATTATTGGTTATTTGCAGCTAGAGCCTGAAATGCTTTACGGAAGCCATTTTTACAGGTAAGAAGTTCGCTGCTGCCATGAGCAAGTGACACAAAGCACGCCTCAAAAGCGGATGGAGCAAGATAAATTCCTTCTCTTAATGCAGCGTGGAAGAACGTATTAAATAGCTCCTGTGAGCACTGAACTTTGACTTCTTCAAAATTTTTCGGCAAAGACGCGCTAAAGAAAAAGCCAAACATACCCCCGGCAGAATCGCTTACGACTTTAAAACCGGCATTTTTTCCTTCTTCTACCAACAAGGAGCTGATATTTTGGGTTACCTCACTTAAGTGAGTATAACTTCCGGCACGAGAAAGAATCTCCAGGGTTTTTTGCCCCGCAGCAACAGCAATCGGGTTTCCTGATAACGTGCCCGCTTGGTATACAGGACCTAACGGAGCAATCATATCCATGATTTCTTTTTTGCCACCGTACGCTGCTAAAGGAAAGCCGCCACCAATAACCTTACCGAGTGTTGTTAAATCTGGCGTAATTTTTTCTAGTATTTGCACACCACCAAAAGCAACCCGAAACCCAGTCATCACCTCGTCAAAAATAAGCAAGCTGCCGTTTTCCCCAGTGATTTTACGAAGAAATGGCAAAAATCCCGGTTGTGCTTTAATAAAACCTGCGTTGCCGATATAGGGTTCGACGATTACTGCAGCAATTTGATCTTTGTTGCGGGCAAACATCTCTTCTAATTGACCTGGGTCGTTAAAAGGGACGACTAGAGTGTTGCTTGCTACTGATTCGGGTACGCCTAAGCTGTCGGGCAGGCCCAATGTTGCAACGCCTGATCCTGCCTTGACCAAAAAGCTATCACCATGGCCATGGTAGCAACCGGTAAACTTTAATATTTTGCTTCGTCCCGTAAAGGCTCTGGCAACCCTTATCGCTGACATACAGGCTTCGGTGCCACTGGATACCAGGCGAATCTTTTCCATTGAGGGTAGGGCGTTATTTATCGCTTCTGCTAGCAGCGTTTCTCTCTTGGTGGGAGCACCAAAGCTAAAGCCGTTTTGAGCAACTTTGACTATTTCTTCGAGAACTTCGGGATGGGTATGCCCGACAATAGCAGGACCCCAACTACCAACAAAGTCGACATATTTGTTGTTATCTTCATCCCAGATATAGGCTCCTTCTGTCTTTTTAATAAAAAGAGGAGTCCCACCTACTGATTTAAAAGCGCGAACGGGGGAGTTTACGCCGCCAACCAGTGTTTTTTGTGCCTCAAAGAAAAGTTTTTTAGATTCATTTGTTTGATACATGTCACTCTGCCTATGTCAAAGGGGGATCCATAAAACCGGATGTTTATACCACGTCTTATCTACGAAATACAGAGAATATCGCTTTTTATGCCTTAAGATCAAGGTATCTTTGGCTTTATCTTGTAAAAATTTTAGGTATCAACAGCCCCGTCCTTTGTGATATTGACTTAAATGAGTCAAGAATATACTCCTTAATTTCTAAAACTGTCTATTGCTGTATTGTATACACACAGGCCTATGTATTTGCAGCTTTGAGCATTTGAGTGTCGGTAACGAATGGTGTGCGTATGAGAAGTTCCAGAGTTTATTTTGTTATTTCTCTAACTTCGAGTTTAAGGGCCAAAGTCAGGAAAAATAGCGATGCGACGAGCAGTAATTGTTAAAAGAGTTAATAAGTTATCCCGCTTTCGTGCCCAGCTGCGCAAAGGGATTCTTAATACGGTTTTAAAACCTGAGCTGGTTTTTGTTTATCTTCAGGTGCTCTCCATTGCCGTTCTTGTTATATGGCTCATTTGGTATTTTGGGAGAACGGAAGAAATCTCAGCGGTAACAGAAGTTTTAGGCCGCACTCCCGTCAATGCCAACTATTATTTGACCTTAGCTATTGTTGGCTGTTCCTTTCTTGGGGTTATTGTAACTTTCAGTATATTTCTTTTTATAAGCTATATTAATCAGCGCAACTTACTCAAGCTACAAAGAAACTTCCTGTCTTCAGTTAGTCACGAATTACGCTCACCTTTAGCAAGTATGCAGTTGTGGCTTGATACGTTAGAATCAAGGGAAAATACGCCAGAAATGACCCAAAAAATATACGGTATGATTCGCTCAGACCATGAAAGACTTGGGCGTTTAGTGGAACAAATTTTAGTTTCTACGCGTCTTGATTTGGCTAGAACTAATTTTGATCAGTTTAAGGAAGTCTCTGTCGCTGCTTTTTTGCGAAAAATTAAAAGTCTCTCCCGGCATTATACGGATGATATGGAAACTCGCATAAAAATCGAGTGCGATAAAAATTTGCGTTTAGAACTGCCTATTCATGCGCTTCATTTAATCATGATAAACCTTGTAGAAAATGCGGCAAAATATTCCCCGTCCGGGACGGCGATAGTCCTAAAAGCTGAAATTAAAAAGAAAACTCTGTTTTTTTCGGTGCAGGATAGAGGTTTTGGCATAGAACGAAGGGAACGAAAAAAAATATTCAATATGTTTCATCGTGGTGATGTCGCAGAAAAAAAAGCCATTCGCGGTATGGGACTTGGGCTTTTTATTGTGCGTTCTATCGTAAAAAGCTTAGACGGCAATATAAAAGTAGAAAGTCCAGGATCTGGAATCGGGTCAATTTTTCGCGTCTCGCTGCCTATACGCTGAATATTGAGTAGGTAAAAAATGCTGACATTTTGCAAAAAGATATTTATATGAAAAACGAATCTAAAAAAAAATTGCTGTTAGTGGAAGATGAGCCGCATCTTGCACTGAATTTGGTTTATAATTTGCAGTCTGAGGGGTATGAGGTTATTTCAACAAGTAACGGTCGCTTAGGGCTTTCTATATATGAGGAAGATGGTCCCTTTGATTTGGTTCTTCTTGATGTTATGCTCCCCGAATTAAATGGCTTTGAAATTGCCAAAAAAATCCGTGAGAAAAACCCTGTCGTGGGTATTCTCATCATCACCGCCAAATCCTCAGAAGCCGATCGCTTGCATGGGCTCAATGTGGGTGTTGATGATTATTTGGTTAAGCCATTTTCTTTGCAAGAATTTTTGCTGCGCGTCAAAAGAATGTTAGAACGGTCGGATTATTTTGATGTCACTGGGGGTGATAGCAAAAAATCGGCGCAAAATGTTTTGTTAAGAAGTGGTCCCTTCACCCTCAATATGGATCGCTGCGAACTTATGGCCCCAGGGGGAACCTTTATTTTGACGCTGCTAGAAGCAAAGTTACTTAAAGAATTTTTTTCTTCAGTCAATAAAGTCATTACGAGAGAACATCTTTTAGCAAATGTTTGGGGTTTTAAGGCAAAGATTGAAACGCGGACTATAGACAATTTTATCATGCGTCTTAGGCGGTATTTAGAGACAGATCCCTCGCATCCCGTATATCTACTAAGCGTGCGCGGTAGAGGATATCGCTACAATTTACCGACACCAGAGGCTTGATTTTAAATTTACAAAGGGCTTGCAGGTATCAAGCTTTTTTTGACACATTTAAAACTTTTTTTTGTTTTGTCCTTAAGGAAAATTTATAACCTATGTCTCATGATATGAGTACCCGCTGCAACCGATGCTTCATGTATCTCCCCTTATGTATATGTAGTTTAATACCCCAGATAAATTTACCAACAAAAATCATTATTGTTGTCAGCAAAAGAGAAGTCCGCGCCGCCACAAATACGGGGAGGCTCGCTAACTTAGCCTTAGTTAACAGCTCTATGCTGACGCGTGGAGACTTAGCATCTCCCTACAACTTAGCGGAACATTTGATGCCGGGAGCGCCAAGTTATCTTCTTTATCCAAGTGCTGAAGCGACAGAAATTTCGCCTCAATTTATTTCAAGTTTGCGTGTCCCTATCAATCTAGTCGTCCCAGATGGCAACTGGCGTCAAGCGGTAAAAATGTGCCGTCGTGACCCGGTTATGGCAAAGCTTCCCCAAATAAAAATTCCTCCTGGCGGAGTAAGCAATTATCTGGTCCGCACGGAGCGGAAGGCTGGGGGGCTCGCAACTTTAGAGGCGATAGCACGCGCACTCGGTTTGCTTGAAAATGTGAAGGCACAGGCTGAGCTTGAAAATTTGATGAATCATATGGTTGAGCGTACCATGAGTCGCAGAAGAAATCGGTAACTGTTTTATTAAATTTGGTTAATTTAGGAAAGACAGTATTAGGTAAAAAAAAACTCATTTTTTTTCGCATGGAGTCGATAGCAAAGACCAAAGAAAAAGAAGGAGATTGACTTATGCCTCTAGTCCTAACGTTAGCGATGATTTTGCCTCTATTTTGGTTTATAAATTGTACGAAAACTTCGGAATCTGCACAAACAGCAGTAGGTGCGTCAGAAGCGCCTGTTCCATCTGTCGGGGCCATTAGCGTCGGCGGTATCCCTGCGGCTTCTGAAATAGATAGCTTAGCGACATTTGAAGTCACTGAAGCAACGGCGTCAACACAAAAAGTTCATGCGGTAACAGGCAGCTTGGCCATCAATTTAGAAAATCAACCCGCAGCGGGGCTCGCGGCATCAGGTAGTAATGAATGCAATGATTCCTTTTTTTGTTTTGCAAGGGCTTTTGCCATAATTTACGACATGGTAACTGGCGCAGCGCAGTGTAATTTTGATCTTCTTATGGCGAATAACCCTACACCAAAGCAGGTAGGTGATTCCCCAATATTTTATATTGATGGTTTCGGTGCTGTTGCGCTGGGGAATGAGGGAGTCGTCGATTGCCCAGACCCTGCGCGCGTGCGCGCGTGGGCTGTTTACAATAAACTCGTAGCGCGAGAGGCTGGAGATTCTACGGAAGAATTTACATCAATTGATGATGAGTTTTATTTGCCCACCCGGCTTGTCATTTATAAAAAAGACGATGGAATGGCTTATTGGAAGTTTGTCTTTTTTGCCACAGATATCGTTGATTATCTGAGTACAAAGGTTGACTGGTTTAAAACTTTTCAGAGTAAAGACCTTGATTTTATTGCTTTTTCAGGAAACCATGCTTTAGGCGCTGAAGTTGGGCAAGGTACGGGATCTGTGAAGCTTGATTTTGATGAAATGGTTAGAATGACGGCAATTTTTGAAGACGGGACGAGTGATAGTGTAAAAACTGATGGCGTCATGCCACAAGGCACCATAAATATTGATTACGACTTGGAGTCAACTATCCAAAACTTTACAACGGTATTTTCTGAAGGCTTCGCTTTTGGAGATGGCGATGACTCACCCTTTGCTACAGGAAAGCCCACAGTGATTTTGAAGAGCAACGGAGAAAATTATTTACACTTTCAAAGTGAAAAACCGTTTGTTGATCCTGATACCCCAGATGATCCAGGTCCCACTGGTGTCATTAGGCGATGTGCCGGGTCAAATGGTGGTGGCGCTGAGGAAACTCTTATTACTTCCGTTGATAAAAATGATTATTTAACGACGCCTTCTGAAACCCATATGCAAATGCTTTGGAAAGATATTCCTGCAGGCGAAACTAATCCCGCTGATTGGATTGCTTCCATAACATCAACGCAAGGTGGTGCCTACCTTTATGGTGACGTAACCTTATCAGCTGCAAAATCTAGCGGCGATCCTCTTTATGCTTTGCGCTACAAAACCCCAGCATGTGACGACTGGCTAGACCCACAAGCGGATTGGGACGGCTTTATAAATGTTACGGCTGACGGAACTTTCGGTTCTGATCAGCAAGGAAGCATGCAAATTATTAGTTCTGAAGAAATGCTTAGCCTGTTCCCCATCTTTGAAACATTTCGTATTGTGGACATTGCAAATGATGAAGATACGCCACTAGTTTCAGAGTTTGTGGCATCAGGACTAGAAGTCACCCCGCCCACATATTCGGGCTCTTGTCAGTACACCAATAGCGAACAGGGAATGAATTTTTGTGCCGAATATAAGGGCATGAATCATGTTCAGTATGCTACAATGCGTAATTATATGTGTGCTCCCTTTAGTTCCGGCTGGACAACATTATATACCGCAGATGCCACCTGCAGTACTACCGGGGTAACAGGGCACTGCAACAATGTGACTACAGCGTTAAGCCAAACCATCACCTATGATTTAGATGTCCTTTATTATGGTATGAGCTCAGCACTCATTCAAGCCTGGGTATGTAATAGTACAGGAGCAATATTTGATGGTACTTTTTCTGCAGATTAAGGATAAGTAATTTAGAAGCCATGCCCAGTTATTTTCTTTAACTTTGGATGAGTCAGAGAAATAATGTATTAAAGTTTTTTACTGGCACTAAAATCATTAGCTTGCCATAGCCAATCTGGCTAATATGCCATAGCCAAACTGGCTAATGAACATAAATAATTTTTGAGCTGACCTCACCGCGAATCGTATGATCAATAGAAAAGGCTTCGACACGGAGCCTTAAGCCATTTTCCAGACGAGCTTTAGGTAAACTTAGGCGAGGCCAACTTAGGGTGTAGCGGTTAGCGAAAAATTCAGCTTCTAAAGGTATGGTGCTTTTATCATCTTCGAGTATAAGCGAGAGATGATAATGCAGAGGGTTACCGTCGTCGGGGTTTTTAACCCGCCAAGATACCGAAGTGTTTTCGTCAAAATTATAATTCCGTGCTATATTTGCAAGCTGGATCCTGGGTTCCTTAAATCTATGCATAAGTTCTCCAAAAGATTTTCCGGTAACAGCTCGCCCGGCAATCGTTCCTGTTACGCTAATACTCCCTTCCCAGAAAGTCCCATTAAAGGGAAAATCCACCATTTGCTCTTCATAATCAGGTTCCATCGATAAATGCAAATCCCACTCAGGAACATTAAGCTCCCAGCCCATGGACATAAAGTGACCGGAAGCAGGATCACGCCAATATTTGAGTCGTTTGAATTCACGATGCACAGTTCCATGGTGCTTGGCATTTTGATCAAATAAAGACACCCCGCCGTAGGCTTTATCATCGTGGGGAAGTTTGTCGCCACGGTTATAAATATTGGAGATCATAAGCTCTTCACCGCTGTCGAGCTGTACACAAAACCATTCGTAAGATTCAAAAAAATTGCCGACCTCTACCGGAGAAACTAAAAATGGCCCCCATTGATGATCCATCCAAGCGATCCCAGAAATTGGTTCGCTAAGGCCTTCAATGGTGAGAGAACCAGAGACTTGAAGGCGGGTTAAGGAGTAATACCAACTCATCCCGCTAGAACCAACGGGGATATAACCTAGGCCCGCAGCAGGCATTGGCGGTTTGAGAGCCTTGAGACTTGCGCTCAAATGCATGGTATTATGGTTCGTCTCCATGAAATACTGGTAGGGAAGCAACGCGCCAGAAGAGTCTTTTTTATTTTTAAAAACATCGATGCCATAGGGAGTGTGCTGCTCCAAATCGAGATAATTTTTTTGGGCTTTGAGTGATCCGAGGGTGGTGCCGCTATAGTGCTTTTTTTCACTTATGTTGGAAACGGTAAAAAAACGAAAAAAGTTATTGAAGTGGGTAACAAGAATTGAATAAGAGTTACCCGTGATTTCACCTTTGACATGATAAACGACGTACCACCACTCCAACTCAGGAAGTGGGCTATGGCGACCTTCATCGCGTGGTAAAGTGATTTGACCGCCCTCCAGCGTCGCCGGAAGACTTAAAGACATAGGGCTCGTATATTGAGCTGATAGGCTTTGCGTCAGAAGCAAAAATAACCATGCAATTCCTCGGCGAATTATAGAAGTGTTTTTATCGGTCACAGGTGATCTCCTTCTCAATGTGCTCTTACTCGTTCCTAAAAAATTAGACAAATATGTTTTTGATCCAGCCCGGCAGGCGGCAGTTGTTTTATGTCTGATAGAATCAATTTCAAAAACAGAGAAAAAAATTCAATGGAAAATATTGATAGATTTTTTTCTTTTTATCAGGGCTTGTCAACCCAAATATAAGGGATGCACCGTTTTTACAGGGTCCCGTCATTCTCGCGATGCTCGAATGACGGGAAAGGTTTTGGTAGAAAGATTTTGAAGCCAAATCTTGATTATTACACTTTTTTTTCTTGAATAGCTTTGGATGTTTCGTGTAAGTTCAG
>JAUILP010000067.1 GCA_030432875.1 Oligoflexia bacterium | reverse complement strand
TTTGCACTTTTTTATTGATTGCGTTCAGGGATTTAAATTTATTCCGCGAGAGTGAATTGTCTTCGCTAAAGGCTTTTGGCAACAAATCTCCGAGCACCAAGATAAGTTGATCAGGATTTTTACTCTGTTCAATCCAGCCAGCAATAATACTATAATCTCTATAGCTCAGAGTGGCCACGCCCCTAAGAGCGAGGACATAGTCGGCAATAATTTTGATTAAGCTATCTTCTGAATCCACGTCATCTTGGCTCATGGTTGCCTCATTTTATTTTCTATATTTTTCACTTTATCTTCGAGTTCTTGCAACGTGTTTTGATATTCGGCTATTTCTTTGAGATGGTCATGAATCTTGAATAAATTAGCCACCCTAAGGGGAAGTGTCTCAAAATCATGTTTACTTACTAAATCGAAGTACCAATTTTTTTGCGTTGCGAGATCCATATATTTTTTTACACTGTCAAATTCAAAATCTCCGTAGATGAGCGCCGGAATCCAAATGCGATTTTCATGCATCATTCTTTTGACAAAACCTTGCATCCATACATCAAAATAATCCATTGGGAAATGAGTTGCATCAACAATCAGAAGATCTTGATCTAAAGTCTGAGGGTCATCAGCGCCGCCTTCTAAGTCTTGGATATGAATACTGCCCAGTACCCTTAAACTTTGAGCAAAATTTTCTTTTGCGCTGCTCACAATTTTAGGCTCAAGTACCCAGAAACCGATTTTGTAATCTTTTGTGACTGCCAAACTGTAGTCCTCTCGCATAGGGTCATAAACGGCTGGTTAAAAGTAGGAACGAATCTAAATTCAGGATATCAAGCAATGACTCATTGGGCAACGCGGCAAAAAAATTACCATCGAAACCTACGAATATAGGTTGGCGCATAAAAAATCTAAGAACGTATTTAAAAAAGAGTATTTACAATCTCGCTATATTCATAAATAAGGACGCAAGCATCATATGATGGTAGATGTCCTTGGCTTTTTACTTATCGTAAATGTACCGTAGCAAAAGTTGGCGATGGAGCTGGTGGTTTGGGTCTGGTTCTTAATTAAATACGCGCTAAGTCTAGATGAGATTAAATTTAAATCCACTATTTCAATTAGTTGAATATATTATGTAAACTATAGTTGACATTTTTAAATTTAAATGTAAACTAAATATGCTTTTAGCCGATAGCTTATTAGGCTCGGCTGGAGAGGCAAAGAAAAATATGGAACCAAAGCCAAGAAAGGCGGAGTTTTTCACCAACGATGATGGGAGCAAGCCGGTTAGAGATTGGCTTAAGTCATTGAAGAGAAGAAATCGGCACGTTGAGCATGGAAAAATAACTACTAGGATTAGTAGGGCCGAGGAAGGTAACTTTGGTGAACATCGTTTTTTAGGGGGCAGCTGGGGTGAACTTAAAATCGATGTCGGCCCCGGCTATAGAGTTTATTTTGGCATTTATGGTGATGAACTAATTCTTTTGTTGCATGGAGGCACAAAGCAAAACCAGCAAGAAGATATCAACTTAGCTGAAGAAAGATGGCAGAAGTATCTTGGTTGCAAAGAGGAGAAGATCGATGACAAATAAAAATAAAGGCTCAAGCTTTAGTGAGTATTTGCTTGATAGTCTTAGAGATGATGATCAAGCCGTATTTCTTCATATTAAGGATGCACTCGAAACTCCCGATATTAAAGAAAACAATGATCATCTTTATTTAATAAAAGCCATTGGTGATGTTGCCCTGGCAAGAGGTAAAGGGGACCTTGCTGTAAACGCAGGATTGTCGCGCCAAGGGCTTCATAAAATTCTTAATGGCAAAAGCATACCCAATATTCAAAATATCATGGCAATTTTAAATGTAATCGGACTACGATTTTCTGTAGAACAAATTCAGAAGGTTGTTTCAGGCGGAACACCGGCAAATGTTTTAGATGTCGCGGAGTATGCTGCTTCGCATATTTCTAGGAACGCTACATACATGAAATTGCAGAAAATAGTCTATTATTCTCAAGTTGAATCTTTAGTTCATTATAAAAAGCCACTATTTAGTGAAAAAATCTTAGCTTGGCGAGGCGGTCCTGTTGTTAAAGAACTTTTTGAAAAGCATAAAGGTCATAAATACCTTGATAACAACATCCTAGGAAACTCTTCTCATTTATCTATAGAGCAAAAGGCTTGTATAAACTGGGCAATAGAAAAATATGGACATCTTGATGGAGATACTTTGAGCCATTTAACTCATATTGAAAGACCTTGGGCAGATGCAAGAAAAGGGTTAGCAGCTAATGCGGCTTCTGAAAAAGAAATCACTATTCAGGCAATGATCGAATACTATTCAAACCTGCCAAAGTACCGAGAACTTGAAGAGCAAGATGAATCTGCTAGTTAGTTTCCATCCAGAAAGCAGGGCTTTCTGGATGGAAACGTGTCCCGAACGAGTGAAGCTCGGAAGGATCTCCCCCGAGTAACCCCCTATCTTTGCTTTACAATTCTAATTCTGAATTTCTTCTTTACGCCGCCGTTTCCATTTTTCCTAGCTGATGCCGAATCACTTGCCTAAAATCGAAGCCGAGGACAGACCCGTAGCCTGCCGCTAATGTTACAGCATCGCTTTTCATTCGACTTTTTCCAAGTTGACCACCTGACCTTACTCCCAAATTTCCTACACAGACAATACGAATGGGTAGAATTAAAAATTTCTGAAAAGCTTAGATAGGTGCGTCTAAATCCCTCAGAGACTGTTAACTCTTGAGAATTGGAACCAGTCGCTCCTTCAGGATCTGCTGTAGTTTTACGAGTAGCTCTAGGCAAGCAGACCATAATTATGTATGGTAAATAGAAGATCTATTCTTTAAGGGTTTTCGATGGACGGAGCAACAAATGGTGAAATCGACAGAGCATTCCCAGAGGGTGTCATAGACAGTCGCTATGACTTTAATCGCAAGATTATTCATATCGATATGGATGCCTTTTATGCCTCTGTAGAAATTAGAGACAACCCGCGCCTTTCGGGGCGACCTCTTGTAGTTGGTAGTCAACGAGGGGTCGTATTAACCGCCAGTTATGAAGCACGAAAGTTCGGCATCGGGTCCGGAATGCCGGGTTTTCTAACTTAGAAGAGGTTTGCAAAGATTGAAATTATCCGAATTACCTGTCCTCTTTTTTGATTGCCAAACTAGCGGAGCGTCACCACCCCATGCCCATATGATTGAAATAGGCTGGTTGTATTGGCAGCATGACAAAGAAAATCATGTCCATTCATCTCTCGTTTCCTTACCGAGTACCTGTGAACTTTCTGCTCGCATTAGCAAAATGACCGGGATTTCTGTTAGCGAACTTGCCGATGCACCCCATAAGGAACTGGTTTGGGAAAAAATCTGCGCTGAAGTCAACGCACCCTGTCCTATGGTTATCCATTTCTCGCGATTTGAAAAACCGTTTTTATCTGAGCTTGCTAATATAAAAGACACTGAAATCATATGCACTCATGAGATTGCCAGACGTGTTTACCCAAATCTCCCATCGCTGAGCATTAGAGCGATTAGTGGCTACATTGGGCATGATACGGGAGATCTCAAGAGATCCGCTCAACACGTAGAGGCTACGTGTGCCATTTGGATTCATCTCGTCATGAAGCTAAAACAAGAATTCCACATTGAGACATTTACCGAACTTAAGGATTGGCTTAAATCACCTCCAAAGAAAAGAGAGAAAGTTCATTATCCGCTAGACCCGCAAAAACGGCTAACACTTCCAGACCGCCCTGGCGTTTATAAACTTTTAAACACTGATGGCCGCATTCTCTATGTCGGTAAAGCCACCTCACTAAAATCTCGCGTTAATAGTTATTTTAGAGGACAAAAAACCAAAGGCTCTCGTTTAAATGAACTCGTTACTCAGGTATTTAATATTGAGGTCATAGAAGTCCATTCTCCTTTGCAAGCTGCACTTGTTGAAACTGATGCGATTAAACAATTCAACCCGCCATTTAACCGCGCTTTAAAACACAATGATCGCGTTATCACCTATTGTGACACTCACTTTAGGCCCAGCAGTCAATTCCCTGAGGCTTCTTGGGGGCCATTTCCCTCATTAGCATTTATAGAACACGTATATGCGATAAAGTTATATTTAGATTCTTGCACGCCACTCTCCCATTGGCCCTTTGCCATAGAACAATCCGTACTTAGGGAAGGCCTGAATATCTATAGGAATGAATTTCTAAAAATTACGGCGGGAGCTGTTCATCCTTGGCGTCAGATCCTGGCGCGTTTATGGTTAAAGAGCATCGAAAAATCCCGAATACGACGCATAAAGAAAAATGAAGCGCCCCCTCCCCCCAACAAAGATACCGATGGTGATACAGATGTTGATACAGATGGTGACATAGAGAGTGAATTGAATACTCAGACCGAAGAATGGCAACCTGAAGATGTGGCAAGGCATATCGCAGGCATGCTCAGTAGTTTTTCCTGCCAAATACATAGGTCACGATGGCTGAGTGAGCTTACCCATTGCCAAGTTTTTTGGCAATCTCATGCGGACAACACTTGGAAACAGTGCATCGTGGCAAAAGGGGTTACTAGTTTTGACATATTTAATAGAGATCTCCCGCTACCCATTGAGTTGGAAAAAAAGAAAATTTTCTTCGATGTTGACCTCTATGACCGCATGCTAATCCTCTACAGCGAAATTAGAAACCTTCTAAGAAAGAATTATTCTGTTAGGTTATATCTGCCAAACCAGCGCATTCTGAATGAGAGCCAAATGCGTAAATTTATGTATCCCGGAGACTTTGATGCAGAAAATTAAATTTTCCGTTTCAGATTTTGCCGTTCCGGTAAGAAAATGCGGCAGTTTAACCAGAGAAGGCATGCTCCTCGGCAAGGAGCTTGGCTCTGATATTCATCAAATCATTCAGAATAAGCAGTCGCGCAATACAGACTATAAAAAAGAAGTCCCCTTAAAGTTTCAGTTTTCTACTAGGCGATTTTGTTTTCAGGCTACTTTAAAACCCTTTGATTTTTATAAAACCCTTTCGGGATTCGATGAATCGACCATGACCTATGAATTTGCCACGGCATTTCCGGAGGAAAACCGCAAAGTCATGATCATCCCTCAGATATCGACCTCCTATAAATTAAGAGGGCTCTATTATAAAAAAATAGCCGCTGTTGTTGAGAGAATTTCTCATTTAAACAAAGGGAACTATCTTGTTTTTTTTCCAAGCTACGAGTTTTTGGAAAAAACAGAAGCTTTTTTTCAAAATTCTGAATTTGAGATTCTCAGGCAAAGCAAAGATATGAAAACAGAGGACCTGGCGGAACTTGAAAACCGTCTTATGACTCATGAACATCCTACTATTGTCCTCGCCGTACAAGGAGGCGCTCTTTCCGAGGGGATTGACTTAAATACACGGAGCTTGAAGGGCGTTTTTATTGTTGGGCCAGCGGTACCGGCAATATGTTATGAACGGGGTTTGCGTAAAGAGTTTTATGACAAAAAATTTGGCGATGGATTCTCCTACGCCTATATTTACCCGGCTATGGCCAAATCAATACAAGCTGCGGGAAGGGTCATACGTTCTGATACCAAACAAGGCCTGATTGTCATGATGGACTGCAGATTTGTACAAAAGACTTACGTCGAAACTATGCCTCGTTATTGGTTTCAAAATTCTATCAAGGAATTGGTATCTACGCAGATTTTAGCTGATGTAAAGAGCTTTTGGAGTGAAAAAAAAAGAGCGCCAAACAAAGACTGTCCTGGCAATTTTATTGCACTGTAAGACTCTATCTTATTCACAAAATATTCTGACGACCGCTTCCTCTCCCTTGTCACTCGCATTAATATCGATTGAGATTTGTAAATCAATTATATCAATTATTATTTAATATTTAATTGTAAAAATTAATATTAGCCAAATAAGATATTGAATTTAGAATCTTACAGAATAAGAGGGAGATTAATAAAGTTTCTAAGCGGTGGTAATCCTTGATTTGCCAAATCATCTTGCGCTCAAAACATCGTCTTTTTGCTAAAAAACTTATTTAACAGGTGACACTAAATGAATGAATGGCAACTCTAATCTTTCTTTGACTCAGCGGCAGGTAACTTGAATATTTAAAAATTTGCTCTGATTATTTAAAAGAACCTCCTTAAAAAAGCAATATCCTACAAAGACGATCAAAATTCTCCTGTTTTTTTTCGCTACCAATTTTTTTGGCTTTACTAAACCGAGGTTTTTAATCCCTGAATTGAAACCCACCTTCGGCATCGCTTAAAATATCAGAAAGCCCAAAAACTCGATTTTCATATTCCTTAAAAATTGCCCATTTCTCCCTCTGTTTTTTGTGGGTGTCTTTGTGAAAAAACTTTCGTTCTCCATCAAGCGCTTCTAACAGTGTTTTCAATCAAAGGGGATTATGCGTGAATCTATTTTCTAAATCTATTTTGGCGTTTAGTGGGATGGTGATTTTTTCTTCTTGTGGTGTTTCTCCCAGTCACGATCAACAACAAAGCCATGTTAATGCTCCTGCTTGCGGCTCTATAGTCGGCACGATAGACGGAATAAATGCCTATTCAAATGGGAAAAATACTGGAACAGGGTACTCCTGTGCGGGAGAAAACGGTCGCTATGGTTATCTTTATCAATGCAAAGAACTTGTCGTTCGGTACTTTGCCAAAATTTATAATGCCCCTTTTATTGCCTGCAATGCCGGTCAGTGCCTGACCCAATACGGCAAAGACAAGAAAAATTATGATACATTTGAAAACGGCATTGCTGAAGAGCTTCCGCAACATGGCGATGCCATCGTGTTTGGTGGCGGCAAATATGGGCATATTGCTGTTATTGATAAAGTAGAGAATAATGAAATCACCTTTGTCCAACAAAACACAGCCCATGGAACGGGAAGCGTAAAACTGGATGGCTTCACAATAGCCAAGTGGGGGACGATGACCACGCTTGGATTTATTCGCAGCAAAAATGAGCCGATACTACAAAAAGAACCTAAACCCGTCGCCCCTTAATTTCCTCAAGAGATTTGCTGTCAGTCTTTTTTCTTTAAGATATAATTGCCCCCATAGGATTTTTTTTTGGGGTGACATTTATATTATACGACAGCTCGCAGACATCAGAACCGCCGATAAACGTAGAGTGTGCATGAAACCTCAGGTTTTTCCACTCGCCGCGTTCTGATGGCCAGTGCCGGGCGCATTACCTATAGGGTTTGTGTATGTATTTAATTAATTCAAAAGCGCCGACGCGCATTGATTTAGCAGGCGGTACCTTGGACATTTGGCCTCTTGCTTATCTTGTGAAAAATAAAGCAACCGTCAATGTGGGCATCAACCTTTTTGCCCGCTGCGAACTCAAACCAAGCAATAAGTCCTATTTTCAGCTGAGAAGCATCGACCAAAATATCAGTGTGGAGCTTTCTTTCCAGGATATGTTGAAGGCAAATAAACTCCCGCTCGTTGAACTCTTAATTCGGGAGCTTTGGTCCGAACATCTCCCCCCACTCAGCCTCGTTGTGTCTGCCGAATCTCCTGCCGGAGCAGGTCTTGGCGGATCATCCAGCATGGACGTTGCAGTTGCAAATGCCCTTTGGCGCGCCAGGCAAATCTATCAGGATATGCCTGACCTCAGTGACTCTCAAAAGGTCAATGTTTTAAAAAATCTTGAAGTACGCTTAATCGGGGCCCCCACAGGAAGTCAGGATTTTTGGGGCGCGCTTCGAGGCAATATCAATATTATGCATTACCCTGCTACGGGGGAGTTTGTCGAAACCTTAGATATAAACCAGCACCAGTCTTTTGCCAACGAAATCATCTTATGCTATACAGGGGTGTCGAGAGCATCCGCAACAAATAACTGGCAAATATTTAAAGCCGCGTTTGATCGCGACGAAGGCATGCTTGAGAAACTGGAAGAACTTGGCGACTGTGCCCACAATGCGGCGCTGGCTGCTAAAAAACGCGATTTACCCGGTCTAATGCAATGGTCTGAAAAAGAGTGGTTAGTGCGTAAATCCCTTTGGGCTGATATTGAAACTCCAGAAACCCGGCTGCTCGACCTCACAGCAAAAGAAGCCGGAGCAAAATTTACGCGCCTCTGTGGCGCAGGGGGCGGTGGGGTTATGGCGATTTTTGCTGCACAAAATTTTCATGCAGAAATAAAATCACAGTGTGAAAAACTTGGGGGCAAAATTTTAAATGCCCACGCGGTTGATTCAGGGGCTCAGGTCATTATTGAAGGCATTTAAGGCGAAAGTAGGGCAAAGAAAATTCTATGGATGAAAATAAACCGAAAAAACTTGATATTGAAGCAAAAATTGCTGTATTAGGCTTAGAAAAAACCACACGGCATATTTTTTTGTGCGGCGGCTCTAAATGCTGTTCTGGAGAAACTGGCGATGAAATCTGGGCCTATCTTAAAGCCCAAATTGCCGCCCTAAACAACGACAACCCCAATATCACCGTGCAGCGCACTCGCGCCACTTGTTTGCGCATCTGTCAGCAGGGACCTATAGCTGTGGTCTATCCTGAAGGTGCTTGGTACAAACTCGTGAACAAAGATATGTGCGACCGCATAATTAGTAAGCATTTACTTCACGGCAAAATCGTTGATGAGGCTCTTATTCTTACGCAGCCGCTTTCGCCCTAAGCAGAAAAAAAAGCACCCCAGCTCCCCAAATAGATTCTCGCTTAACCAATCATTTTATTTACTAACTTTGAAGTTTTTTTGAAGGTGTTTTAGCATGACAACACATTAAGACCTAAATTAAATTCAATAAAAATTATGTTTTCTCCAAGCCACCCGCGTTTATTTGACCTTTAAGGTTTTTTAAAAAAGTCCGAATAAACATCGTCTACTAAGCAAAAAGTAATGAAAGGCTGACTATGTCATATTCGATAAACCGAAGTTCAAAGATTTGGGGATGGCTTGCCGGGCTTTGTATCATTTCTACTATGGTGATCAATAATCTGGCTTTACCCTATGCAAACTATATTTTTTATGGTGGTTTAGGTTTGTCGCTTATCCTTCTTATTGCCCTGCAACGCAGCCTCAATATGGCTTATGACATCCTGAGCGTAAATACTAAAAGCAGCAGCGATAATATTTCAAAAGAGCGCCATGACCTTGATGCCCTCAAGAAAAAATATGAAGCAAAATTTATTGAAGAAAAAGCTGATTTGAAAGCTAAAATTGAAGAAGTACGCGCAAATTATGAGAGCGCACAAAGCGAGCTTGAGCTTGTCCGTAAAGCGCATGATATCACCAAAGCCAAAAATGAAGAGCTAGAGAAAATCGTTGGCAAATTTGATATTGCGGCTTTTAAAGAAAGTGCACAGAACACCAAGCCAGGAATGAATCATTATATTAAAGAACTTGAGTTACTGACCCTTCAAAAAGATCGCCAAGTTGCATCCAACGATCATTTCATCGAAAAAATACTCAATCTTATACCCAAAATTGAGCATCAACTCAAAAGAGTTATTTCCAATACGGAAGATACCGCCATAGAGATAGGCGACAAAATCAATCACATCTATACCAAGGCGCAGGAGCATTTAAAGGAATCAAACGAGATTTCTAACCAATTTTCTGGCAGTGGCGATGAAACGGGGCGTTCTCTTTCAAGTGTTTTAAAAGGCGCTTTAGCTTTGTTATCAGAAATGACCGGTATGTTGGATGAAAATAGTAAATTAAGTTTAAACTATTCAAAATCCATTGAAGAGATTCTCGCTAATACGGCAACCATTAATAAAATCACTGAGGATATCCAATATATTTCTGACCAAACCAATCTCCTCGCTTTAAATGCCGCGATTGAGGCAGCAAGAGCTGGTGAGCATGGACGGGGCTTTAGTGTCGTCGCCGAAGAAGTTCGCAAACTCTCGGACAGAACCAATCAAGCCTCCAATGATATCACGCAAATCGTAACGAAAGTTAACACATCAGTACAGCTCATGTCAGAGTCACTCAAGCAAAACCTCCATGAAACCGAACAAAACAAAAACACGGTTGATAAAGCGGTAGAGGAGTTAGTCAATACGGTTCGTCATTCCACGGAGGTATTTTCTCAACTTATTTCTGGGGCTGTTCAAAGCTCAGAGGCGGTTGCCTATAACATAGATCAAATCATCATGAACCTGCAGTTTGAGGACATAACTAAAAAAGAAATAGAAGGTGCTCTAGCGCCACTTATGCAAATTAGATCTCTGGCTGAGGAAATTGGGAGCAAAGATCACACCATCCGTTCATCCAGCATCCAGGATGGCAGCGCTCATCCTCCTTCTGTTAGTCCAAAAAAAGCTCTCGAAAAACTCGCAACACCGCCAGTCCCAGAGGCAAAGGCTGCGCCCAAGGCCGCCCCTGCGCCAGCAGCCGCGGCTCCAAAGGAAGAAGTTGCTAGTGACTCTGGCGCACCAAAGCAAAGTGACGCGAGCCTTGGAGATGTGTTGTTCTTTTGAGACCAATTTAAAAGAGCCACATTTAATGTAGGCTGTACTTTTGTGGTGCCTCGCTATGCTGGGAACACAGAGGCGAGCCATCGATCATTCGGTACAGTTGATAACTATTGGTCAGAGAATCATAAGGAAACCAAAAAATCTCGGGATAATATTTCGCTGATAAAACTGACAATTTTTCGCGGCAGCGACTGATTGATTTGATGGTATTGTGGTTTAGGCACTTATAATAACGCACACTCTTGTGCTGATCTATTTTTTCAGAATATAAAGCATGTAGGAGGAGCTCCTTTCCTACCGTCAAATTAGTTGTCGCAAAAAAAGTTCGCATAATCTTGTCTTTGATTTTGCTACGGGAAAATGGAACACTTAATTTGCCAAAGATAAGGGTCTTATTTTGGTAGGCGACCTGAAATTTGCCTCTCTCCCAAAGAGTTTCCTGCTTTGTTAGCTCCTGATAATTTGGCTTTAAATCACCGAGTATCGGCTTTTTTAGTTTATCTCTTAGTTCAACACCTGTTTCCAAATAAGCCATAGTGATGTGTCTCCTGTACATAAAAATAGGAATGTGATGAGAGTACGGACCTCTTCCGCGATTTATTTGTACTTTTTTTTAATTTGAGAATAGAGAAATGTAAAGATGACTTTTTTGGAAGAGAAGCTTTTAAAAAAGGTCTTTAATACTAGACAAATAAATATTTAAGCGCTTATTAACGCGTATAAAAACCAACGAGTTTTCGTAAGCCTGTTATGGACTAAGGACAGCAGCAAAATTGTCTTGCTGGGAGGTTATATCATAATGAGAATAGATGCCGCAGCTGCTAGGTATAAGCTCATAAGCCCGCGCACGTTTTTCTTTTTCTAGGCTTATTCCTGATACAGGATGCAGCCAGTCAGGCACGAGATCTACGGCAGGCACGAGCGCAAAATCACGTTCCAGCAATTCTATATGTGGTATCGCCAGAGCATGGGTCTTTACGATGATCGAAACCTGGTCAGTGCGCCACATCAGAATATCTAAATCAATGATTCTATTTTCCCAGCGACGCTCGCGCTTTCGGCCCAGATTTTTTTCAATGAGAAGCGTTTTTTGCAAAAGATTTTCAGGGCTAAGTGTGGTTTCGCAAAGTAATGTGCCGTTCAAAAATTCTTGATCGGCACACCCTATCGGCTGCGTATAATATAAAGGTGAAATTTTCCGTACGTGAATTTCTGCCGCATTGAGAAGACTAATAGCCCTTTTTAAATACCCTTCGCGGTCGCCTAAATTAGAACCAAAACCTAGAAGGACTTCGTGATATTTATTGCTCATAGTCATTTACGTTTCATCAAATAATGACCCTGAAAAATCCTCAGGGACAAAGGGCTGCAAATCCACCGCCTTTTCACCGATCCCAATAAACCTAATTGGGATTTTGAACTGGTGACAAACACCAATCACCACCCCACCTTTTGCCGTCCCATCCAATTTTGTTACGACAAGTCCCGATAGAGGCGTGACCTCTTTAAATGCTTTGACCTGTTGAAAGGCATTTTGCCCTGTCGTCGCATCAATCACTAACCAAGTTTCATGAGGTGCATCCGGTAAGTCTTTTTTTATAACTTTGGTTATTTTGCCCAGTTCTTTCATCAGATCCTCTTTATTATGAAGTCTCCCCGCCGTATCGATCAAAAGAACATCTTTATTTCTTGCCATAGCAGCTTTAACACCGTCATAGGCCACGGCGGCGGGATCGCCACCTTGTTTATGACTGATGACTTCTACGCCTAGACGGTCGCCCCACACCCTAAGCTGTTCAATGGCCGCCGCCCTAAATGTATCACCCGCACATAAAAGTACTGATTTTTGCTGTGCCAAAAAATAACTCGCCAGTTTGCCAATTGACGTTGTTTTTCCGACGCCGTTGACCCCCACTATGAGTATCACCAAAGGACCCTGCTCTGGATAGTTTATCTCTTCATGGCCGACGAGTGGGTCTTTGAGGATACTCGTGATTTTTTCCGCAAGACTTGTGCGTACCTTTTCCCAGCTCATATCTTCCCGGTCGCGTTTTATGCTATTTTTGAGATAATCGACCAAAGTATCAGCTGTGGAAGCGCCAATATCTGCTCTGTATAAGGTTTCATGAAGCGATTCCAGAGTGGCATCATCAATTTTTGCGGCACCACTAAAGAGCGTGCGTAGGTTTTTTTGAATCCCCTGGCGTGTATTGCCAAGCCGCTCCCTTAGACGCATAAGCCACGATGAGCGTGCGAGCCCCTGAATTTCAGCAACATCTTCAGGCACTGCCTCGGAGGCATCTTCTATTTCAGCGGCTTCAGAATCACTTCCCGGTTGATCACCCTCAGAGCTACTTTCAGAGTCAGCAGTTTCCCATTTTTCTTCCGCGTCATCAAATAGTGACGAATCTTTATCTTCCGCAGAGCCTTTAGGCTCGTCACCACCTTCCGGAATATCCTCCCACTGTTTTTCTAAAGCATCCATCTCGTCGTCAGCCGGGACATCGCTATCTTTTAAGTTTTCAAGACCATTGATTTGGGAGATTTCTTGTCTTTTTTTGATGCGATAAAGAAAAAAATAAATAATAGCAGCACAAAGAAGAAGGACCAGGGGCAGAGCAACGACGAGCCAAAAATCAGGGGTTTGCGTATAATTAAGCGCTACCGTAAACGGGTCTATTTCATTTTCCATGGGATTTCTCTTTAATTCTGGTCGTTAAAGCAAAGTACAAGTATCACAGTTTTTTAGGAAAAACCTAGGAAATTTGCAATCATTTTAATCATAATATTTCAAAAAAAGCCTAAATCTGCCGATCAGAATGTGAACAGAGGAGACTCGTAAACAAAAATAGCGATCCATGCACGCAGCTAATAAGGACAAGGACTCAATGGCCCAAAATGACACCAATAAAGAAAAAGAAGATACCAAACTCTTTGAAGAAATCATAAAAATAATTAATGATAACAGGGTTTTAAAGAAAAAGGTCCTCGACTGCCTCCATCAGTCTAAAGCGCGCTATCAAATTGTTAATAAGGGCCAGCTAAGCACAGAAGCGCCCGCACCTGCGAATAAAAAAGCTTCCTAAAAATTTGCTAGTCCTAAACTATTTGCCCAATTTAATATTTTTCTTAAAAACGCCCTCAAATATACAAGCAAGCACCTGGCAATTGCGCAACCTCGCCATGGATGCGCTTATGGATCTGATAGCTGATCTAAAAACTGCCCAAATAGAGGGCTCGCAAATCTCTCCTCAAAAGGTTTCTGAAGCACAGTCCTATCAGAGGAAAGCTCAATTTTTGCTTGATTTTGTAGAAGCAGAAAACTCCACCGGATTTCATGCGCCGCAGGAAGCCTCACGCTTGCTGGGGAACTCGATAGATTATTCGAGGAAAGGCCAAAATATTCTGCATTAGATCGACAAAAATGAAGTATTTTGACTTCTTATCTTAGACTTTGGCGCCTATAGGAACTTTGGCAGCTCGCCTTGCGATTTTTTCGCGTGTCTCAATACGCTGAGTTTGTTTTTATTACGGTAGACCGCGGTTTTGTGCATGATCTAAGGAGGTTATACAGCCGCCGGTATAACCGTTACCTCCAATACTAAGGTTCACGAGGGCTCTCCTCATATATTCTTCCTAAGAAGTTTTCGGTAGTTACTCTACTCGAACCAATTATTTTTTAAAATCATGACTGAGCTTTAAAAAAAGACAATTCTATGGTATTAGGTAACCCATCCATTTTTTCAGTATTAGGCAGATTTAAGACTCTTAGAAATACAGCTGATTAACCGCTTTGGAGCGAATTTTTTTTGTGGAGTTATCCCTAAAAATCCAGACAGCCTCGGCAGACGACTGGAGAGCAAAAGCTGTTAAGGAGCGAAAAAAAAGGAGTTTAAACATTTTAAGGGCACTATGAGTCATTCAGCATCAATTTTTTCTCAAAGCCTTTGGTACCCGCCTGCTTGGTGGGTAAAAGCCTTTGATGAAGAATTAGCGCCAACAAAAAATACGCTGGCCTATTCTAGTAGCCTGCAGAAAAGGAGTATTTGGCCCCCCCTGGATAAAGGGGAACTCAATTTGCTTCTTGTTATTTTAACGAGCATTCAAAACGAACTTCTCCATCAGACGGAGTATTGCGAATCTGTGGTGCTTGAAATCGCAGCTATTGGTAAAAGCCTCCCCCAAATTTCTCCGCAAAGTAAAAAAACATTAGAGCGCCTTTTTTTTAGCCTCGCCCAAATTAAAGTCGTTGATGATTTTGACCGCAAGTCTAGCAGCAACAGCTATAATATCAGCGGGCTCCCTATATTTGCCGCGGACAACATCAGAATAAGCACGGACGGCAATACAAGCCTTGAACTAAAACTATCACCCCATAGTTCAGAGATCGTATTCGGTATCTGTGATCTTTATCAGGAACTTTCACGGCATCACAAAAAACTCGGTTTAATAAGCACCTCATCTCACCGCCCCCTATTTGGACTCTGGCGCTCAGCCTGGCTGGACACCCATGGTCTTGAGGGGGATTATTTTTTGCTCATGGAACGAGCGTTAAATTGGGAGCACCGACGTGCCTCTTTTGAAGGGCATGTGGTTGGCAGCATTGATGATTTTTTTAAATGTTTTACCTCACAAAAAAAATTTCGCCAGCCCAAGGCCTTAGAGCCAAATTGGATAGAATTTCATAAATCCCTCGCCCGTTTTTTTCGCAAACTCATTAATCACGGGTATTTAACGGCGCATCCTGCTGACAATCTCGATATAGCCGCTCTGCCGCCAAAACCCCACATGGTGTGGCAAGTGAGTCCCCTTAGGCTAAGTGCCGCTTTAACCCAAAGCTATCTGCAAAATGCCGCTAGGAATCTGCTTTTTAGGCATTCTCATGATCTGAGCGTTGCCGAAGTTTTTTGGCGGACACGTGCTCAGCCGCAGTGGCGAGAAATGCTACGCACCTTTTTACTGAGAGTCGCGACCCCACGAAATGCGCATGAAAAAATTTATGTGAATAATAAAAATTCGTGCATCATTCTTTTGCCACTTCTTTTCATAGAATGGACCAGTCGTTTAAATTCTGCTGATCTTTTACCCCTTCCCGAAGATATCAGCCACGCCCCTATAACGGAACTCCTGAGCTTAGAGGGTGAAATAGAAGAAATTTTACAAAGGTATTTTGCTTTTGAAGAGGTCATAAACAAAAACATTCTTTATCAAGATGCAATTTTTCGTGAGCCTCGCTCCACTTATGCCTTATTGTCTTTAGACAAAACATCTGAAGCAGAAAATATAATTTCGCACCTCTTTTCGGGAGCCGCATTTGAAACCAACGTCGTCAATATGCCACTCAAACCTGTTAGCCAAACCTCTGCAGAAGTGAGCCCACGCGTCAATATGTCCCCAGGTTCTGAGCCTACTGCATCCTCCCCGGCGACAAGCCAGTTTCACAAGCTAAAAAAATTGGCCGCGGATGAACTCAAAAAAATAACGACAAATTCTCCCAAAGCTTACGAAAATTTAAAAAACACCTTTTTTAGCTCCCTAGATGATAGTGGCAAACAACTGTTTTTTGAGTTGCGCAGCCAGATGAGCCATGAGCTCTTTGAAGGCCATTTACAAAGACGTCTCATCGATTTTATGGCGAAAAACCCAAGCAATTGGTCGAAAAATAACAACCAAAAAAACGCCTAAGCCTTCCCTTATTAAACCTGTGGGGTTTTTCCCACGGTATTACCCCACAGTTGAGCAAACCCCCATCACTATGTTATTGTAATAACTAATATTTAATTTGGCACATTCATTGATAATAGGTGAAACATAGGAAAGAGTTTTTCACTTTTAACGAGGAGTCTTTATGAAATCCACCAGTATTATTTTCACTCTTTTTATGTTTTCTCAAAGTGCCCTGGCAAAAGATAATGCCCCCCTAAGGAAAAGTCCGTTTTTTATTGATGGCATTCACTGCATGGGATTAACCGCATATGTAGAAGAAGAACAATTTAGCAAAGCTTATGCGGACGCAGATATGGCAAAAATCGCCTATAAAACCATGCAACAAACCCAGTGCGAGAACATATTTAAAGCCTATGACGTCATAAAATTTCAGTGGGTCACAGATGAAGAGCTTGAAAATCTATCCTTTACCTTAAAAAAATCTAATAAATTTAAGCAAGTTGATATTAGTATCGAAAAATCCGAACTCCCCAATCACGTGCATTTGACCGGCCATTTTGTCCCACATGCAGAAAAACACAAGTTTAAACTTCATGTGTCGCAAAGTCTTGAAAAAGGCGGCGATACGGGGAACCGCAGTTCCACACTTTTTGAAGGCAAGGCCAATTTATATCAGCGCGGACAGGCTAATGATCCCAAATATTCTGTAGGTCTCAAATATTTTAAAACTCAGGCCAAAAAACCTCTGAGCGCAGATGAGCTTAAACGAGGAAAAAATGATGTCACCATGACTCCCGAAGAGACCATTATACAGTCCAGGCAATCCGGACGCTATTTTGACCTCAATTTTCGGGTCAATTTTCCACCCTATTCCAGCACTTCTTGGCTAAATCCCTATCTTGTGGTTGGGCTTTTTCAGCAGCAGGAAACAATGGATAAATCACACATTACCGGAAATTACTTTGAATACGGGACAGAAATTCACCCTGATCAGACTAATCCCAAAGCTTATTTTGGACTGTCTCTACTTTATTCTGATTATGCAGTTGGTGGTAACGAATATTTTGATTATGACAATGAATCCCAAGACCATACGAATAAAAACATTCTTTTTGCCGGTATACGTGGCCATTTTCCGACAGAAAAATTTTCTGCCCACTATTCTGTTTTCCGTTCACTCACTGAGGAAATGCACTTATTTGCTGAGGTATCGGCCCTCTTTACTATCTATAAACAAGGTGATTTTTCGCATAATATCGCAGGAGATTTTTTCTATTTGCGTCAAGCTATTTTACCTCAGCACAGGTTTGGTCTCCCAAATCGCGATGAAACGACTATTTATTACCAAGGTAATTATTCCCTTAATAGCTTAGGTAGAGACAGTAGTATCATTTTTAAATTTGGGGGTTCAGAATATTTAGCTAAGAACAACCTTAAAACACCTTACCGCCGAGAAAATACCTTCGGAGAACTTGGTCTACAAAGCAGTATTAATGATTTTGATCTTTCTTTGGCACTTATCTACGGAAGTCAGAGGTTGTACTAATGAAGACTCTAAGGACCAGCATCTTACTATTTTTTCTGTTATCTTACAGCGCGGCCCATGCTCTTGATGTTTGTGGGCTTTATAAAAACGTCCATCAAAGAGATATTGTCAGGAGAATAAAGAGTGGTATTCCCTTTAAACTCCTGAGCATAGCTGGTGACGGCGAGGCCTCTTACAAAACAATTGCCCATATAAAGTATGACCTGTGGTCAGAAGTCGTCACCATTGATGATTTAAAAAACAAAGTAAAAACCGTGAGTTTTCCCGAATCAGAAAAAGCAATTTGTCAGTTTATTTCGTTCCCTAATGCCTTAGCAGGGAAAAATTATCATTACCAGCTTCATCTCAATCCCATCGTTGGTGATATGATTTCGACAAACAATAAAAGACAAACGCAAGGCATAGATTTTTTAAAGGTGAACTGGAGACGTATTGCTAAAGATTTAGAAACGGAAAAAGTACTTTTAGAGATTGATATAAAACCATGATTCGCTCTATTTGGCTCAGTATTGCCGCACTTCTTGCTTTAGCAGTCATTCCGCTAACATTTATGCAGTTTAAACTGCAGCGAGAAACGGTTGTCCTTTTATATGACATCATGGAAAAGACCTCGGTACATAGCATCGTTGACCAATATCTAGATCAGCTTAAAGAGGATGCACGCAAAAGTCCCGAGAAGGAGCAGGAGCTCAAATTAAAGTTCGCAGATGCCGCGCATATAAAACAAAAATTTGAAGAGTTTTTGCTCGTAAAAGATTCCATCGGTCAGGACCTGCAGTGGCAAGCAGCTGTTCTGACCGGCCTCGTCCTTGGTATGGCTCTGCTTATTTCATTTTTTATTTCACGAAGCATCGTCAAAAAATATGAGCGCCTCGCTAAGGAACGTGATAAGGCTTTGGCTAAAGAAAACGAAATCAGTTCCCTACAAAAATGGCAAAATACCGCCCGTATGTTGGTGCATGAACTGAGAGCGCCGATTACGCCCATAAAACTCATCGCGAGTGACGTTTCGACAAAATTTGATGAACTGGAAAGCCAAAATTTTCGGACTTACCTTCAACAAGCACAAGATTTAGTATTAACACAGATCACCACCATAGAGTCGATGATCAATACGTTCACCGAGTTTGGAAAATTGCAGGCGCCACAAAAAGTGCCATTTTCCCTGCAAAAATTTCTTGATAACTTTGTCACGCTCTATCAACACTCATTTGGTCCTGATTTTTCTCTGCAGTATTTATCAAGATTAAGTAAAGATAATTTTTCTTTTGATCCAAAACTGATTAGCGATTTACTTTTTAATTTGATTAAAAATGCTTCTGAAGCCAATAATGGTAAAACATCCGTTTCCATAACCGCCAAAAATCAGGCTCATAATATGGTCATACTCGTTCACAATACGGGAAAAAAAATATCAGGAGAATTTAAATCACGACTGTTTGAGCCACATTTCTCTCTAGATAAACCCCTTGATGGGCACAATATGGGTTTAGGACTCACGATAGCTAAAAAAATTGCTCTGGATCATGGCGGTAATTTAACACTGGTCGACAGTAGAGACAGCTCAGGTGCAACCTTTTGTTTGGAGCTTCCGTACTAAATATGCCTTGTTTACTTATAGCAGATGACGAAAAAATCATTCGTGAAAGCATAAAACTAACTCTGATGGGCGGTGACTATGAGTTTCTTGAGGCTGATAATTTAGATCAGGCCTACTCTTTTATGGATCTAGGCTTACCAGACATAATGCTGCTGGATGTTCATTTTAAGCACAATGAAACCTGTCTCACTCTTTTAGAAAAACTCAAAGAAAAAGGCTCAGCCATTCCTATTGTTATTTTATCGGGCGCGGCGTCGGCATCGGAAGCGGCAGCGGCAATAAAGCTAGGTGCCTATGATTTCATCGAGAAACCCGTTTCCACTGAACGCCTGAAAGTTACTCTCAAAAATGCCCTTGAACAGGCACACACTCGCGCAAGCTTAAAAGCAATAATGAGCGCTCCCCGCCTCAAAAACGCCCTGATTGGAAAAAGTCCTGGCTTAGAAAACGTCCGAAACCAAATAGCTCAGTTCGCCAAGTATGACGTCAAAGTTTTGATTTCTGGCGAAACCGGTACCGGCAAAGAAGTCGTAGCCAATGCCGTATGGCAAGCTTCATCACGAAGCGACAAACCCTTTGTCACGGTCAATTCCGCAGCGATACCGGAAACACTTATAGAAAGCGAGCTATTCGGCCATAAAAAAGGTGCCTTTACCGGAGCCATCCAAAATCAAATAGGCAAAATTGAAATGGCTGATGGCGGGACTTTATTTTTAGATGAAATTGGCGAGCTATCGCTAAGCTCACAAGGTAAACTTTTACGTTTTTTAGAAACAGGAGAGATCCAAGTTCTTGGTGCGAATAAAACTAAAAAATGCGATGTCCGTTTAATCGCAGCTACTTCTCGCGACTTAGACGAAGAAATGAAACATAATCGCTTTCGTGAAGACCTTTATTACCGTCTAAATGTCGCCCGAATTATCATTCCACCCTTAAAAGACCGCGCTGACGATATTATACCGATTTTTTCGCATTTCGTGGCCGTGTTCTGCGAAAAATATCAGGAACCCCTGAGAACAATCACGGAACAAGCGCAAAAAAAACTCCTGGCTTACGCCTGGCCCGGCAATATTAGGGAACTAAGGAATGCGGCAGAAAGGCTTGTTTTCTCGTCAAAAGATGAAATAACGCTTGATTTGGTAGAAGGCATCTTGAAACCGACTCATCAAAAGCAGGAGATGCCTGCAAATTTTTTACCAGCTTCAATCGCCGACGTAAAATTTTTGCGAGACTTTAGAAACGAGATGGAAATAGTTTACATAAATCATGTTCTCACCTTAACTGATAATTCTGTAACAAAAACGGCAAGCTTATTGGGGCTCGATCGAAGCCATTTGCATCAAAAAATACGAAAATCTCATTCGGATGATAATTGAACACCTTAAAGGTTTTTCCGTGCCTATTATCTTCGCAGCATATTTTGATGACCCGCCACCTAAGTGGAGTGTAAAAAGTGCTGCGTCTTTATAATTCCCATCAACTCTTGACGCTCTAAATCTAAAATAAATATAACTTTTTAGTTACTCATCGCCTGCGCGGGATTTGCTCGCAAGCTCGCAAACCCGCTTCGGCGATGGGTTTAGCCATTAACCACCCTTTTAATCGCCTGATGAGCAAGGGCTTTGACTTTCTTTCTTCCATCAAACA
>JAUILP010000066.1 GCA_030432875.1 Oligoflexia bacterium | reverse complement strand
ACGATATTACCTGTAAACACGGTCAGAGAATCTGTGGATGCGGGTAAACTTATAGAATTGGGAAAAATCAAATCTTTACAATCTAATGTGTGGGCCATAACAGGAAAAAAAGCTTTAATTAATGACGTTGTCAAAGAAACCATTAAAGTTTTTAAAGAAGGAGCAGGAAAAATCAGGCGTGAATCAGATTTCTAAATTTTCTTTTCCACTCAAAGCCAAAGAACCAAAAATATTTTAAAATATTAATACACCTTTTAAGCTTATCAAAATTTAAAAATTAAGCTTTTAACTCATCTTTCATAAATAAATAAATGACCATTCCACTAATGACCAGCAAGCTCCCAACCATGGGCCCAAATATCATGGCAAGAGCCAATGAAGCTTCGGAGGTTTGTTCCTTATTGGGCATAAAGTTAATAAAAAAAAGCAACTGCCCTGCCAGCGTTATTGCGAGAGCTCGGCTAATTTTCCCGCCAAGTTTCCAAAAACCAAAATATAAGCCAAATTTGTGATTTTCACTTCCGGGTTCTTGTCTATCAACCATATCAGCAAGAGCGGTATCCATTAAAACAACCGAGCCGATGAGGATGCCACCTATGATGGCCGCTAGCATAGGTCCTGAAACGGATTTGATGGGAATTAGGGGATACACAACAATACTCATAAACCCAAGACCCAAAACGCCAAGAGAAATGAGATTTTTTTTGGCAAATTTTTTTGATAACCAAACCCAAAGCGGAAGTGATAGAGAGAATACCAACATAAAAACGAAGATAATCGCTCTAAATGACTCTTCATCAAGCTGAAGGCGGTACTTATAATAATAGAGTGCAAAGGTTGAGTTAAGAGAAAGCCCCAAGGTTGCAATGATATAAGCGATAAAGACTGGTCTAAATGCCTTGTTCCTGAGAACGGACTTAAGATCACTCCCATAATTTTTTGAAGAGGGAGCTCCAGGCTTCTTTGGATTTTTATCATATGATTTTGTGAAATATAGCGTCACCAAAGTAGTGATAATAATTGTGATAGCCATAATCCTACTGCTGTAATTTTCTGCACCCCCTGTCGATGGGGCCAGCACTAAAAATACGGCGAGAAGACCCGGAAGGCCTATACCAAGGGTCAAGCCTAAGTTACCGAAAAAAAGTCTCCATCCAAATAGCTCGGCTCGTTCATGGCCTTTAAGTGGAATATCTCCACCCAGAGCAGCATGAGGTATGGCGAGGATGGTCATACCAGTGTTCGCAAGCATATAAGTCATTAACAAGTAAATCGCTTTGGCGAGTTGACCCTCGTAACTTGGAACCGTGAATAATAAAGAAATACCCAAGGCAAGCGCGAAAGCACCCATGAGAATATAAGGTCGACGCTTCTGCCCCCTAATGGGGAAATTGTCACTGATAAAACCCATAAGAGGATCGGTAAAGCCGTCCCAAAGCACCGCGAGAGCAATAACGTAACCGGCATAATCTGCCCTTAAGCCAACCACGTCCGTATAAAATATGAGGAGGCTAATTCTCATCAAGACGTCTGCCCCACTCATACCTATTTCACTTACGCCGTAAAAAATTCTGTGGCGGCGTGGAACCATTATTTCGAGTTTACTTGTTGCAGTTTTGATGTGACTTGCCCTCAAAAACTGGGAAAAATCTGCTTATCTTATTTAAAGCCGCTACCGAAAATCCTTGGTCATGCATTGCTAGTACCTCTCCCCCTTCATTTAAAACAATCACGCGTGCATTAGAAGGGTTTTCGTTACCGGTAAAGTCAACAATCTTATCGGCATCCTTATAAACCGTGATGACGATCTTCCATAGCTCCTTCGGAATACCGTCTCGCATCCCTGCGTCAATTTCGTCTGCTATGAGTCTTGGAACCCAGCCTCTTATGGTCGGAATTTCAAATGTCGGAGCATTAACTCCTACTTGGTCAATGCCGATGAGCCAGCGATCGATATCAAACTGAGATTCTTGTTTATAACCGATAAGCAGAAGCGTGTTTTGGCCTTTGAGGTCCTCGGGAAGCTGCCAGGTTTTGTCGTCCAAAGCAGTCCCAGAAACTGAAGGAAAAATTTTGCCTGTTTGGTCTTTACGGGGAATAGTGGTCGTACACCCTAGAGCCAATAAACTTAAAATAGCACTCAAACATGAAACTAAAAGAGCATTTTTTTTCATCAATTAATCCCTTTCATAAAAAAAAATCAGGTGCCCATTTTGGCATTTTTAAACAATTTTGTGAGATCGGGAAAAAACGCTGGAGTGCTTGCCATATATAGGGCATAACCGGGTTTATTTTTTGCGAGTTCTTTTTCCAGGAGCTTTACGCCACTGATATTGACAATGAATAGAGTCATGATCAAGGGACCAAAAAAACTCATCCACCCTCCAGGCACCGCCAAAGCGAAAAAGAAGTACCCCCACCAAAGGAGAGCATCGCCGAAGTAATTAGGATGCCTTGTCAAAGACCAAAGTCCCGTGGTCATGAGTTTTCCTTGATTAGAAGGAACGGCTTTAAATTTCTTCAACTGAAAGTCCCCTATGGCTTCGAAAAGAAAACCTATTGTCCAAATCGCTACCGCCATATAATCATAAAATGTTAAGCCAGTAACAGGGTCTGCGGCAGCCACCATAAGAAGCGGAGCGCCAATAAGAAAAGACAGTCCGCCCTGGAGTAAAAAGACGCTAAAGTAACTATACCACCAAAATTTTTTAGGTCCGTGTTCAGCGCGCATTGCCTGGTAACGATAGTCCTCACCCAAACGCTTATTGCGACTATAAATATGCAGGGAGAGCCGAGCCCCCCAAATGAGCACTAGTACCGCCAGTATCCCAAAGCGCATATTGATTTCTGGGATAAAAAAACCATAGACAAAAATTTGCACGACAAACGTCAGACCCCAAAACCGATCAACAAGACTGGCATCTCGGTAAACTAAGCTCTGCAGCCAAAGAATGGTCATCATAAGAGTAAGAGCTAGGAATCCATAAATGCCTAAAGTCATAATATCCATTGTATTCTCCTTTACGAGATCTTTTTCTCAAAAAGATAGTGATTTACAAACCACTCTTCCCCGTGTTCATAGCCAAAAAGCTCCGCACATGACAGAAAAAAGATACGCCACCTGTGGAACCATCTCTTGGCATCTTTTTTACCGTAAGTCCCAGCAAATAATTTCATGATTTCGTCTCTGTTTCGGTCCATGTTTTCGAGCCAAGCCAGAGATGTTTTTTGGTAATTGGCCCCATTTACCTTCCACTGACTTTTGAGTTTGAGGTGATCCTGAAAGTACTGAAAAAGATCCAAACTCGGCATTATTCCACCGGTAAAAAAATACGCCCCCATCCAATTATCCTCGCCCTCAGATTCAAAATAATAGGGCGTCGTTTTATGGCAAAAAATATGAACGAACATTTTTCCTTCGGGGGAAAGCCAGGTCGAAATTTTCTTAAGCAGCTCTTGATAATTGCGCATATGCTCAAACATCTCTATCGAAATAATGCGGTCAAGCGCTCCCTTGTGCTCGAAATCAAATTCATTGATATCAGCAGTAATCACCTGGATGCCAGAAAGATTGTGCTTTTTGGCTTCGGCTTCGATATACTCGCGTTGTTGATGGGAATTGGAAACAGAGTATATTTTGCAGTTAGGAAAGTGTTTTGCCAACCAGAGTGTCATAGATCCCCAGCCACAACCCAGGTCCATAACAGTCATGCCATCTTTTATTCCGGCACGATCTGCGCTCAAGGCGAGCATATCATGCTCCGCTTGATTAAGGGTTTTTGCGCCATTTTCGTAGTACGCAGAACTATACTTTAAATGCGTGCCCAGTGCCAATTTGAAAAACTGGGCGGGCACCTCATAATGTTGGTCATTGGCTGCTTTTGTCTCAATGGCAATTTTTGATCGTTTAAGATCCTCGATCAGTTTTATTTTATAATCCAAAATCTCCTGAGGATTACTGGTTGGTATTTCTTGCAACCGCTGCCCCAATAGCTTTCTAATGCCAAATTTAATCACACTATCCGGTAATAAACCATTTTCGGCCAAACTTAATGCTGTTTCCATTGTGTTATGCTCCTTTTTTCCAGGTGTTAATACTGCTAAGATCTTGTCTATATCTAGGTTTGCCAAAAACGAGGTGGACACTCCCAATAGAATGTTCTCTAAAACCACCCGCGCAGTAGCAAAAATAGTAATCCCACATTTTGATGAATCGCTCGTCGAAGCCTAGGTTTTTCAGTTCATGAGCTTTGGAAAGAAATCGCTTGCGCCAATCAAGAAGAGTTCGCGCATAGTGAGGTGTTAAATCTTCCAGATGATATAACCTTAAATCTGTGGCCTTTTTCGCACTGCTAATTATGGCATTGACTGAAGGTATGAAACTACCAGGAAAAATGTACTTTTTTATAAAATCGACTTCTTTGAGGGCTCGTTCATAATTTTGATCGTTTATAGTGATCGCTTGCAAAAAAAGCTGGCCGCTTGGTTTTAATAGATTTGAGCACTTACCGAGATAGGTCTCAAGAAAATCGGCTCCTACGGCTTCAATCATTTCGATAGAGACAATTTTATCAAACTCACCACTGAGATCTCGGTAGTCTTTAAGATAAATGGTTATTTTATCTTCTAAGCCCTCTTTTTTCACAAGATGTGTCGCATAGTCATATTGTTCTTTGGATATGGTGGTAGTAGTCACCTGGCAGCCATAGTTTTTCGCCGCATAAACGGCGAAACCTCCCCAACCTGTGCCAATCTCAAGAATGCTATCCTTGGGACCAAGAGCCATTTTTTGACATATTCTTGCCAATTTCGCTGTAGCTGCTTCATCCAAGCTGGCGTCATTTTTTTCATAAAACGCGCTTGAGTACATCATCTTTTCATCAAGAAATAATTTAAACATATCGTTACTGAGATCATAATGAGCGCTAATATTTTTTTGACTCCCTTCAAGCGTGTTTTTAGTTAGCATAGTAAAAAGCCAAGCAAATGGCTTTTGTAGTACTGCCAGTCCTCGTTCAAAACTCACAAGCACTTCTTGATTGATCGCAAAGATGCCGATAAGATCAACCAAATTATCAGAATACCAATGTCCAGCCATATAGGATTCGCCAGCACCTAAAGCCCCTTTAAGAGCAACATGCCTAAAAAAGAGAGGGTTCTCGATAATAAGCTTTGCCTTAGGGAATTCGCTCTGTTTAGGGTCACCTATGTATGAAGTTCCGTAAGGATCTATAACTTCAATACAACCATATTTTATGCTTTCGAGTTTCCTTAAAATCACATTCCTTAGCACTTTATCTACTTGAGAAATCCTGTAGCTACTGCGATTAATTGATTCATTAGTGGTTGCCATGTGCAATCTCCTTATTTGATGTTGACTGATTATCTTGTTTACCCATCCTGGGATGGTTATAAAATGGAACTTTTTTTAGATACAGCTTAAGGGCCTGGTAGTAGATTCCAAAAACTGTTTTTAAGGTCATGAAGGGATAGAGCCATAAAATACGATTCAAATTGCTTGCCGTAGCAGAAACTCGGTGTAAATTTAGTCCGGCGGAAAAATATTTTCTTGATTCACGGATATTGGTCATCGTAATACTAATTCTTTCTGAGGGATTATTCAGCTGCCATACATAAGTCATATCCATGGGCATAAACGGCGACACATGAAATTTTTTGGTGAATTCAAAGGAATTCGTTTCATTTTGTGATGCATTAATAGGCAAGGCATAAGTATAACGCTCCCCCCAAGGAGTATTCTCGACTTCGGCGAGTATGACTTTGAGTTTTTCATCTGCGCCAAAGCAGTAATAGAACGTTACGGGATTAAAAATAAAACCAAAATACCTAAGCTGAGTCAGCATTCTTACAGAACCGTCAATGACTATACCCGTTTTCTCTAGGGCTGTTTTTTTTACAGCTGATTTAAGATCAGAGAGCTCGATATTTTTTTTCTCATTCCGATGAAAATCATTTGGCAAGAGACAAGCGGCATTTAACTTCCCTAACGACCAAAAATTTGACTGCTTAAAAACTCGCGCTGCTTCGTCCAAATCGATATACATCAAAAATAATCTGTAACTAAAGACGTGCTCTTTGGGTTCCCTGCGATTATGAAAAACAGATCCCTCATATATGGCGCTCTTTAGTGAAGTGCCTTTCATAGTGATTCTCCAAACTTCGCGCAGACATTTAGAGCGGAGACCACGCCATCTTCGTGAAATCCGTTACGAAGGTAAGCACCAGTAAAAAATGTATTTTTTTCGCCCATAAAATCTTTGTATCTTTCCTGGGCTCTGATGCCTTCTAAAGTAAAAACCGGGTGGTGGTATGTGATTGTCTTTATTATCTGGCTAGGATCAATTGCAACGGGAAGATTGAGTGAAACATTAAAGGATTTTTTTGTTTTAAGAGACTGAAGAATATTCATATTGTAAGTCAGAGTCGCCAAATCGCTTTGTTCTTTAGGAAGATAATAGTTCCAGGCAGCAATAGCCCTTTTAGACTCTGGTAAAACAGACGCATCTGTATGCAGTACAACTATATTTTTTTGAAATGGAATCGCGCTGAGGAGGCTTTGTTCATTTTGTGTGGGATCATCAAGAATGTTTAATGCTTGATCACTATGCGTAGCAAATATCACCGCATCATAGGTAGTATTAGTTTCAGTATCAGTCGTGAGATAAACTTTATTGTTTTCACGGTGTATAGATTTTACTGGAGTAGAAAGTTGAATTTTATCTTCAAATCCCTTGATGATCTCTTTGACATAACTATGCGAACCTCCTTTGACGACAAACCACTGCGGCCTCTCATTGATCTCTAAAAATCCATGGTTGGCCCAAAACTTGAGAAGAAACAGGGCAGGAAAGTCCCACATTTGTTTAGGATCAGCGGACCAAACGGATGCAGCCATGGGAATTATGTAATACTTCACCACTTCCTCATTGAGTTGGTACCAAGAAACAAACTCCCTTAGGGTTAAGTCAGAATGATTGGTTTTCAAAAACTCTTTGGCTGAGGCATTAAATTTAAATATGCCGCCGATTAAATGCCACATCTTCGGCTTAAAAATATTTTGTCTCTGAGCAAACAAAGAATTGATGCTGGTACCATTGTATTCAAAACCACTAGCCCCACACTTGACACTAAAGCTCATTGCGGTAGGCTGTTTTTCTATACCGAGATTCCCAAGTAATTTGCAAAAATTAGGGTAGGTCTTTTCATTGAAGACGATAAATCCAGTATCAACCAAAAGAGAACCTTCACCATCACTGCATTCAATCGTGTTGGTATGACCGCCGATATAATCTGAGGCTTCATATACGGAAATATCATGTTTTCTATGCAGGAGGTATCCTGTAACTAAGCCTGATATACCCGTACCAATGATCGCGATTTTCATTAATTCAAAACCTTTCACGCTATTAAAGATTTAACCTTCTATTTTTACAGCCTTAATTACTCCGCCACCGCATATGTATAGATATATATACCACATCACTAATAAATACTATACACTAATCGGATAAAAATCAAAAATATTTATACAATAATTAAATATTTTTTGCTATAATCCGATTAGTGTATAGATAATAGGAGGATATTTTCCCATCTAGGAGACTGAAACTATGGATAAGAATGAGAATACTGTGACAGACGATATGTATAGTATTGGTGATGTGGTACAAGCCACAGGCATCAATGTATTTACCTTAAGAATGTGGGAAAGGCGTTACGGGGCACCCTATTCAATAAAACTAGCCTCTGGACATCGGCGCTATTCGAGTGCTGAAATAGCGAGGCTTCGTTTGGTAAAGATTGCTATTGAAGCTGGTCATAAACCATCCCAAGTAGTCACCTTAAGTGAGCAAGAAATGCACACGTTGCTGCATGGTAAGGAAGTTTCTCCTAAGGCCATATCCAAAATCAGTGAAAATTATATTGTTGAAAAAGTTATCGAAGACCTTGCCCACTGGGATGATCAGGCTTTATTCAAATCATTTGAGGAAGAATGGTCCGCTCTTGGCCCCATAGGTTTTGTTTCAGATAGGATCACCGTACTACTCAAAAGAATTGGGGATGGATGGTCATATGGAGAAATCCCTGTTGCCGCCGAGCATTTTTTCTCTGAGCTCCTGAGATCTTTTCTAAGTGAAAAATGGCAACTGATGAATAAAATTAATAACGGTCCTAAAATCATTGTAGCTGCCCTTCCTGAAGAGCAGCATAGCTTTGGGCTTCATATGGCATCGACCGTTCTCGCAGCCGTAAATCACAAAGTTATTTTCCTCGGCACCTCAGTGCCTACTGACGACATAGCTAGAGCATCTAGGGAAAATAATGCTAGCGGTTTATGCATAAGCGTTTCTCAATATTTTGATCATAAAGAAGCGACGACACACTTAAGACATTTGCGAAAATCTGTTGATGAAAAGCTCACGATAGTCCTGGGCGGCAGTGGGGCCACCCAAAATATTGAAGGGATATTAAATATTCAGTCACTAAAAAGCTTTTATGAGTGGTTGAGATCAGGAGGGTTTAAAAAAAATGAAGCTAAGTAATTTATTCTGGGTAATTTTTCTCTTAATAAGCCATAGTGCTCTAGCATCTCGGGACTTTTTGCCTCAAAGAATTAACTTTGACGTCTTTGATGCCACTACTAAAACCAAAATATTTTTTGGGCATGAACTGATCAGTCAAAACCAAAATACCCTACAAAAAGAAACCTATTATTTTGATTTACAAGGTATAAAGGTCCAGTCTGAAATGGTTGTCTACGATTTAGCGAGCCTAAAAACAAAAAAATATGAACTAAAAAATTATGTGTCCGGCGAAATAGCTTCGATGAATATAAAAAATGATCAAATTAGCTTTACCTATAAAGCAAACGGCAAAGCAGACATTATTCAAAATGATCAACTTAAGGTATCTGGTGATCAATATCACGGTAAAGTTTTGCACCATTTAATTGTACGCAACTGGGAGCAATTAGAATCAGGGCTAGCCAAATCATTTAAGCTATTAGTACCCTTTCGCCAGGAACAATACGCTTTCAAAATTGAGGCCAGTAAGCTTGACCCTAATACCTCAGTCGTCACCTTAGAGCCTGATTCCTGGCTACTCAGAAATTTCGTAGAACCGATGAATTTCTATTATTCGATAACTCCCTATAAACGCCTCACTAAGTACGTTGGGGCAACAACTATCGTTACCGACAATAATAGTCAGAGAAAAATAGAGATTTTATTTTCATATCCAGAGTCGAAAGAAGGTACCTAAACCATGAGCTCACAAAAATTAAAAATTTTGGTTAGTGGCTGCGCGATGGGACAGAATATCCGTTTCAATGGAGGCCATAAACGCAGCCCTTTTATCGTGGAAGATTTGGCAGAATATGCGGAATTCACACCTCTTTGCCCTGAAATAGCCATGGGACTTGGCACCCCGAGAGAGGCTCTGAGACTCGTGAGAGGACCAAACAAAACAACCCTCCTAAAGACTGCAGATGGCAAGCTCGATTTAACGGAAAAGGCCCAATTTACCGCTGCCAAACTTGCTGAAAATATTACACACAATATTGATGGTATTATATTGGTAGGCAATTCGCCAAGCTGCGGTATCTCTAACGTAAAAGTATATGACCACAATAATTCGCCCAGCCCTATTGGTAGCGGTTTTTTTGCGCAAAAAATCAAAGAAACTTTGCCTTTAGTTCCTATCACTGAAGCCGGTCGCTTGACTGATGGAGAAGAGCGGCGACATTTTTTAACACAGTTATTTGTGATTGCTGACTTTAAAGCCTGCGCTCACTCGATTAAAGAACTTCAGCTTTTTCATCAAAAAAACAAGTATTTGATTATGGCTCACTCGCCTATGCATGTCGGGGCACTCGGAAACATTGCTGCTAATGCGAAAAAAGCAAGCTTTGAATTAGCACTAAGTGAATATCATAAGTATCTTGCCGAGGCTCTCAAAATAAAACCCACCAAAGGCAAAATTGCCAACGCCTTATCGCATGTTTATGGTTATTTTAAAAAAAATCTCACTGGAGACCAAAAGCAAAACTTCATCCGACTTATCAACCAAAATGAGAAGATTCCACTCTTAGAAAATCTTAGACTGGTGCTTGAACTTTTAGCCTATGAGAACCTAAAACAGAACAATCACTATATTGCCGGACAAACCTTGTTTTCCCCTTACCCGATCAGTTTGGGGTGATTAAATTAAGGTATGGCAATGAGGAAAGGATAATCATGTCAATGAAAAATAAGACGATTTTATTAGTCGGGGGCACCGGATTTATTGGTAACGAACTCGGAGAGAAGCTCGTACAAGCAGGGTACAGTCTTCACGTTCTCAGTCGTCGGGACAAGACTGACCTGTATTTAAGTTTTCCCGCTCATATTTTTTACTGGGACGAGTCACAGGCAATTCCCCCTGAAGCCTTAAAAAATGTGACAACTATTATTAATCTAGCAGGTGAATCAATTGCAGCAGGTCGCTGGACTGAGGCCAAGAAAAAGCGCATCTTAAGCAGTCGCCTCAGTGTGTGCAAAGCAATAGATAGTGCATTATCCTCAATGGAAAATCCGCCGCTCCTCATTCAGGCTTCAGCTGTGGGGTTCTATGGTGATCAGGCGCAAAATCAGGTCGATGAGGAAAGTCCTGCAGGAGAGGGTTTTTTGGCAGAAACCTGCGTGCAGTGGGAAAAAGCAACTCTTAAGATGAAGGGGGCTCAGCGCAAAGTCATATTGCGCATAGGCATGGTACTTGGCACTACCGGCGGCGCTTTACCAGAGCTGATTGATATTTATGCCCTTGGCGTAGGTGCCGTCCTTGGCTCCGGTAATCAGTACATGAGCTGGATTCACATCGATGATCTGTGCCGCTTTATCATCTATGCCGCAGAAAACCAAGAGATTAGTGGTGTCTATAATATGACAGCTCCTCAGGCAGTCACCAATAGAGATTTTCACCGGGCAATGAGTCAACATTTTTTCACAGTACCAAAAATAAAAGTCCCTTCCTTGGTATTAAAGACGTTCCTAGGCAAAAAATCTGAACTACTTCTCATTGGGCAAAAGGTCATACCCAAAAGAACTCAAGAGAGTGGCTTTACCTTTCAGTACCTAGACATTGATAAGGCCATGAGCAGTTTGCTTGGCGCTGAAAAATTTAGAAACTGTTTAATTTTGCACAAGAAACAATGGTTACCCATAGATATCAAGACAACCTGGGAGTTCTTTTCGAGTGAAAAAAACCTCGAAAAAATCACCCCGCCCTGGCTGAATTTTAAAGTCTTAAGGGTAAAAAATGCCGAAAAGGAAGACGCTAAAACCCTCTCTGAGGGGAGTGAGATCGATTATGCGCTTAAAGTCCATGGCCTACCAATGAAATGGCGCTCAAAAATTGTGAATTTCACCCCGGAGAAAAGTTTCCGTGACCTTCAACTAAAAGGTCCCTATAAAGTCTGGGATCACACACACAATTTTCGCTCCCTAGGAGGGGGAACTCTCATCGAAGATATCGTGCGCTACCGCTTGCCATTTGGCGTAGCTGGAAATATAGGACTACCACTTGTAAAAAAAGATGTCGGAAATATTTTTCAATTTCGCAGGGAAACTATTCTTGGCCTACTGGGGAAATGAAAGCTAAAAATGAGTAAAAAAAAATACCGTGAATGATTCTGATCAACATGTTTACAAAGGAGAATACGATCCCAAATCAGTAATGAGCTAATGTTCTGGAATATCTAAATTAAGCTCTAATGACATCGCTATGGCACAAGAAATTTACGGTGCGAAGGACCCTTACCCTCAATATCGATATATTGATTTTATTGACCAGGTAAAAGATTTGGAACTATTTTTTAATCTTGATAAAAATGCAATTGTTCAAAATGGAAACTTACTCAGATTGTATGATAAAAATTTGTTCCTACAGAAAACAGGAATGCAAACAGGACTGGTTAGCTGCCGCTTGCACTGCCTTGAAAATAAAAGCTGCCTATTTTCTCACTTTGACTATAACGCCATGGCTTGCGCGTTATTTGGCGCTCATGATAACACTATTTTTAATCAGGGAATGCGCTATAAATTCCAATATGTCTCGAAAAAAAACACGGCAGTTTTTAATTATGATATTTTGTTTAAGAAAGACATTCCTTATTATGACGTTCCAGGCGAGAACTATGATGATCTCGATACCTGTATTATTCGCTGCTATGAACTTGCTAAGTCAGACCGCTGCAATGCTGTCCTTATAAATAACTCAAACTTAACCTGTAATTTAAAAAATGTAGCGAAGGGAAGCTTACCAAACGACTCCGCTACCTGGACAATTTTGGTTATGCCCAAAAAATTCTAACAGATCTTAACCAAGCCCCCCCCCGAATAAGATGTCGAGATAGGCATCGAGAAAACTAGGCGAGACAACTCGCTGTTTTTTAATAAAAAAAAAGATGAAACCTAGATGCAAGCTAACTTTGCAACCACAAAAAACATTCTAACCGCACTAGGTTTCACCGCAGTCAAAGCCATTCACGTCCTCCCTTATCGCTTATTCTTAGTATTAAAAAGAATAGAGCTTGTATTACCCTGCGATGGATTCTTTATCCCCTTCGATAATTTGAATTTTGCGTGTTTTGGCACTCTGACCTTTAGGTACGGATACTTTCAGAACGCCATTTTCACAACTCGCGTGAATGACTTCGGTGTTCACACCTTCAGGCAAATCAAAGACACGGGAAAATTTACCATAAGACCTTTCAATTCGATGAGGATTCCCGTTTTGCAATTCTTCCTCTTTTTTTCTTTCCCCTGATATCACTAATTGACGTCCGGTCACCTCGATATTGATATCTTCTTTTTTTAAACCAGGAACATCAAAACTCAAAACAAAAGTTTCTTTAGTTTCCGTCACATCACAGGCAGGCGTCAACTGCATTTCATTTTTAGATCTTTGCAACACAGGTAAGAAAAATGCACTTTCAACATCATCAAATAGACCACGCCAAACATCATCTAACATTGATTTTGGGGCTGAACGACTATTTTTCCAGACTTCTAAATTTACCATCACAAATCCTCCTATCGTCAATTTTTAATTTATAACCACTATGATAGTTATAAATTTAAATCACTTTAATAAAAGGTCAAGACCACCTAACACCAATAAATGTAAATTATTTTTTATTTTTCATGAACCTAAATAACCACCCTTATGAAATACAATCTTATGAACACATTTCAATAGCAGTCTCTGAGTGCGCACTGTCAATTTTTTTTGCCAGTACGACAAGATCTATAAAAGGATCTATTGAAAGCCCACTTCGCTCGAATCTACCTTCACGTTCATTATAGTGATCACCAAGTAGCGCCCAGTCAGCTAAAAGCCTCGCAAGCTTCCTTACATCTTTTTGCTTAGTACTTCGTAACAATGATTTAGAGACATCAATTAATTCTTCCATAAATTATCACCTCCATGTTTTTGTTTTAAAGCCTCTTGTGTTTTTAGCATAAACTATGCCAGAGCAAAGTGAGGTATATTATTGAAAACTGCAGGTTTTTTTAAGGCGGGATGTAAGGACTTAAAAACATCCTGTATGGTAGAACGAACACTCAAATTAGGACTTATATATTGTGGGGTCGATGCCATATTTTGTAAAAAGACGGTACATATCAGTCCTAATGCGTCCTGATACCTTTGATGCATGCGATACGTTTCCTTTGGTAGCACTTAGCAACTTCTCTAGATATTTTTTTTCAAATTCCTCTTTTGCCAAAGTTAAGTTTTTTATGCAAGTAACAGATTGATCGCCATCATCATTATTTGCTATGGACATTTGCAAGTGTGAAAAAATATCATCGATTGATAAAACGCCATCTACAGCTAAAATAATAGCCCTCTCCAACGAATTTTGAAGTTCTCTTACGTTTCCCGGCCAATCATAGCTTTTGAGGCGTGCCAAAAGCTCATTAGATATGGGTTTAATGGTTCGACCAAATTTAGCAGAAATTGCATCAACAAAAAAGCTCGCAAGCTCTGCAATATCTTCAGGACGATCCCGAAGTGGCGGCGTCTCAATTTGGAGAATTGATAATCGGTAATAAAGATCAGCGCGAAACCGCCCTTCCTTAACTAGCCATTGTAGGTTGCGATTGGTGGCGGCGACAACACGGGTATTTATTTTGATGCTATGAGAGGCACCCAATGGTGTTATTACTTTTTCTTGCAGTACTCGTAATAGCTTTCCTTGTAAATTAAGTGGGAGTTCTCCAATTTCGTCTAAAAACAAAGTCCCATTAGCACATACTTCAAATAACCCTTTGCGATCAACTTTAGCATCGGTAAAAGCTCCGCGCTTATACCCAAACAATTCCGACTCCAAAAGGTTTTCCGGGATTGCTGCGCAGTTAATAGCTTCAAACCGCTCACTAGACCTAATAGATTTTTCATGTAAAGCCTTGGCAACTAATTCTTTGCCTGTTCCAGACTCTCCAATTATTAATACCGTAGTATCCACGTCTTTCATGCGATCAACTTGTTCATGAATACGAAGGACAGCAGGGCTTGATCCAATAATTCCTGTCTCACATCGTTGATCCGCTGACACGTTTCTATGCCAGTTATTTTGAAGCAAAGCTCTCTCTACCTCTACTTTTATTTTTTCTTCTTCAAAGGGTTTAGTAATAAACCCCGATGCTCCTTTATGCATTGCTTGAACAGCCAGATCAATGCTACCGTGCGCCGTGATCATAATAACTTTGGATCGAGGGTAGTCTCCAATGATTTGGCTTATCAGCTCGATCCCATTTATTTTCCCAAGTTTATAGTCAAGAAAAATCAAATCAAATTCGTTTCTTTGCAGAAGAAACTGCATTTCTTCCGCGTTGCCAGCGCTTTTTACCGCAATTTTTTGCGCCTGTAACAGGGATGTTAAAATGAGCGCAGAACTCGGTTCGTCATCCACGACTAAAACATGATGCCCCTGTACTTGAGACTCTTTTTGAGGAGCCCTCCTGGTTGGTGTCATAATTGATTCCTATTTCATTGATCGTAGGCCTTCCACTGAGGATTCATATTCAGACTTTAAAAAAGCCGCTGCCCGACGATACTCAATAATCATCGACTCAAGAATCTCTTCACAACCCTCCAAAATGCCGGACTCCCCCATGGTTTCTAGCTCGGCGCATTTTTCGGAGAGTAAACTGGCCCCTATATTTCTTGAGCTTCCCTTTATTTTATGGGCTAGCGCCTCTACAGATTTTGCATCTCCCTCAGCGATTGCTTTTTTGAGATCTGAAAAAAGTTGGGGCGTATTTGTGATGAAAAGATCAATCACTTCATACAAAAGATTGTTACCAAGTTTTGTCGATACTTTTTTCAATGATTCGATCACGCTGGTATTAATTCCAGTTATCTTGTTGGATTCCCTAATGGGAAAATTAATGACGTTTTCATTTTGAAGGACTTCTTCTCCCAAATATTTTGCCAATGCTGCACGTAAATCATTGATACCAATTGGCTTTGCCAAATGACCATTCATCATTGCGTTCTTGCAATTCTGAATGTCATCTTTCATGGCATTAGCTGTGACCGCAATAATGGGAATTTGTTTATAATGTTCTGATATTTTTCTAATTTCTTTTGTGGCTTCAAATCCATCCAAAACCGGCATTCGGCAATCCATAAGTATAGCATCGTAAGCAAAAGATTTAGCCGCAGAGACAGCTTCCTGTCCATCAGACACGGCATCAGACTCAAGACCAATTCTTTCAAGCATAGAAACAGCAACTTTTTGATTAATAGCATTGTCTTCTGCTACAAGAACTCGCTTAGCTTTGAGCTTAAAACGACTAAAGCATTGGGAAAGACGCTCATGCCGATCAGTTTCTCGAGTGGTGAAGTCTTCCTGCCAACGCGCGTTTGTCAGTTCTGCAATGTAACCATAAAGAACAGATTGCCTCAGGGGCGAGCGGTATATAGAAGAAACCTTCTCTTGCATCACATCGTAGTTCACAAGCGGTTCTGGAGTACTGTTAAGTAACAGTACCGGTGCCTCATGATCACAGACTTTTCGGATTTCTTTAATAAGTGACTTCCAGCTCAAAGCCTTGCTTGGCAGGTCAACAATGATGATATCAAAACTTTGTCCCATACTTTTCTTCTGGTAAAATGGGAATATTTCCTCAATCTTTGCCACTAATTCCACATGACATTTTTTTAGTTCCAGTTGCATTTGCACTATGGATTTGAGATAAGGGCATTGTGATATTAACAAAATTCTTTTGCCTTCCAAAGAATCCCGCACCCCAGGATTTTTTTCTTTCACTGGTGGCCGTAAAGGAACCGTGAACCAAAACATAGATCCTGGATCTTGAGCGCAGTACCCAATTTCACCGCCCATGATATTGACTAATTTTTTCGAAATTACAAGCCCAAGTCCTGTTCCCCCTTCTTTACGCTTCGGATCGGTAGCTAATTGGGTGAAGGGTTGAAAAAGAAGAGACTGTCGCTCAGATGGAACACCCGTCCCCGTATCAACAACCTCAAAACGTAAAACTGGATTGTTGACAGTACTATTTTTGTCTAGATTAATATGAACTACGACCGATCCTTGATCCGTAAACCGAATAGCATTGCTTACCAGATTGGCTAAAACTTGCCTAACGCGAGAGGCATCACCACATAAAAATCTAGGTATACTTGGATCAAGGATATTCGATAATACAATGCCTTTGGCGCGAACTCGCTCCGCAAACAAAAGCAGCGTTTCTTCAATCATAGATCTTACTCGAAAATCTGAGGGCTCTAAATCTATTTTACCAGCTTCGATTTTTGATAAATCAAGCAGATCATGAATGAGATTAAGCATAGTCTCACTAGAGGTGCGAATGGTTTCAACGTACCCTTTTAAAAGTCGAGGAAGAGGATGCTCAACCAAAAGACTTGTCATTCCGATAATTCCATTCATCGGAGTCCTGAGCTCATGGCTCACGTGAGCGATAAATTCATCCTTTAATTTTGCCGCCTTTTTAAGCTCTTCCTGGAGTTGCATGTGCTCAGTAATGTCACGGATGGTTACGCAAAATCCGGCTTCACCCTCATCCCACGGAACGATGGTAGTTGAAATTTCCACATGAAGCGTGGCCTTATTCTGGGTGATAGTATGTAAGATTTTTTGGCCAGGTTTTATGGGAACGGGAACAACTGATCCAATCAGTTGATTAGATGGCTTTGAAAAAATGGTCTCAGCTGCTTTGTTGGCAAATATGATGGATTTATCGGCACTAGCAATGAGGACGCCATCCGAAATTGATTCAATTGTAGCCGAAAGTTGTTTTACGTGAAACCGCGTGGTATCTGACGAAATTCGCCGACGTTCAATAGCATACCTTATTGTAGTTAGCATTCGCGACGGATCCAGTGAATCCCTAAAGATACAGTCTTGCGCACCAATGCGGACAGTTTCTAAAGCTAATGATTCAAAACCTTCAGCGCCAATTGTGACAATGGGGATATTGTTATTACATTTTCTAATTTCTCTAATAACATTTATGATTTCATTTTTTTTGCTGGTCAAAGAGGCCAAGATAATATCGGGAGGATGGTGGGTGATTTTTAAAATCGCATCTTCAAGTGATTCTGATGTACGAACTAAAAAATTCGCTCTCCCTGAGCTTTTCGACGCGGAAAGCACACTATTAAGCAATTTTGATGCATCAAGATCATCATCGAATATAAGGACCTGAACCGTTGTAGCTTGGGGCATATCCATACAACCTTTCTTATATGACGTGATGAATCTCTCGTTCTCATAAATAAAAGTTTGTAACGCCTGCATACCACCCCCTTCCCTTAGGGCGATTAATGCCGCTTATCGCCTAAAATGTGTATCGATTTACAGCTGTCAAGCCCTGGCGGTTTTTGATTATCCTTACTAGCTATCAATATAAAAATAAATACAGCTAGTTAGCACGCGGCTGATGCCAGTGTATCATGGTTTTTAAACGACTTTTCCGCTATTGCCAGCGCGGCATCCAATATAGCATCTGGACCCTGATCTTTGTGAATAAACGACTTGATGGAAATAGGCCAGTGCCCACCAGATTTACACCTTCGGTCACGACCACTTATTAAAATCATAGGCATTTCACTAAAAAATGCAGGCAAGTACTCCGCAATTTCAATTCCATTCATCGACCCCAAATCAAAATCCACAATTGCGGCATCATATCTTGACATTAAACCAATAAAGCCCATTTCTTGTAGCGAACTAAAGCAATCAAGATGTATTCCGCGAGAAAGGGCAAAGCTGGATAACATTTTACAAAAACTTATATCATCATCGATAAGCACAAGCCTGGTATAATGGGAGTTATGAGCATTCTTCATGGCGTCCTCCATTCTCTTCTAATAAAGTTTTATGCCGTGTTGGACCATGTGAAATTTTGCCCCTGCGCTTTAATTGGTTATGTCGCTTTGCTTGTCGTCTTCGTATTTGAGCTTGTATTTTTTCTATAAATCCATCGACAGAATTCTCCCAGTAGCCGGATGTTACGTCTAAAAGAGTACTCCAATCGCGTTTTGCTGAGAGTCCTAGAGAAATGTTTTGAAAGCGCATTGTTATCTCCCATTTTTTTTTTGGATTTATGATCGGGTGACTTCATCAATAGCATTTTTTTATCTTGATATTTTGGCCCCCCTGTGAAGTCACCGCTCAAACACTTCCTCTGGTAGCAGACTCCGTGCCAAGCATATCCCCCTAAAATAACGATATTTTTTGTCACAAATGCTGGATAGTGCGTTAGGAAAGACCGACAAAGCTGTATGGTTTTCCTAACGCTCAAAAAAATCTATAATTTTGGCCATCACGATGATTTTTCAACAGACCATCTAGTTCTAAAGAAAGTCGTTTCCGGAAAAAAATAAAGATTTTGAGAGGCTCGCATGACACTTTTTCTATTTAAGCAGGCCCAAATGATTTTTTTATTTTTTTAAAATAAGTTAATTCCATATGGCATTAACTTTGCACTCGGTGAAATTTGAACCGCATAACACAAAGCAAGGAGGTAATCATGGCAATAAACCAAGCAACAACAGATCAAGGTAGGAGTTCTTCGCCAAAAAACTATAACCCATTTTTGGGTCGATCATCACAAGAAAAAAATGATATTAGAAAGTTTTTAGTTGTTGACCGCCATTACAAAAAAGTCGGAACCATTTGTGATATTTACTATGACTACCATAGTTCAACACCGCTTTACATTGAAATCATTCCATTAAACGAAAAAATTGAACGATCGATCATGTACCCCTATGACCAGGTAAAATTAATAGGTAAAGATGGGCCAGCATTTATTTCGTCTACATCAAAAGCTGTTTTTGATTATGAAGAGTATGATTTCGATCATGTTATGCAAACAGAAGGCGCCGATTTGATCAATTTCAACCAAATGCTTGAGGCGGATTCACGGAAATATTTTTCACAATTTGAATACCAGAATTGCGCCTAATTACGAGGGGAGAAAAAAATTGGAAACATTAGCATTAGAAACGCCACAAATTTCACCGCCAGCCAAATATATCATGGCAAGAGAGGCGCAAGCTCGTGCCACTATTTTAGTTGCTGAGGACGCAGCAGATACAAGGTTGATTTTGACTCGAGCACTTGAATTTGACAATTATGAATGCCTGCAAGCATCAACAGGGAGTGAAGCCTTTGAGAAAGCTATTCGCTACAAGCCGGATTTGATGCTTCTTGATTTAATGCTTCCGAAGTTGAATGGCTTTCAAGTGCTTATGCGCCTTAAGCATTTAGACATTTTGACAAAGGTGTGTATCATCAGTGCTATCGATAAAGAGGATTTTGTTCGCCGAGCGCTAAACTTTGGAGCTGTTGATTATTTTGTAAAACCAATTGTTCCAGAAACTATTGGCAACAAAGTTAAAAAACTTCTTGGCGACCCTGAGGCTGAAAATTACTTCAGGGTGCTATGTTCATTAACAGGAAATATAATCGGTGAAAACGAATCGCACTCTTGTCACATTAGGGAAATTAGCGAGGCAGATCTTACGCTTGAAACAGAAGCACCGCTGCGCAAAGGTGATATTGTATCACTCAATTGTCCGAGACTTAATACTATCGTCGGACGCGAAAGCCCTATATTTATAAGAGTATCCCGCGCCTTTAAGAGGGTTCCAAAAAAACGATTTTTTGATTTTGACGGTGAAATAGTTGGGCTCTCCGAATGGCAGCGCCAAAAATTGCGCGCAGAAATTATCCGCGGTAACTTCATAATTGATGCGAGTGTTTAATTCGTTTCAGCAAACTCTCGAAGATATTTGCGGTGGTAAAGCTAAAACCTATGGTCATTGATAAGCGCCTGATTTTATGATTACACTTATGATTGGCGCTTATATAAACTAATGACCATTTAAGCGCACCAAAGCTAATTTGCCTTGAAAGTTCCTCACCCAGGCTAATGACACGCATGAAATCAGTGTAAAAGGAACTCTCGTAAGGTACTTGCCATTGTAAGGGGTATGAGGTCTAATGGGTAAAAAAAATTTCTAAGCTTATGAATGGGAATAAAATTTGAGCTAAAACAAAAATAAATTTATGGTTGATAGTGATTCAAATCACAGCCACAAAGCTACTCCAAACTACCTGAAGCTGAGTGGGGAGATGCTTCTAGTACTAATCCGTTAAATTGAGGATAACAAGGCGCGAGGATGGGGAAAAAGCGGAGTTTACATTATGGTAAATGAGTATTTTTCCTGGTCGAGCAACGCAGTTATCCTCAATTTAACGGAGTAGTACTAGTTGTTTGTCATTGCTGGGGTGATTAAAAAAGCCCAAACCAGCCTGCACTGAATTGGACTATTTTTCTAACTTTGTACGGTTTTATGGACCAGACGGAAACGCAAATTTAAGAAGTATGATGAGAGCTTTAAGGAAGAGACTATCAAATTAGTCATCGAGCAAGGTCTAAGTATCAGCCAAGCGGCAAGAGATTTAGGTCTTTCTCCCAGCACCCTTCATAGCTGGATTAAGAAGACAAAGCTGCCTCTGCCCCAGAACTCAAATAGTTCGGGT
>JAUILP010000151.1 GCA_030432875.1 Oligoflexia bacterium | reverse complement strand
TAGCTAACTTAACAAGAGCCGATTGCCTTAATGTTCGCATACCTTGTGCCATAGCAATTTTTTTTAAAGCCATACTAGATTCACCACGAATAATGGCGTCCCGCACAGGATCAGAAAGTTTTAGAATTTCATGAACAGCTACGCGGCCTTTAGTACCGCCGTGATTACATGTGGGGCACCCCCTACCTTTGTATGCTTTTACTTTAGAGACAAACTGCTGAGGTACGCCTAACTCAACAAGAATTTTTGGGGTAACGCTTTCATCAACTATTAAGCAATCTTTACAATTCTTTTTTAGAAGCCTCTGTGCTGTCACGCAAAGCAAGGCAGAAACCAGGTTAAAACTTTCCACGCCCATATTGAGCATTCGGGAAATAGTGTCCGTCGCACTATTGGTATGTAAAGTCGATAGAACTAAGTGACCGGTAAGCGCAGCTTTAATTGCGATATTCGCTGTCTCTAAATCACGAATCTCACCAACCATAACAACATCAGGGTCTTGACGCAAAAAAGCACGAAGAGCCTCAGCAAAGGTTAAGCCTATACTTGGTTTAACATGAACCTGATTGATTCCAGGTAAGTTATACTCAACAGGATCTTCTGCCGTCATGATATTTTCAGATTCCTTATTGAGTTCAGCCAAAGCAGAATATAACGTGGTTGTTTTACCAGAACCAGTGGGTCCTGTAACTAAAACCATGCCGAGAGGATTGTGTATCGAAGTCTGAAATTTTTCGAGTTCATCATCTTCGAATCCCAGTTGTGTCATATCTACTTGGAGATTTGACTTATCCAAAATACGCATAACGATTTTTTCACCATAAATTGTTGGTAGACTATTGACACGAAAATCGACAGGTTTACCCCCAATTTTGATATTGATGGCACCATCCTGAGGTAACCGACTTTCCGCAATATTGAGATTAGACATAATTTTTATCCGCGAAATAAGAGCGGCCTTTGAACCAATAGGAGGGCGAGCAATTTCCTTAAGTGAGCCGTCAATGCGTAAACGTATTCGCGTAAAATCTTCATAAGGTTCAAAATGTATGTCTGATGCCCCTGATTCAAGACACTTGATGAGGACTTGGTGAACCATTTCCTTTATGGGCCCTTCTTCATCATCACCTTCAATGGCTAAAATCTCTTTGCGGTTGTCGCGAATGACTTCGCCTTTTGCTGCTTCTTTCTTTAACTTTGCGACTGATAATCCGGACGCATAGTATTTTTGAAGTGATTTTTCGATTCCCTCTAAGCTCGCGAGAACTGGCTTAACAAAAAATCCGGTGCTAAAACGAATTTCATCCAATTTTTGGAGATCTTTGGGATCGGTTGTCGCAACAAACAAGTTATTACCCATTTTATCGATAGGAATAACCTTAAGTTTTAGGGCCGTATCCGCAGGAATTAGCTCAGTGATCTGCCGCGGAATAATCTTCTCCCCAATACTAATTTTTTGTACGCCGTAAGCTTTCGCAAAAAATTCGAGGAGGTCATTTATTGGGGATGCTTTTAATTGTTCTAAGGCTTGAAATAGCGTAATTTTATTGCCTTGAGACAAGGCAAAAGCTGATTTGATGGTCTCATCCGAGAGCTTCAAATATTGTTTTAATTTATCAAACAGCTCCTGCGACATTTTAATTCTATCCTCTACAAGACAAAGAAAACCTTATTAAAAAAATTTACCTTAGCATCAACAATTTTAACCCCAGCCAAGTGCAGAATTTTTCTTAGGTTAATAAAAGTACTCAAACCAAGAATCTGTTTAGGCTAAGTCAATTTTTTTCTCATTGTGTATTGTCGGCAAAAAGGATGGAAACTTAATCGGTAGGTAGCATAGGCATAAAGATGGTTTGAAAAATAGGACAGGAATATAATAAATTATTTGCCTCAATAAACATCTATCGCCTTATGATATAAACTCAATTGTTAAGATTTTATTGTTTTATAAACCTCAGCGATAGGAATTTTGAGATGCCTGGAAAACAGCTGAAAGGATTTAGCCAGCTGCTGCAAAACAGCCTCAGGGGGAATCATTTTTTCAATGATAAAAGAGGACAAACTATCTTCTATGTAGGGCTTTGAAGCACTGGGATGACAGATATGGCCCTTTAAAAGAAAAGAGACTCTTCCTACGGGAAAAATAAAACCCTGAATCAATTCGCCTTTATTTAGACCATTAAAAAGTTGGTCATGGAGGGGTTCGACTAATATCTTCGTCTTCAAAAAAACATCTTTAACGACAATATGCTTATAGTTTTTGGTGGTTTTTACAATTCTAAAAAGAGAAAAATTAATTGACCTGAGTAAATGGAGCGCTTTAACGCCCGGATCAGACCGTAAGAGGGAGGTGTAGCGTGAAGAAGCTAAAAAGGCTGAAAAAATATTGCGCTCAGCAATAATATTATGAGTCGCCTGGCTATTTGTTGGGTATTTTTTGCTATTAGCTAAAATTTGCTTAAGATCTGCCACAAAAAGGTAATAATTTAAAAAATAATCGCCATATCTCTCAAAAAAACTTTCGTCTCTAGGGGCTAGGCCAATACTGGCAATAAAATTATTCTTGAGTTGAACAAACCCCTCTTCGCCAAACTCATCTTCAGACCAAACAATGGCCAGTTCCAAATATTTAGTAAGCATTTCTTTGCAGAAATCTGCAGCCACCTGGTTTTCCTCTAAATTATAAGAGGCCTTGAACTTTTTGAGATGACGACTTAGTAACATGAAGGTACTTTCTTTTTCTATTGTATTGCCTTATTTTACCCGAGGTTTTAAGCACAGCTCTAGGTTTTTTTTCCCTAAAAAGGGTATTTTTATCATTAGGGGTAAAAATACGTAATAAGCGGCTTTAACACCACAAATTCTTTTAATATTTTCTTTTAACTTCACCTCCGTGAGTTCTGCATGGGTCATGATATCCTCTAGAGGCAAAAATAAAGCTTTTTCACGGAATTTCTTTTGAATTGCTCGCTTAAATTCTATCAGCTGAGCGCTATTCATCTGATTTCCTTTAAAGCTTCTGTAAGAGGGAAGAGATACGCCCTGAGCCCGCCAAAAGGTAGACCCTGCTTCCCAAAACGAAAAAAATGCACACAGCCCCCAGGGCAAGAGGTAAAGCACAAAGGTGAATTTTTTTAGTATCGCGCCAATACCCTGCATAATGTTAATCATCGCCTCCAAGATTGCGGATCAAATCTTCCCTTGCCATTTGATTTCCTCCACCCCCAATTTGAATGCCATAAATCTTGCTAACGTGAATAACCAATCACTTAAACGATTGGTGAATGTAATCAAAAATATCCTAAAATATTCTGGCTCTGTTTCTGCTAATCCGACTAATTCTCTTTCCGCACGGCGACAAACCGTTCGCGAGATATGTATCTTAGATATTAGCGGATGCCCTCCCGGAAGTATAAAGTTTTTCAATGGTTTTAAAAAAGATGTCATGCGGTCGATATCATGCTCTAAAAACTGAAGGTGCTCCTCACCTATAACTTGAAAAGCAAATTTCACGCTTTCCTTATGAGTTGCTATAGGCACAGGGCACGCAAGCTCTGAACCGACAATAAACAAAATATTTTGCAAATACGCCAAACTGTCAGACAGTTTTTTCTGCCAAGCATCACTATCCGGTGAAGGACTCCATTTTTCGTTAACAGAGTCTTTAATTAGCGCAATCCAGCTATTGAGCTCATCGATAGTCCCATAAGCCCCTACCCGCTGAGATGATTTTGCTACTTTAGCTCCCGTTCCTAGGTTGGTATAACCTTTATCGCCAATTTTAGTATAAATTTTTAACTCTCTCATTAGTAATTCTTTCTCTTTGGGCTGGACACTCG
>JAUILP010000065.1 GCA_030432875.1 Oligoflexia bacterium | reverse complement strand
GAAGTTATTTTGGAGCAAGATAACGACCTGGTGCCTGAAATTTCTGAAAAATACCTGTCTGATACTACCGCAGAAAACACAAGACTTAGGCAAGCTGCCCTGGATGCTTTTGCGGATAAAAACTGGGCTTTAAAAGATCCAGAAGCCTTTAAAAATGCTGGCGGCAGCATGGGCTTTATGTTAAATCCGCAAAACAGGATTCAACGTAGTCAATAATAGTTTTCTTAATACATCCATCGATTTTCAAAGTGAGAATACATGATAGCTTTATGCCAAAGGGTCACCGAAGCGTCAGTTACCGTGCAAAATATTTGCGCCGGTAAGATCGGCCTTGGCTGGTTAGTGCTTCTGGGCGTTTTTGCCAAAGATACTGAAAAAGATGCGCAGCAACTCGCGCAAAAAATCATCAATTTAAGAGGTTTTTCAGATGAGGCAGGACATTTAAACCTTGATCTTGCTGCCGTTGGTGGCGAGGTTCTTGTCGTTAGCCAGTTCACCTTGTGCGCAGATACGAGCAAAGGTAATCGCCCCAGTTTCACTCAGGCGGCTCCATCCGATCAAGCACGGTTTTTATACGAATTATTTGTCAAATGTTTTAAAGAGCGCGGCATCAATACCCAAACCGGTGAATTTGGCGCTTCTATGTCCGTTCAGCTTTGTAACAGTGGTCCGGTAACCTTTTCTCTTACCACGTAAGGAAGGCGAAATGCCTAAGCAAAGCGCTTAAGACTTGCCGCCGTCTTCACTGCCAGAACTCCCGACACCGATCTTTTCATAAAAAAGATCTTCGATATTTTTCTTAATAAGAAGCCAAAGAAGCTCTTTGTCTTTACATTTTGCGAAAACCCCCAAAGGAATCTGGAATCCGCCTTTGTCTTTGCGTCCGCCGCCATAATACTTGCCTTCTTTGTCCTGACCAAAAACATCTTTGAGCCATTTGTCAGGATCTAATGTATGCGACTTGGTGCGCAGCGAACCATCAACGTATTCGCTCCCCACCACACCAAAAACGATGACGGTGTCTATGCCTTCGCGATTGAGTAAATAATCAGAACACTGGCCAATACCATCGCGGTCTTCTTCTCTGACATAACCCACCCCAGAGAACATAAATGTTCCTCTTATGTCTTTACGTTGCAAAGCTATTTGCGTCAAATCCATGGTGCGCGCCGGTATTGACTGTCGAGAAATCAGGGTGAGAAGATCTTTATCGACAAAGTTAGATAAAAATTCACAGGCCCTATAATCGATGGGATAAGCATTAACAAAATCATCGGTATCGGTCCTAATGCCGTGCATCAATGCGGTAGCGACCTTTGATTCATCTGTTGTCATTCCTTTAAAATCAAACGGGGCATAACGCAAATATTCACTATAAATAGCAGACGTTGAACCTGAAGTATCCCGAACATCGAGAAATTTTGATTTTATCGTCCCTAATGGCTTATGGTGATCAACAAAAAGTAGAAGTTCGCAAGTATCAGGCAATTTGATCGGAAGGTCAGCGGTTTGTGAATCATTAATAGCAAAATAATCATAAGATGATAGGTCTAGTCCAGGTTTCCAAGGCTCTAGTTCAATATCCAATTTTTTAACTAATGCTCTATTCTCCTGATGGGAAATCTCTTCAAAATGAATAATGGTTGTTTGTATTTGAAAATGTTCCGCTATGAGTTTTAAGACTAAGGCACAACCAATATTGTCTGGATCAGGATAACCTCGAATAACAATCAGGAGTTTCTTTTCACGCGCGCTATCCATAACACCATAAAACTCTTCGATCTTGGAAAAATTGGCAAAGCTTCCAGTGAGCGGCATATGATCATTGCGATCCTTCAGGAGATTAACGTCCCCCTCAAAATCAGATTGATCCGAGTCGCTAAAACTTCCTTCATGATCAACAGCCGAGCTTTCTTTTTCAGAACCCAAAAAAGTGATGCTTTTATTATGTTTACTATCTTTTTGGGGCGTCGGAAGAGTTTTTGCCACAGTTCCATTGCGCCGATCTTTTGCATTTTGCGATGAAGAAGCCACAGATTCACCTTTTATTGATTTACCGTCAAAGCCTAATTCTGTTATCGCCATACTCCCACCTATTAATTAAATTATTGCCCGTAAAAAACTTTTAATGTGAGAAAATTGATCTAATTTTCTGAATTATATTATGAAGTAAACTCTGGTCAAGAGGTGGGGATTTATATTATGGTGTGATAAATAACCCCATACCGCTAACCTTAAGGTCGCATAAAAATTATGCGAAGAAAATACTATAGAAATTTCGCAGAAATTATTCCTCAGAACTGGCAAAACATGAGTAGGCGTAAAAAACAACACCTCCAAGCAATAATACCATACCGATTGCAGCTAAAGCATCAAGAAAAGGCGGGTGTTTACGATCAAATAGTTGATAATAAACCCAAAAATTACCCGAAACGATTAGAAATAAAAATCCAGACGCTGTTATTTTTTTGCCAAAAATCCTCGCCTTTGCTTGAGGGGAAACAATTTGAGGGCTTTCTTCTACCTGAGTCACGATATCGCAAACCTCCATGCCTTAAAATCAGAAGTTTCACTACTGAAACATTCCTATATTAGTAGACATGAGCTTAGCATACTCAGCTTGTAGTGTGCGAGGGAATCCTTGAGTGGTTCTAACTGCAGTGTTTTGGGGGTCTTGCCATTAGCGACACAGCATTTTTCTTACATAAAAATCAATCATATACCCGGATTTATTTTGAGTTTCACAAATACCCGCTGATTTATAATATGATTACGGGTATGCCGAACATAAAAACAAAAACGCTCGGAACACTCTTTAGTATTTTCTTACTCGTTCGCTAAAATCATTCATCCAGGGTTTAATTTTAGTTGCATCATTTAGGCAACTTGAGGCTTGGTGTATCAAATTAGGTGACTCATCACTTTCAAAAAAGCAGCGAAAACCATTTGTCATGGCAAGGCACTGGGGATTTCTTATGACATATCTTTGACCGCCATCAGGGCCTTCGCTTGAAGGAAACCCTAGTTTTTTCATAGTATCTAAAAGTAAGGAATAAGTACTATCATCACCTTTTTCAAGAGAGATAGTGACAGTATGAGGTGTTGCAAATTGATTTGAAGCAATTTCCGCAGAACATGACTCAGGGCGGTAAGTAAAATACTTGACATTACCGTCTTTTAGAACATGATCACGGCACTTAGCTTGGTCGTCAGCTTCTAAACCTTGATCTTGGCACTCCTCCTGGTCATTAACTTTCAGAACTTGATCTTGACACACAATTTCATTGATGGTTGCTTGGGGATTTTTACTTTTGATCGCTGATATAACTTGCCTAAGGTCAGCAGCAAAATCGAAGGTAAAAGAATGAAAATCTGAACGATAAACACAAGGCGTTAAATTTAAAGCCCCCCATGCATTTTTATTGCTAAATTGAGCTCTATCGCAAGAAGGCATCGCAAGGTTGCACTTATTTGTAACTGCTAAACCTAATTGGCTATAAGTCATACAACAAATGATCAGCTTAAGTATAAAGTTTTTTTTCATAGTATTTCCTTTAAAAAAAAATTGATTCAATGACCGTAACCAAATAAGTCCTGCGAAGACTTGAGCTGAATAACTAAAAAAATTCTGCCACTGAAATCGTTACAATATGACCATGTTTCTCCTGGTAGCTGGATTCCCATATCACAGTTATTATTTGATGAATTATTTTTCAGCAAAGGCTTAAAGAAAAGTGTACCCAATCGGGAACACCTGGTTTGGATAGCACATAAATTTATGGCCGTTAAGACCAGTGAAAAATTAGATGGCTATCTAGGGGAGCTGGAAAATCATCCGTTTTAAAAATTAGGGTAGGGGAAACCAAAGACAAAAAATGCAATGGATATTGGTGCCTGGGGAGAGACTCGAACTCTCATGAAGTTGCCCTCGGTGGATTTTGAATCCACTGCGTCTACCGATTTCGCCACCCAGGCCTAGGGGGATGCGCGTCATAAACCGGAAACTTTCGAAGGGTTTATCTTGCATAAATTCGCGCCAAATGCCAAGAGAATATTTTCTTGGCATTGGATCAGAGGAAAAACACCTGAAAGGGAACTAAGTCTGAGGACGTATTTCGTCTAAGGACTAGCTGGCATTTTTTTCATTTGCAGGACTGATGATATTTAGGTGCTCTACATCTTTCGATGCTGCGCTAGGCATTTCCCCTTGGAAAAGGTAAACAAATGTATCGGTATAATTTTTAACAAAATGAACCGATGTTTTTTTCCGGATATTTATGGGGAGACTAAGCCAATTAGGTTTATTTCCTTCAGGAATCAAAACCGTAGCGACGCCTTCTCTTTGCGCAGCAAGAACTTTTTCTTTTAGTCCACCGATTGGGAGCACAAGACCATTGAGCGTAATTTCTCCAGTCATTGCGACCTTTTGCGTGGGAGCTTCTTTTCTAAATGCTGATATTATCGAGGTTGCTAGGGTAATGCCCGCACTTGGCCCGTCTTTCGGTATTGCCCCGGCGGGGATGTGAATATGGACTTCGTGGGTGCTGAGCATCTCGTCACTAATACCAAAGAGCCAGTTTTGCGACCTCACATAGCTGAAAGCGGTATGGGCTGATTCTTTCATAACGTCACCGAGTTGACCGGTTAGCGACAAACCAGATTTGCCGGTTTTTAACAAGGTTGTTTCAATTGCGAGAACCTCTCCCCCAAAAGGAGTGTAAGCTAGGCCAAGGGCAACACCTATGGTTGGCTCCTTATAATAAAACTCGCCACGATATAAGTGAGCACCTAAGTGCCGCTTAACCAAATTAGGGGTGACACGTATTCCCTGCGGTGCATGAGAGTCCAATGATTCTTCGTCGTCACTGACTTCAGCAAATTGTCGGGCAATTTTTCGGCAAACTGATGCGATTTTTGTATTTAGACTTCTTAGTCCGCTTTCTCTTGTATATTGACTGATCAAGGTAGCGACTGAATTGCGGCTGAATACGACATCGCGGTCGGCCAAACCAGAATCTTTGATTTGCTTGGGTATGAGAAACTGACTCGCAATTTCTATTTTTTCTTCTTCCGAATACCCTGAAACTTCAATGATTTCTAAACGGTCTTTCAGTGGCCCCGGTATCGTATCTAAGGTATTGGCATTTGCAATAAACATCACCTTAGAGAGATCAAACTCGATGCCCAGATAATGATCAACAAAGGAATTGTTTTGCGACGGATCGAGTATTTCCAGCAAAGACGATGAAGGATCACCTCTATGATCGGAACTAAGTTTGTCGATTTCATCTAGCATGATAATCGGATTCATACTTTCGGCTGATTTTATAGCCTGAATAATGCGTCCCGGATAAGCACCCACATAGGTTTTGCGGTGCCCTCTTATGTCTGCTTCATCACGCACTCCGCCAAGAGAGATGCGGCAGAAAGTCCGTTCCATAGAGCGTGCGATGGATTTTCCCAGACTCGTTTTGCCAACACCCGGAGGTCCTACAAAGCAAATAATAGGACTTGGAGCATCGGGGTTAAGTTTTTTGACCGCTAAAAATTCAAGAATTCTGTCTTTGACTTGCTTAAGGCCGTAATGATCTTCATCTAAAACCTTTTGGGCACGCTTAAGGTCCAAATTATCTGTAGTGAACACGGACCAAGGTAAGGCCAAAACCGTATCTATGTAAGTCCGTGTTATCGTCGCTTCGCTCGAATCTTGATGCATGCGTTCTAGGCGACGGACTTGTTTTTCGATTTCTTCTTTTGCCTGGGCAGATAAGGGCAAGCCCTCAATTTTTTTCCACAGCTCTTCCACATCATCTTTTGAGTCCCCATCACCGAGCTCGCTGCGCAGGGCTTTGATTTGCTCCCTAAGATAGTGTTCTCTTTGCATTTTACCAAGCTCTTCTTTGGCTTGGCTTTGAATGCGCACCTGCATTTGAAACACTTCAATTTCACGCCCGAGAAAATAATGTATCCTTCTGAGACGGTCTAACGGATGAAAAATTTCTAGCGTCGACTGGGCCTCAAAAACTTTTAGCCCCAAGTTAGAAGCAATCAAATCAGCGAGCCGCCCTGGGTCTTTCACATCTTCTAGCACCATCAAAATATCAGGCGACAGTGATTTTCCCATACCCACGACCCGCTCAAGCTGTTCACGCACAGTACGAACATGAGCTTCGACATCAGGCGCGGTAATTTCAATTTGTGGTTCGGGAATTTTTTCTATGGAAACAACGGGAAAGGGGTGCTTAGACTTAAGGGAGCTAATTTTGCCTTTGTAAAGCCCCTGCACCAGGACTTTCATACGGCCATCTGGGAGTTTTCTAATGCGCATTATGGAGCACACAGTGCCCACGTCGTACACGTCAAAGGGAGCCTCTAATGTGGCGGTTAAATGCTCAAAGCCCTCTTTCCCCGCGTCGCTTTTAAAGGCCGAAAGAAAAATCTTTCTATCACCAAGCATACTCGATTCTACCGCACTGATACAAAGGTCCTCATTTATAAAAACGGGTATGATCATGTGCGGAAATAGCACGATATCTTTTAAGGGAAGTAGGGGAAGTTCGCTACTAGTCTCTTGTTCAACCACATCATTCTGGCGCATCATGCACAACTCCTCGCTTGAGTAAACTTAGGGAATTAGTTTATATGTTTCTCACATATAAAGTTCGGCGCTTTATAAAATGACTTGAACTTGCGGCGGCTTAAGGCTTATAGAAGGGAAGTAAAATAAATGGATAGCCTATTTAAAACAAATGGTTACGATGAGGTCGCCCGCCCGCTCTCCGAGACTGTCCCCTAGGCCCTCTTTAACGATTTTTGTACCTGCCAAGATTCCAGGTTCCACAACAATTTCGCATGTGGTTTTAATTTTGGAAAGGACGGTTTTCGGCGATTTGGGATCCCAAATCGTGCGCGAAAAAAATATTTGCTTATTCAGTCCCGCTTTAGCTTCAACGGCACTAATAAAGCAGGGAATAATCAGATCTAAGCGAGCTTGAGACCCCGCCCAGGACTCTAAAGAAATCTCTTCAATTTCAGGTACCGAATCACAGAACTCTTTGAGGACACGTTCATCCTCCGGCGTCAAAATAAAACCGAGCTCTTTTAAAGGCTCCTGCGGTCGTTCATTATTTTTTGACGTATGCGACGGCAATGCCTTAGCAGATAAAGGCGGTGGAGATTTAGTTTTAAGTTTGTTTTTCCTCACAAGGCACAAAAACGCTTACCATTGAAGGGCGCAGTAGACGCCCATTAAGAATATACCCCTTAGCAAACTCATCTTTAACTATTTCCTCTTCGTGATCCGTAGAATCGACCCTCTGTATCGCTTGATGAAAATTGGGATCAAATTTTTTATCAACTGCTTCAACGACTTCTAGGCCATGAGTTCTGAGAACTTCCAAAAGTTGCTTTTTTACGAGCTGAACCCCAATATAAAATTGCTGGTCGTGCACACCTTCAATATCTTCCTTACCCTCAGGCAAATTGCCACTTGAGGGAAAAGCCTTGTCAAAACTATCTAAAACGGGAATCACATCCTTTAATAACTTTTCATTACCATATTTTAACAAATCAGAGCGTTCGCGCTCCATCCGTCTTTTTTGATTTTCCATCTCTGAAAGTGCGCGAAGGTAATTGTCTTTGTACGTCGCAATCTCACCTTCCATCTCTAAAATACGATTTTGTAGTCCTAGTATATCAGAACCCGGTGTCTCAACGCTATCACTCATATCATTAAGTGAATCATCATCTGGGGCGTGCTGCGGGGAATTATTTTCATCTCCTCCGTTAGAGGGGTGCTGATCCTGATCAGAACTATTGCTCTCTGTCGCGTCGTTATTTTCTGAAATATCGAACATAAGTTTTTTTCCTATTTTTTTTATGACTTTTAAAAAATACACCTGGAAATATAAACACCTTTTTAATTATTGCAAGCCCACGATTATGCCCCTTTAAGCAACATTTTGTAACAGCAATTTTTTCTCCAAAGAAAATAGACAAATAAACGATCGCCCCCCCAAACAACCTTTTCGACCACAGAATTTTTTGGGCCGACATAATGACATTTGTCAATTGATTTTTGCTAAAAGTAATTTTTTTTTGATGTTTATTGACAGCGAGGAAGACACTTGTTAAAACCAAATACCTAACTCAATGGTACAACTTCATTTAAGAAGAAATTTTCGGAGATACCTTCCTTGACGACAATTGAGAATAAAAATACGTTGGCAGGAAAAGAAGAAGGCGTGACTCCTGAAGGAGCCGCAAAACGCCAAAAAAAAGAATCAGATGGTGTACCAGAAAAGAAGAACCCCAAAGAGTTGGGCATGCTGCTCGATGGACATTCGTTAGAGACAGTCGTTGAAATGAAACTTAGCCGTTTTTTTGACCAGCTCGGCGGATTTTATCCCGAAAATTTATACGACCTCATCATAAAAAAAGTAGAAAAACCTCTTATTCAGCAGATACTCGTGAGAACTGGTGGCAACCAGCTTCAGGCCGCACAAATTCTCGGCATCAATCGCAATACCCTCAGAAAAAAAATCAAACTCTACGGCATCTAAATGTCGTACCGGGTAACTAAGTTACAGCGGTCGCGCTTGCTTTACTTCCATATCATAATTCTTGATGTAGCTAACATCATTTGGCCCTGAGGGAAGTTGCGCAGGAGCTCTTTTGAACTCAAAGTCCAACTTGAGATCGAGATCGTTACTGCTATCGGACTGAAATTGATTAAAGACTACCACGAGCTGCCGCAGTAAATTTTCTAGCTCAAATTGAGACAAAACTGAATCGGACTGCATATTGTTTTTCATAACATAATTATAATCCAAAATCTTTCCCTCCTGAGTTATTACACCAATGATCTGATCTGGGTAGCTATTGGGGATTTCAGGATTGGTAATGCTGATATCATCGAGCTGTACCGTCACTGAAAACTCTCGATAAATGCCCTTTGCCTTCAAAATAGCAACGCCATTAGCCGTTTCATCAATAAATGCCGGGTGTGCTAGCACCCCCATAAATACCGATTCATGAGGGAGACCATAGTAATCTCGAAATAAAAATGCCTTTTCAGACCAAAGGCTGGCATAGACTTTTTTGAGGGCTTTGGCAATTGAGGTCTTATTTTTACTTAGATCATCAGCTAAATCAATTTCAAGATCACCGTAATTACCAAGTTTCTGAATAGCCAAAAGCAATTGACGCTTTCTGGCAAGTTCAGAGCTGGTAAAACAGTTTTCGGGCGAAAATGGATCGACCGAACCTTCCTCAGGTTGGGTACAGCCATTCGCTGACTTATACATCCCAGCGCCATTAAGACCTTTCAAATCTTCCGCATTTGTTGAAGAACGGAAACGAAATCGCGGAGGGCTCTGATAACGGGATTTTATTTGGGAGGTAATGCTTGCAATTAAAGATTCATCAATCTTTGGCGCTTTGAGCAAGGCTTGCATGAAGAAGAATGTTTACTTACGATACTGGGCATCTAACATAAGTGTCTCATTATTTGTTTTAATAAAATTCAGAATAAAGGCATTGATACTTGTCTCCTTTTGAGCATCGCATTGACTTTGGAGTTCGCCGCATTGAGGCGCTTCTCCAACTTTTACACACTCATCAAAGGTGGTTTTGTCCAGCGTTCCAGCTTCAGTTACGCGCGGCCTGCAGGCAAGTTGTTGCACCAAATAATCTTCTTTGCACCCGATAAAAGCCTCAAGGCAATATTTAGGTTTAATCAAGGTGTTGACATGTCTATCATAGTGATAAAATGGTAGCAAAAACGTTGAATCGAATTTGTCGCGATTTATTCCTGCTGCTTTCAAGGCCGCATGAAGGCGCGCAAAATTAGTTCCCTTAGCACCATAAATGCTTGCTCTTGCAGGGATAGCGCTGTTCATGACATAAAATGGTTGCAGAGATAGGTCAAACACAGGACGGTCCAATTGAGGCCTTTTTTTAATAAACTCGTCTTCAACAACCTCAATACTTGATTCAGCGATCAGGATAAACTCACGTTTCTTTAGCGGGTCATTCTCTTCAAAAGGCAAGATCACGGTACGTATAATGACAGGTTTGTTCGCATATTTTTTGAACCATTGGTTACAGACTGCGGGGATGACAGGAGGCGTGAGCAATATGGAGACAGAATCTACCTCACAAAGCGTGGGCAGAGCTTTGCCAGAGACAAAGGCATCTACCACATTCATATTCTTTGCGCGCAATATTACGTGAGAATCAGGCACCTGTGGCTTGAGTGATATAAGGCCAGCATTGGGCCCAATGTCAAGAGGGACATCGGAGATGACTATGATATCCTTGGCAGTATATTCACCATCTTTGAGATCCTTTGCCGATAGAATCTTCAAATAACCAAAACTGGTGGTTGCATTATAAACTCGCAAATTTGCCTTGGCACCTTCCTGTTTTTCAATTTCGCCTTGGCTGATAGTAACCGCATCAAATTCTTGATCACCTTCATAATATGCTTTTTCTTCATCCGCATAATCATAAACAAAATAGACTGTGGAATCTGTAGGTAGCAGGTTACGAATCGCACTATGTGTTTTTTTGACAATTTCTTTTCGCAAATTATGCACATAGGAGTTTCCAACGATAAAATTAGGATCATTCAACTGAAATTTCAGAAAATTTTGAACTTCTGGTTTATACGGTAAATAAATAGAATTAATAATGAATACACCTGGTATGACAACTTTTTTGCCCTTGGGATCATGGAAATTTGGGTAATAATAAATCACACCGGCTGAGAGGGATCCTTGCTTAAATAGGCTCACAACAGCACCCGATTGCTGTTCTGTTAACTCTTCAATCTTGTTTGTCATGCCATACCAACCCATGGTGGCATGAAAAATTTCTTGTTTGTTGAATAGGAAAGTAGAGCCTCGGTTTCCTATGCGGAATGGTGATGAGATCTGAGGAGATAAAGAGCTTTGCGGTAGAATACCATGAATATCACTCACATATCCAATAGTGAACGGAATAGTATCTACATACGAGTATTTTATCACTTCTGCTACGGTATTGACTTTTTCAGTTGTAAATCCTTTAGCATCGGGACTAGCTTGATCGTCAGATAATTTACTTTCACGATGTTCCTTAACGGCTGTACAACTACAAGTTAAAAAAACCACCATCATCAATACCCAATTTAGCTTTTTCATAACAACTCCCCGATTAGGCGCGGCAAATGTTGCAGGTGTCCGGTGAATCTTATTTGTAGAATTTTAGATAAATATGATTATAAACCAATCAACGTTATACTGGAAGAAATCTGGTATTCTACAATATCTTTTTTTGTTTTATGACGAAGACAGGCTCTGGGACTACCCTAAATTATATGAGGGTGATTTTAATCATCTCAATAACACCTGCCCGCATCGCTTACTTCGGAAACATCCTCATTTTTTTTATCGGCCAACGAGATAGGATTAGCTTCCCGCCTGCAAATTGTGAAACATGAGAAAGTTAGCTAAGTAGGCAAGCTTCACGGTTGTCAGTTGGCCGTGACGGTTTTTAGCGAGTATGACTTCGACTCTTCCGGCATCTTCAGAGTTTTTATTATAATACTCATCGCGGTAGAGAAATATAACCTGATCGGCATCTTGCTCAATAGATCCAGATTCCCTCAGGTCACTTATCTTAGGTCTTTTATCAGGCCGTGCGTCGGGGCCTCGGTTAAGCTGAGCGAGCGCCATCACACCGACGCCAAGTTCCTTAGAAAGAGCTTTTAGTCCTCCTGAAATTTCGGAAATTTCTCGTTCTCTACTATCACGTGCTTTTGTCACCCCCATAAGCTGCAAATAATCGATAATCACGAGTCCTAGGCCATGATCCCTCTGAAAACGTCGACAGCGTGAGCGTAGTTCCGGGAGGGTGATGCCCGGGGTTTCATCAACTGAAAACATTCCCGGCAGTTTGGCTATGGTGCGCGCAGCAAATAGCAGGCGATCTTGTTCTTCTTCGCTGAGTTCTCCCTTACGAAGACGTGAGGAGTCCACGCGTGCTTCGCCTGCGAGCAAGCGAGTCATAAGCTGATTTTGCGACATTTCTAAGGAAAAAAACGCAATCGCATGCCCGGCTTTGGCAGCATTAAGCGCGAGGTTGAGGGCGAAAGCCGTTTTTCCCATACCGGGACGCGCCGCAAGGATCATGAGATCGCTTTTTTGCCAGCCGCTCGTCACGTTGTCCAGATCAATAAACCCCGAGGGGATCCCTGTTACGGTGCTTTCTGATTTAAGGCGTTCTTCGATTTCTCCCAAGGTAGCATTGAGAATATCCTTCGCGAGGACAAGACCGCCCCTATCTTGAGTATTAGTAATATCCTTAAATTCGCGTTCCAAGTTTTCGATTACTTCAAGAACGGTTGTATTATGTGACGAAGCTTTAGTGATGGTATCCTGGCAGACGCGCGCGAGTCTTCGCAAGAAATACTGATCTCTTACGATGACCGCGTAGTGTTCGATGTTTTCGCTGATGGGACAATTTTCTGTGAGTTCCACCAGATAAGCGGGCTTTAGCATCTGAGATTTGTCACCGAGGCCGCGAAGTTTTTCGGCTAGGGTGATAAAATCAGTGGGCTCGCCTTTTTGATCGAGGTCTACAAGAGCCTCATAAATTTTGCCGTGCGAATCGAGAAAAAAATATTCTGGTTTCACCAAATCCAAGGCGATATTAAACTGCTCAGGATCGCGCAAAATGGCACCCAGAAGTGCCTTTTCAGCATCAACAGAATGTGGGGGTGCGATTGGTTGTAAAGACGCCATTATGTAAAGTCATCCAAAAAATTGTGAACCTCAGCTCAGACTTATCTTCAGATGATTCTAAGAAAAAGACGTGCAAAAAAGTACGGAATTCCGAAAAAAAAATTAATACAAATTATTTCAGTTGGTTGGGCCTAAGCTAGGCTGAGATATCCCCCAAGATCACGCGTTATTTCCCCCTTAGTAGCCGTTATCTTCGGGCTGTGGCATTGCCACAAGTGCCGTATATTTGGGGTCACCTAGTGTTAAGGCCTCTTTTTGGCTGAGAATTTCGCCGCATCTTTGGTCCTTAAGAAAAATCTCATTGCACACGTAGCTCAGGACGCTGACGCCGCTAAATGATTCTGCCTCGGCCCCTTCCATAATTTCGATAGAATTTTGACATTCATAGAGATTATAAAATATTTTTACGTTTGCCTGGAAACAGTCAGCCACCACCTCATCTGAGGCAAGAGGATCTGCGACATCATGGCTCCTGGAAACACATTGGCAGTTATCCAGATCGGTCAAAGCTTCTAAACGGTAGTAAGGTGAGCTTTCGATCTGCCTCGTGTTTTGCGTAGTTTTGCAGGCAATGAGAAATGAAAAAAAGCCGACAAGAAGAAGCTCCATTTTTTTAAATTTATGTATCTGGGCCATGTTGGTAATCCTCTAAAAACTGATGAGAGATATTCCCAGGAGAGTGCCAGGGAAACCTTCACTTATTAACCTTGTCGGCGTTTTTAGGTCTACACTCAATTTTTGGATATATATCAATTAATATTAAGCTGTTACGGTGAAATTTTTTTAATAACTCAATACGGAGCGTCCAGTTCTATAAACTTGTACAAATTTACAGGTCATTGGTATAATCATCGGTATACAAATTTTAACGGTTCATAGTTCGGCGGTAAAAAATCTAAATTTTTAGGCTAGGGTTTGGCTTAGATTAGATTAGTTCACGTTTTGTTTTTGCTCTAAAACATTTAAAGGAGAAGTTATGAAGCAAATTGGAAAAATCTTTTTACTTGCAGGCATACTGGGAGCTGCAGGTTTTTCGTGCAAGACGACGGAAAGCTCAGTGGGGAGTCATGTCGCCAACCCAGAAGACATTAATAATGAGGCTTCTTTAGGAAGTCATGTTGCTGCTCCAGAAGTTACCCACGATGAGATGAGCCTATCCCCTAATGGCAGTTATGCCATTTGTGGGGTTGCATTTGCTGATAAGTTATCACTTGAAGATATTAAGGGCATGGTAATGGATAGCAAGCCAAAATGTATCGCAGCTAGCAATAATGCTAGTTTTATGTTGAGGTGAAGGACTGGAGTCAACCTGAAGCTTCAATTCTTGATATTTCCCCTAGTCTCTATAATAAATACGATGTTGTTAAACTTCCAGGTAGGGCTGAAGCCTTTAACTGGTTTGCCGTAACTGATTTAGGATTTTATCTGTTTAAAGAAGGTTCCAGCGAATGTTTAAAAAACAAAGGAAGCTCGTTTGAATTCTCTAAGGATGCTTGCACCCTATTTCAACTTTATAGACACCCAAGGACATTTAAGTTAGCTGATGCCCCGGTGCCTCCCCCAGCCCGAATTCATAAGGTCCTACCTTCAAGCAATGGCTGCAATTATAACAACTCACCTTTTAATATTGGTCAATTGCAAAGGGGAGATACGATAAAATTTGATGAACCAACAAATGTTAGATCTACTCCCGTCAAAGATAATAGAAACCCCAATTATAACCTCATTGATATAATAACATCGAAGACAGCAGAATTTCCGTTTTTAGGTTCCTATTGCCATAGAAATGAAAATGGCAGCTTTACTTTGTGGTACAATATCCAATTTACTCCTTCTCAAAAAGCGTGGGCTTTTTGGGCCCAAAGTGAGCCAACAGCTCAATCTTGCATACCGACTGAGCTCAATGATGCCTATTGCAGCGACGACAATAAAGTACTTTACTGTCGCCAAGATAAATCTCCAGAACCCAGTGCTAGTGGACATTATGTTGCAGTTTTAGATGATTGCAACACACATGGAGATGAGTCTCAATGTATGTATGGAACAGTAAATGGGCACTTTGCAAGATATCACTGTGAATAATTAATGCTTTTAAATGAGAAACTCAGGAATTTATGCTCCTGAGTTTCTCATTGATCTTAACTAGGACAAAAACTTTTGATGAGTAACTTATCGCCTTTTTGCCTTGATGAGCTTTATTAGCTCCAAACCCCCAACGTAATTTTCCAAATTGATTGAAAAATCTGAGTTAACATAATCAAGAATATGATTTAACCAGCTTCTTATGCAAATCATTAAGCGTCTCCTCAGTATCTCCGCTTTTCAGCACAAAATAAATAAAAGACCCTTTTGCCTCAAAAAACAGCATCTCAGAACCATATTGGCTCATAATATACTGCGTCGCTGAAAAATCTGAGCTAAAGTTCCCCCCTACAAGCGTAAATAGCGTCACATCTTCCGTTAACTCCATCTGTATCTTCCCCGTCGCGACGAGTTCCTGAAAACCTTGGGAAAAACCCTTTTGCAGCTGGCTTAGACAATCTTTTGAGGCCACCATCTGTACCGTCGCCCCGTGCTCATCAGCACTTAAGGAATGCACCAGCAAAGGTAGTTTCAGCTCGGAAGTCGTAGCCATTAATTTTTCAAAAAACTGTTTTTGCGCGCTGCGGTCTAAATTTGCGGAATATATTTTCACATAGAAAGTATCGCTGCGGTGTGTGATCGCTTTTATATATGCGGACTCCATCTGCCAATCTCCTTCAACGCGGGTTCCTGTGCTACTGAAATCAAAACTCGATCTTAGGGTAAACGGTTTGCGGAATTTTTTTGCCAAAAAAGCCCCGCGACTATGAACGATTTGCGAGCCATTCTCGGCATAGGTTGCCAGTTCCGTCCAGCTCAGCGATGAGATCTTATTTGCTGTGGGCACCATCTGCGGATGAGCTGAATAAAGACCATCTACGTCTTTATAAAGCTCGCAGTCATCGGCATTTAAAGCGATCGATAAAGCGATGGCGGTTAGGTCAGAACCACCCCGCCCCAAAGTGGTAACTTCTTTTTGGCTTTCGCTTACACCTTGAAATCCTGCGACGATAACAACTTTTTCCGCTTCTAGCGATCGTCGAATTCTTTCTCCAGTTATTTTTTGAATGCGGGCATCACCATGAGTGTCGTCCGTTATGATACCAACTTGGGAACCCGTATACGAGATGGAGGGAATACTTAGTCCATGCAGAGCAATCGCGAGCAGGGTCATCGAAACCCGCTCCCCAGAACTGAGAAGCATATCCAGTTCCCGTTCAGGGGGGTGGGGGCAAAGTTTTTTTGCGAGCTGAAGCATTTCATCTGTTTCTGTCCCGCGCGCCGAAACCACAACGACGATTTTGTTGCCCGCATTGACGCAGGCAGCAATATGCTGAGCAACCGCTCTGATGCGCCGTAAATTGGCAACAGATGTGCCGCCATATTTTTGGACAATTAATGCCACTATTTTTTTCCCTTAAAGCTAAGAAGTCCCAGCATGTTTCAGCAACCTCAATGATCATGTTTACCATTTTTTTTAAACAAAAGAAATGACTGGGTATATCATACACTACTCAAGGGCTTCTGCGATGTTCACCTCCTGGGCTGTCCGCTTCGCCACAAAAGGCCGCGCGAAGGGTAATACTCAACTTGCCAATACTTGGAAAACAGTTATCATTTATGATGCTTAATAATTTTTTGGTAAACGAATACGATGAGTTTTTTAGGTAAAATAAACGTAAAAATTTTGGGCTCGGGAACATCGACAGGGGTTCCGGTTATCGGCTGTGATTGCGCCGTCTGCCAAAGCGGCCACACCCGCAACAAACGAAAACGGGCTTCTATTCTGGTTTCTGCTTTGGGTCGTCCTAAAATCCTCGTCGATGCGGGACCGGATTTGCGGCAGCAGCTTCTAGAGGAAAACTGCGCTGATATTGAACATATCGTTTTAACCCATCTGCACGCGGATCACTGTCACGGCCTCGATGATTTGCGCTCCCTATATTTTTATCACCATCGCCCCCTCCACTTGTATGTCTCGCCCTTACACGTAGATGAACTGAAAACGCGCTTTAATTATATTTTTGGCAAAACGGGGTATCATGGTACACGCCCGCAAATCGAACTGCATATACTTAGTGAAGGTATGAACACCGTCGGGGGATGGCAGCTTGACCATGTGCATCTTCCACATGGTCATGTCCAAACCAGTGCGTTTCGCTGGGGGCATTTTGCCTATGCCACTGATTTTAAAAGTTTTCCCAAGCAGGTCAGCGACCTGTGGCGCGGTAAAATTCATACACTCATCGCTTCTGGGATTAGAGATCGCCCGCACCAAACACATAGCTCAATCCCTGAAACCATAAATATATTTAAAGACTTAGAGGTTAAGCGCGGGATAATTTCGCACCTCTCCCATGAGGTTGATTATATCCAAACCTTAAAAGATTTACCGATTGGCACTGAGCTTGCATATGACAGAATGCCTATTGTCGTCCCGCCTCTAAATGCGATATCAATTGACTGCATTGAAAAGCGTGATTAAATGAAAGCTGTTATTTTTTAATTACTCAACAAAAGGTGGATAACATGATCGTAGGTATTCCAAAAGAAGTAAAAAATCGTGAGAATCGTGTCGCAATTGTACCTGGTGGCGTAAGCGCGTTAGTCGCTCAAGGCCATGAAGTGATCATCGAGAAAGGCGCAGGAATTGGCGCTGGTATCCCTGATGAAAAATTTGTCGCTGCTGGGGCACGTATGCTGCCCACCGCAAAAGAAATCTGGAGCAACGCTGAAATGATCATCAAGGTTAAAGAGCCGATTCCTTCCGAATACGGCTATTTGAGAGAAAACCTTATTCTCTACACCTATCTTCATTTAGCAGCCGTACCCGAACTCACGCATGCCTTGACTCAAAACAAAGTCATAGGCATAGCATATGAAACTATTGAGCTTGATAATGGCACACTCCCCTTGCTCACCCCAATGTCCGAAGTCGCTGGCCGTATGGCTGTTCAAGTCGGCGCTCAGTGCCTGCAAAAACATAATGGTGGCATGGGCGTGCTTTTAGGCGGAGTACCTGGCGTCCGGCGAGGCCGCGTCGCTATTATTGGTGGCGGTGTCGTCGGTATAAATTCAGCGAAAATGGCGGTGGGCTTAGGCGCACGCGTCACAATTCTTGATGTTAACGCGCAAAGATTGGCTTATCTTGATGATGTTTTTGGATCTAGTGTTACCACACTGATGTCTACATCTGAAAATATTTATGATGAAGTTTTACAGTCTGATCTTGTTGTTGGTGCTGTTTTGGTTACTGGTGCAAAAGCGCCTCGCCTGGTTACCGCACAGATGGTACAAGAAATGCAACCAGGTTCTGTGCTCGTCGATGTTGCGATAGACCAAGGCGGTTGTATGGAAACCATTAAACCCACAACCCACGATGAACCAACTTATGTCATCAATGATGTTGTCCATTACGGGGTGACCAATATACCGGGCGATGTACCCAAAACAAGTACTTATGCCCTCACAAATGTTACGCTTAAGTATGCTTTAGAACTCGCAAACAAAGGTTATAAAAAAGCCTTTGCAGAAAATCCTGCACTGGCTAAAGGTCTAAATACTTACAATGGATTTGTTACGCATGAAGCTGTGGCGAAGGCACTTGATTTGCCTTTTAAGCAATATAAATAACCGTCTCCCATCTTCGGGGGACAACGTTTTTTAAAGGAGTTATTCTATGAAATTGGTGAAAGCACTCTGTCTTCTTCCTTTTCTCGCGCTAGGATGTTTCACACCGGAGCACAAAGTTGAAGAAGTCGACACGTCCCTCGAAGCAAAAGGCAAAACCGATAGCGGAACCATTGGCATCAACGATAAAGGCCAAGCTATCATTCAGACCGAAAACTCTGCGGCTGAAGAGCTTAAGATCCAAAAAGTTGTCAATGAAGAACTAGAAGCTAAACTCAACCATGAGCATGCTGGGTTAAAGCGCTGCCGTAAAGATATGGCTGATGAGCGTCTCGGTGGAAACAATGAACTCCCAGAAATGACTGGCGTAGACGATCTTAAAGAAGCCACCGAAATGCGCGAAGAAATGGGCCTTAATGAAGGAGGCGATTATAAAGTTGTCAAGAAAGAGTATTTTGAAGAGCGCCTTCAAAAAGAACGTAAATACGAAAAATCCCTTCGTAAAATGCTCAAACTCTACACCAATCAAAGAGAAAGATGCGAGCTGGCCATGGCTTCTGCCAGGTCAAAAGCAGGCCTTAGCGCAAAAAGAAAAGATGCCAAGGGGCACTTTACAAGCGACGGAACCTGGGTTGAAGAAGAAAAGGGCGAGCAGGACTTAAATGATGCCGTAGATCAAAAAGAAAAACCTGCTGGTGAATAATTAGAATTTAGGGAAATATTTTTTCAGTATTCTGAGCGCCGCACCTGATCCTGATATTTAGGGACTTGCGGCGCTCAATTTTTTTGAGGATTTGCTACGAATCCAACGACATATTTTTAAAAAAATATATTGACAAGTACGTATTTATTACGTACTATCTGTCTCCAGAGGTACAAATGCAAATTATTTTAACGTCTACGGCTAAAAAGCAGCTAAGGCATTGCCCCGAATATATAGCGCGAAAGTTTGCGTATTGGATAAACTTAATACAGTCCCTTGGCTTGAGAGAGGCGTGTAAATATAAGGGATTTCACGACGAACCGCTTAAAGGCTACCGTTTAAATCAAAGATCTGTACGACTTTCAAAGGCTTACCGCATTATCTACCGGGAGTTAACACCCACAGCATATGAAATTATTGAAATATTAGAGGTTAATAAACATGACTACTAAAGCACCAGACTATTCTTTAGGTGAATTTCTTCGAGTACACAGATTAGGGGAAAATATTTCTCAGGTTGAATTTGCTAAATTTTTAGGCATTTCCAAGCAACGACTTTGTGACATAGAGCACAATCGCTTCTCCGTGAGTATTAAGCTCGCAAAAGAAATTGCTGAAAAATTGGATCTACCACCTGAGTGGCTTGTAAAGCTCACATTGCAAGAGCAGTTGAAAAAAGAAAAAATCACGCTAAAAGTCGGTTAGCAACGCTAAGCACGATTTAGCCCCTTATGGACAGCACTTTTTATTTATCAATAATACCCGCCGCCTTCATACAAAACCCAATTGTGTACGCCACCGATAAAAAAGGCGCCACCAGTCCAATAAATAAAACTAACGGAAGGAGCTCAAACAACTCACCCACTGAATCTATTGCAAAATCTTTTTCTGAAAACATTTATTTAATACTCCTTGATAATATTTTTCGACAAAACCCTATATCTTTTTTTATACTCTAAAATTTTTTTCAGTCCTCACTGCGCTTGAACACATTTTTATTCAGCTCACTCAGCTCACCTTCAAGCGCCTCAAGTTTATCTGATGATTGTAACCAGTTTTCTTCTTTCTCTTCAAGGTTTTGTTGGAGGGTACGGAGTTGTTCCCCGACTAGCTGAAAATTGCTACCCTCTCCCGCCTCTAGAGACTCGGTGATTTTTGAAATATTTTCGCCGAGGCTGGCAATTTCTTTTTCGAGCACGGCCAATACTTTTTTTTCTTTGCCAATATCACGAATTAAATTTTTTTGTTTTTCTTTAATAGGCAGCACATCTGGGGTATTTGGGTTCTGAATAGAACTCCCTTTCTCGCTGCGACTTTGTGTTCTCTGGATGTTTAAGCCTTCAGGGTTTTCATCCGGCGATTGCTGCTCTTTCTCTATTTTCCAAACATAATGGTCATAATTCCCTAAGTAGGTCTGGACTTTGCCATCAGCCACCTCTAGGATTTTTTTAGCGACTCTACCCACAAAACCCCTGTCATGACTCACGGTAACAAGAGTGCCCTGATATTGTTCAAGAGCCTGAGTTAAAGCCTCAACCGTATCAAAGTCGAGATGGTTTGTCGGTTCATCGAGGATTAAAAGGCCTGACTTTTTCAGAAGAATTTTTCCCAGCGCCACTCGGGTTTTTTCACCTCCTGAAAGTAACCTGACTTTTTTCTTCACCATATCTCCAGAAAATAGCAAGGCACCGGCAAGATCCAGAACTTCCTGTGGAGAAACATTCTGAGGGGTCCCATCGAGGAGAGATTCTTCCACGGTAAATTCAGGATTTAATTCTAAGGCAACATGCTGGCCAAAATAACCAATCACGAGATCCAGAGCGAGTTCTAAAGATCCACTTTGCAGAGCGAGTTTACCCGCCAGAGCTTTTAGTAAGGTCGATTTTCCTGCCCCATTATAACCAACAACGGCGACGTGATCACCACGAAGGAGTTCAAAATCAACATCTTTTAAAACGCTGTTGCCGTCATAACCAAGAAACATCCGCTCAGCCTTGGCAACCAGTTTTGGTGTTTTACTTGCTGCGGGCATCCGAAGCTGTACCCTGGATGGCAGGGCTTTAACGGTGATTTTTTCTTCCCGCTGAAAGGCCTTTAAGCGAGACTGAGCTTGGCGGGCCTTAGTTGCTTTTGCCCCGAATCGGGCGACAAATTGCTCAATCTCTTTTCGCCGCGCATCCTGCGACCAAACCTGTCTTTCCAGCTGCTCGCGCAAGAGAGCTTTTTGCTCAAAA
>JAUILP010000150.1 GCA_030432875.1 Oligoflexia bacterium | reverse complement strand
GAAAAAGTTGCTTGACGCTGTAAAGGATAAAATAGAATCTTTAGGATCATGGTAAGGATGATAATCGCAATCCCGTAATTGCCCACAAGCCCGTAAAAATAAATAATTACCCTATATAATGGCTGCGCAATAAAATCAAAAATACCCATATCAAGTGTATGATATAGATTCTTATCATGAGCCGTTAGAATCTCAGAAGACTTAGGCCCAAAATAACCATCAAATTCTATTGAGCCTGATGCACCGGGCTTAATCACGCCCAGAGCTTGGGAAATTACCATAGTCAAACGGCACCCACCGCCAGTTGCGAGGGGCTTCATATAAGTAGTCAAATTTACCGTCTTATTTTTTGGCATCAGGGACCGCAAAAAATAATGCTCATCAATACCTAAAAAGTCGAGCTGGACTCCTTTGAACGTTGGGCGTTCTTCCTGTGCATCGGCGCAGACTTCTTCAATATCAATAAACTTTGTCTTTTCATTTACACGGTAGGTTATGCGGGGATGCAGGACAACACCCGTTAAAAAAGAACTCCCGCTACTCGTTGTATAGGGAACGTCCACAGTCCATGCAACCGCACCAACCAAATCAGCAGAAACCTCGCCTTGATTCGTGAAGGTCGACGTAAACCTTGCCCCATAATTATCATTATTGGGCGTAAAAGCATCGTCAACTTTATACATCCCATCGAGGTGACTAAAAATAAGACTCGCATCACTACGTTCTGCGACTAGCGGCTTGGTTTGGATTTCTTCATAGAGAAAACCATCACCGACCTGACCCAAAATAGTAAATCCGTTAAAGGCAAGGTTTACATGATTTTGTTGTTCTTTTTCAGAAAAATAATCATTTAAGATGACTTTACTAAAATTAGGTGTTTTTTGGCTCAAAGAAAACTCACTAAGTTTTCCTTGAAAAACAAGACTTTCTGCGGGGAGCGCCTGCCAATTTAGGGCGCTATTTTCAGCCCCTTTTGGTACGGAAACGCCCTCATTCATACTGGCTTCTGACGGTTCACCCGACCCACTGCTTGGTGTTTTAGGATTAAGTTGCCCTTGATCCGCGGCTTCTTTTTGCTGTAAAGCACCTAAATCAGAGCTCTGCTCAGTATTCTGAACTCCTGAGGGTGGAGGATACTTTACTTGCATGTAATAAGAATAACCTAAAAATATCGCAACCATAATTGCGACACCAATGATGTTGTTCTTTTGCTTTTCGTCCATCATGGGTAATCAAAACCTCCTGGATGCCAAGGCTGGCACCGAAATATGCGACCAATAATTTTTAAAAGTGCTTGAGATAAAGGATATTTTTCAAGACAGGTATGCGCGTAATCAGAGCAGGTTGGATAAAAACGGCAGCGAGGCCCAAGTCTTGGAGAAATATTTTTTTGGTAAAATTTTATAACTTTTAGAAGGACTCGCTGCGGAAATGTTTTAAAATAAACCATCTTTTTACTTTATATACTTTTTTTGGTGAAAATCCTTACCATGTAACTCTTCGATGTTTACCCTATAATGAATTCAAGCCTATTTCTATTCAGAAAATCAGCGTCACCCTCTTTTTATTTTTTTTACTGCATATAAAAATTCTTCTTGTAAAACTTGGTAAGTAACCTGGGACGCTTGCGATTTAGCAATGATCACCATATCAAGATTTTGCAGGATACTACCAGTCTGCGGCCAATTCAGCCGAAATACTTCTCTTATCATCCTCTTCACTCTGTTGCGGACAACAGCATTACCTACTTTTTTTGAAGCAACCACCCCCATACGGGGCAGCTGTGCTGGACTTTTTTCAGCTTCACCATCCAAAGCGCGCTTCACGAACAACAGAATAAAATTTCTTAAAACGAATTTCTGACCATTATTAAAAACAAATTTAAATTGAGCACTAGAAAGGAGCCGCTGGCTTTTGGGAAAACCAAACCTAGCTCCATTACCTAATCGACTGTTTAGTTCATGCATAATTATAGATAGAGCTCACAACCAAAGCCGCGCAAACGGTGGAGCTCACCCTCACATACTTGGAGAATCAGATTTATTGATCTTGCAGGAGATGTGCTGCCTAGCTTCTATTTTTGGTATATGCCTACAGCAATACGCTTACGTCCCTTTGCTCTGCGGGCGCTTAGCACAGCGCGACCACCAGGAGACTTCATCCTTTTGCGAAAGCCATGAACTTTTACGCGGCGCCTGTTGTGGGGTTGAAATGTTCTTTTAGTAGCCATACTAGGTACCTTTCTCTATTTTTCTAAAACTCAGTTTCGTTTATCTCATGTCACGGTAATGTTGGCAAATTGACATTATATATAAGATCATGACTAAAATGGAAGATGAACTCTACCAAAGTAAGCGCTGCTACGCAACAAGAAGTCTATCTGGACCCAGAAAAAAGTACCGCTCCGTCCCTACACCCGTTTCCTTTGTCACTCCAGGGGAAGAGATCAAATAGTTTTTGGAGCGAAATCGCAAAAAAATAAGCCCTGATGGCTGGAACCCCTGGGAATATCCTTGCTAATCACCTGATTATATTGATTACATCGCTGCGCTCAGGACTCGTTACGGGGCCGAAAAGGCGTTTTGCGTTAGCGACTCATCAGCCCAAATTCTAAGCTAATTTAATATTAAGCACATCTCATTTTTTTTAAGATACTGTAAAGATAATGATTTTTACTAGCATCTCGCCTCCAGATTCTGATCCTCTTAAAGTGTATTAAGATCTTTACTATAAATACAGATACAATTTTCAATATAACCTATTGTTTAGGAATCATTTTTAATATATTTGTTGATTTTTTATAAAAATTATTATATTTTTAATGAAATTGATTTTTTATTAGAATTATCTCTTGCTGTTGTGGTGTCTCCTATGTTGAAGCTGTTACCTCGCCTTTTAGTTTTACTGTCTATCCAAGCCACTGCCTTTGCTACGCCAAGGATGGATTTTTATGCGACGGGCCTAGAAACCCTCAAGATAAAGGAAACAAAAAGAACATACGGACTCAAGTTTTCTTATTTAATCCCCTGCGGCGTTTATGAGCGCGGCATACTTCTTACTCCCACAACAAGCCGTTCTTTTAAAGTTGGCATCGTCCTCGAAGGAACCTCTGTTCGGTGTAGCGGTGCCCCGACCCTAAAAACGGCAGAGATCAAACTCCAAAAAAATAGCAGCACCTCGTTTTCTTTTTTACCTCACGATCCCCTGCGCCAAAAATCAGTTAAATTAGGCTATTTAGAAGTACTGTATCCTAGGACCCCCAAATCAAAAATAGGACCAAATTTTTTAGGTGCCTATTATGAAGACTGCCTTGACGGACGTTCCGGAGGATATTTTCTCAACCCCAAATCCGGAGAAATCGCCCCTATTTTTATCAGTAAACCAATTGACGATAACGCGACCACATGCCTAAAGAAAAGGCGTTTAGTCACACTCCCTCCCCTCATGCTCGACAATGATAATCTTTCTATTATCCCTTATAAATCTGTAGCCAAAGGTGATGGCAACCGCTTTAACTTTAGTAGTGAGCTCAGACTCGGCAAAATTAAAAGCGCTAAAATTAAAGCTATGAAAAATAAAGACTATATGAAATTACAGCTTTCCTATTACCGGGCACCCTGTCGGGAGTTATTTTTAGGGGCTTTACTAAACCCATTGACATTATCAGAGGCTCACACGGGCAACACCCCTAAAAATCAGCTCGGGATTGGCATCGTTCTCATTACGGACAAATCACAAAGAAAAATATCTTGCCCCCGACAGCGATTCACCAGCACCCTGATAGTTCCTAAAATAAAAGTAGAGCATCTTGACGACTTATCCATTTCCCTTATCAATAGTGGACAGCCAACCCAGGTACACCTTGCAAGCACTCCCATAGAACACAATATCCACGCTAGC
>JAUILP010000064.1 GCA_030432875.1 Oligoflexia bacterium | reverse complement strand
TTCAATTTTATATTTTGTATGTGGCCCAATTCTATAATCCATAATCCAGATATAATAATACAACCACTAGCTGAAAGCCACCCGCCTGAAAGGCGGGGGTTTAAACCTTTAGAACGGACGAATTAATATTAGATAGATACACATAATTTAACTATTTATTAATTTTTACCACACACAGAGCCGATACGCATTAGGTACTTGAATTATAAGGGGCACTTAATGCGTATTTTATTACTCAGCGTATTAATGGTATCAGCTTGTAACTATGAAACCGTTAAACAAAAATATAATAAGAAACTAGATCAATTCCATGCTGGTGACGCTTTGCCTAACTATATCCCGCCTGCTGGGGAAAATGCTTCTCTACATTTGGCTCCGAGTATAAAGGTTTATCATTATAGCTCTGAGGAAATTATGGCGAGTTTTGACGTCGTCGAAAAACTTGCTTCCCAGTCGGTAACGGAAAACAGTAAAAAACTCGTCTCTATGGATGAGCGTTCACTTGCTCTTCTTGAGGAGTTATCAGTAAATAAAGGCAGTTTTGATCCTCACCGTTATATTAAGTCTTATGATGAAGAATTCGACGACCCACTTAAACTAAGGCAAGAAACAGGACTTCAGTTGACAGGTATAGCTCAACTCGTCAATGTTCCGACGGAACCTTTTATTATACCGCATTTAGATAAAATCGCGATCAAGGATCAAGGGCTTCGGGGAACCTGCGCGAGCTTTGCTGGCATTGGCCAAATAGAAGCCATGACCTTAGCTTTTTTAGAAAAGAACAATGTCCAGCCACTGCCCTCAATTGATTTATCGGAACAGCGCTTTTATTACATGAGTAAACCGGATTACTGGGCAAATCCCGGGGCCAGCAAACCGGGCTCCAATGCCGGTACCGGTCTTGCCAAATCAAATGGTTTTCCCTATAAAGGCCAGAGCTACCCTCCAAATAGCTCAGAAAACTATAATATCCCCCTTGAAAGCCAGTGCCCTTACAACCCAGAGATTGTTCCTGGGAACGATTTACAAGCTCCTCAAAGCTCTTTATGTCTTTCGGAAGGGGTGGTAAAAGTCACTGATTTTTTTGCGTGGCTTAAAAACCCAGAGCGGCAATTAAGCAGCGCCCAAGAAGTTTTGGATTTTTTACTTAAGGAAAAAGTTCCTGTTATCGTCTCCTCCACCCTTACTGCTAACTGGGAAGTCAACGACGGAATGATTACGCTTGCCGATGCCAAAAAAGCGGGAGCAACCGCGGATGCTTCAGGGCATAGCTATCTTATCGTTGGCGTTAAGCCAATTTCAGAAACCAACTTTCCTGGCGAAGGTGGCATGTGTTTTATCATAAAAAACAGCTGGGGTGAGGGCTGGGGCAATGCTGGCTATAGTTGTATGACAGCGGCGTGGTTTCAAACCTATATGCGGACTACGGGATTTCCCCAGGCAATTTCCATTACTGTTGATGCCAGTGCTATTGACAGCGCTCAGCTAAACGACGAAAAACTGCCCGCGAAGGTCAATCAAATTAGCTATGATAGTAACGTTATTGCTGCAGATCCGACGGGGGGTAAACGCAAAGGAACCGTAAGTTTTTTAACTGATGACCGTATTTTTGGTACCTGGCGTTACAAAGGTAATTCTTACAAAATATACTACCGAATCATAGAAGACTCTCATGTAGAAATTTTTGGCCTTCTTGATGATGGCGAAACAGTGAGCAAGCCGGTTTTCCTAGAACTAAGTGGCGCCAATCTTTTATGGAAACCTGAAAACCGTGAGCCCATAATTGTAGGACAGATAAACTTAGACGAAAAATATTTGAGTTTATGTTCCAACGAGTTTTTGGGTACTTGTCATTTAAATTATGATGCAAGTACACAAGGTCTAACCATTGGTTTGACCGAAGAAGAATCCCTTCGTGAATTCGCTGCTGGCCCCTACCGGGATGTGTTCGTTATTAAATCGGGTATTAAAATTGAAGCTGAAAGCGACGCAGAATATTTGTTTAATCTAAAATTTCCCGTCGATCTTGCGGCCTATAATAAAATAGACATTTCTGTATCAAAGCCCGGCGCTGATTCCTTGGAGGAAACAAGCGCCATTCGTGTTACCCTAAACAAAGATGGTGCCTTAGAATACCAGAAAAAAAACATCGGTAGTTTTAAAACAAACCAGTTATCGTTCTGTGATGCGGGCGTGAATGATAATTGTTACCTTGCGATTTCTGGGAAAAAGTTTAAAATAATTTTTAAAGAATAAAAAAAATAATTGCGATCCCACTCCCAGTGTGTTCCAGATTTTTTAAATGATTATTTGAGTTTGTTGTTTTCATCCGAATCTATCATTCTGGGAAATGCGCAATCAATAACGTCCAGACTGATTTAACCATGAATGTTCATCTAAATTTTCTCACGGAAAACCTCGTTTCCAAAAAAAATCGTATAAAACTCCCAAAAATTTTTAATTTTTTTTGTTCTAAGGCTTTTTATTGGTTAATTATAATTGGATATTTTCACTATGAATCTGCTTCGGGCCATGCCTTGGCGCAACCTGCCATTCAGAAGGTGCCTATAAGACCTTACGGTGATTTAATCAGTGAAAATAATCCCCGAGAAGCACAAAAGATTAAAGTTACAAAGAAAAAAAAATATCGAAAAAAAGCTCCAAATCTCAAAAAATCCACAGAAGAATGGCAGATCGGTTTTGGCTTAAGTGGAGGCTTTGAAGCACCCTTTGGTAATGGCGCTGTTATTTCCGCTAAATATCAAAAAAATTTCCTCGCTCAGATTGGGGTCGGCTACAATTTGTCAGGACTAAAAATAGGCGCTGGCTGCGACTATTTATGGGCGTTAAATAAATATTTCTCCTTTCCCTTTGGTTTAGCTATTGTGCGCTCAAATGGTATTTCAGGTTCCGTATCGATTGACGGTACCTTCACAAGTGAAACGGGGGATAGCGAAGCAATTCAGGCGAAAAGAAGATTTGCCCTAAGTCCGGCATTTTATTTTAGCCCTAAAGCAGGTATCACGGTAAAACTTTTCGACAATACCGATATTTATTTCTTAACCAATTACAATGTCATAGTTGGCGGCAATAAAGTAACCTTTACCAACGATATCAGCTATGACCAAGATATCGCCGTTATAAATGAAGCTGAAGCAAAAAGCCAGTTTGAGAAAAAAGCGGCTGAAAAAGTCCGCACGGGAGGCTTTGGAGGTCAAATCGGATTCAATTTTTGGTTTTAAACGCCATTCGTTTTCACTCAAGAAATCTCCATATAAATAAATAGTTGACCTATCATATTGCTATTTCCCCATGATTTTGATAGGAAGTCCCTTAGCTGCCATCCCCCCGACGCGAATGATTAGCAATCAAGGGGGTGAGCTCATAACTTTGCTCGTTGGCAGCACAACAAGATTAGACCCAAATAGCGACTTTATCTGTAGATGGTAGTCTTCTGCCGGAAGAGAAGAATAAGGTGAGTGAGGAAAGCTAATGGCAAGGCATCTTTTACTAATATTATTTTTTATGACATCCGTTTCTCAACTACGCTGTAGTTTGGAAAAAAATAGCGCTAAAAAAACCACAACGCCACCAATCGTGCTAGAAAAAGTATATAGTTTCTCTTTAGCAAATTGCCGCACCGGTGAGCATGTATTTTCCTCAGACAATGAATCGCTTCTTCTTCGTGATTTTTGCACGGCACTGCAAGATGATGCCCTCAATCAAGACTGCGGGACTAAGGAGCGCACCCAACTATATGAAGCGAATCAATGTGACTCTGTCCTAAATCTCATGGACATAAAAACAGAAGTTAAAAATGAGGGGTCTCCTACAAGCCAAGCCACTAACATAAAGCTCAATCCAGTACTGACATTTGATGCGATCACTCCCACCCCCTTTTCTTTAGGCCCCCAAAAACAACAATTGCAATTTTTATGGGCAACGCAAACGCATAACTTCTTGAAGAGTATCCCTGAAAATTGGAAGTTCGAAAGCGAATCTATTTTGCGCGATTTTTCCCAGTGCGGATTTGATTATTTTGGTCCAAATTGCCTTGAAGGACAGAAAAAAACGCTGCTCCATGAAGGTGTATTCACCAATATGAGTTTACGTTATGCCTTTTTTACTTTCACCTATAGTGAGTCGCAAAAAATCTTTAGTCTTTTATTTTCCTTAAATGAGAACAATCAGATTATGACTGACGGGGGCAAAGCCTATTTATTTGGCGTTGCCCATAGGGACCGCGCTCACGATGCTAAATTTATTTTCAGTAAAAATTCTGCCGTCCCCTTAGGAGAGATAAGCTATAGCAAACTGACGCGACAAAATTATAAGGATTTTTCACGGTCGAGTCATGATATGCGCAGTCAAATGCGGCTTGTTTTCTATGAAGATGAGCTGACACATTTTTTTAATGAAAACGTTATGAATACAGTCAACATGACGATCAATGACGTCTCCTTAAAATTAGGGACTTACGATATCACTAAAGAAGACCTCAATGAAACAGCAGACCATAATGCCTTGTTTTTGTATTTTAAGTACTATAAGGAGCATAGCTCTACTGATGATTATGCCAATTTTTTAGGTGTTTCCCGCAACTCTCCCCTCAAATTGATTGCCCTTCATGCTCAGCTCGCAACTATTCGCCTAGGTATACTTAATACTGAGGATATAATGCCGCTCATAAAAGCACTGGGACAAGATAATCAGGAGTTGATTCGCATTGCTTTTAGCTCGATGGAATCTTTAACCATTATTCCCTCTCCGTTAAAAATTGCCTTAGCGCGCCTACTGGGTGATGAAAGAGAATATATCCAGATAAAAGCTTCAGAAATTCTTATTAAATACCAGTTGGATGTCCCGTCAATTGTTAAAATTACGGAGGTCATAGGTAGAAACAGCAAAACCCCATCGATTTATTTAAGAGCTCTAAATGTTCTCTCTTCTTCTGCTCTCGCCGCAGTTAACCAAAGTGTTCTTCCTTTAATAAACCATCGAGACAAAGATCTAAGAAGGGCTGTAGGATTATTTTTGCAGGAGCGGCTCCCCCTTGAAAACACCTTACTCCCAGACCTGGGAGCTATCGTAGAAAGTCCTTATCCAGAAAATCGCATTCTCAGTCTTTTTTTTATTGATTCGATACCAACGGAGGAAGCGACGTTACTGCTCGTGCAAAAACTCCTTAAAATTGACGCCACCCTTCGAGACAATCTGATTAAGATTCTTCGGTCTCGTAACAACTATACCGATATGCATGTCGATGATTTGGCGAAACTTCAGCCAAGAAAGGAGGCCGAGCTCAGTTTTACAGGCCTAGAACTTATGCTCCGTATCAAAACCCCTCTAGCCGCCAATGCCATAATTGATAGGCAAATTGGATGGCTTACGAGAATGAATGATAAAACGGAAAGGGACCTCATCGCTTATACCTTGGAACATCTCTATGCTTTTACTTTTTCACCGATCAATGCTTTTAATTTAAAGATCTTTAGTCGTTCTTCGTATCAAAAATTTGATGCCATGATCGATTTTTTAGCTTCAATTGAAGGTGATTTTGATGAAGTGAGTCTGGCAATTATCGACTTTTTAATTCCTGCTAATGATACGCAGCAAGAAAAAATTTATCGCTACCTTGAGTCTCGCTCGCTGGGCGGAGACTCGTTAATGACTCTTGCTATTAATTTTCTGAGTCATACACCAGATCCCAAGTATCCCCAGCAGCAGATAAATTTTGATAAAACTCTTGAACTCATAAATGCCCGCGATCATGCAGGCGCTCAAATGGCTCTGGCAAGCATCATGGGAATGTCCGATCCGAGCCTTCGTAGCTGGGCTATCGCGCGTCTAGACGCTTTAAAAATAGACCCTTCTATTGGTGATAAATTTGCGCGCCTTTTGACGGGAGAATTAGTATTTGATGATAAAGATGTCGGAAAATTAAAATATTTTAGTCCCTATGAAGAAACGCGGGCTGCGGCCACCAAATATTTAAAAGAAACAATGAGTCCCGAAGGATTTGCATGGATCGTACGCTATCTATTAATGGGTGATGGGGACCGAACGGGGAAAACATTTTTCACACCCGCCCTGCGTGATGAGCACGCCAAGTTGGTCAAGTATTATTTGCTCTCACTAGATTCTCCTGATGATATTCCTGCCCTGTTTTTGGATGAACTCTATCAAGGGATTAAATACGGGGAAAAATATGGGCAGATGCTTATGCTGAGTATGCTACCGTTGATTCCGCGCTGCGATATTCTTGAATTTCTTAGACAGAAAGCTGAAACCTCCAAGGGGCTAGACAAGGATCTTCTCAATAGCGTGCAAACGGCAATTGACGAAATTGAAAAAACCTTGGGAACTGTTTGTTTATCAGCTATAAAATAAATTTATCGCCAAGATCCTAACCAAAAAAAAAGATACGCACGCTAACCGACCTAATGCCCCCGCTCCCCCAGAAACCCGTGATGCGCATCAAAACTAAGTCTGTCACATGTGACATATCGAGGAAGTTCCTCAAAGCCGCTTCAGTTATTCTTTTTACTTGATCATTATTATGGTTAGTGAAATATAGCGTCGATTTGCGCAAATTCTCTAGCCTGCTTCCAAAGTGGTACAACCTGTTTGAGCAAGGCATGAGCCTGGGGAATCGATAACTGCGCTAACGCATCACTTTTTGCGACTCTGGGATCTGGATGAATTTCAAGAAAAAATCCGCGTAAATATCCGCTTGCCGCTGCTGATCTTGCCAGTAGCGGAGCAAACTCGCGCCGCGCCCCTGAAACCTTACCAGAATCACCACCCATTGCGGGGAGCTGGGTGCTATGGGTGATATCAAAAATAAGGGGAGCTTTGCTCTCTGCCATTATTTTTAGGCCCGTCATATCAACCACGAGTGTTCCGTAGCCAAAACTGACGCCGCGTTCGGTAAGCCAGAGCTTTTCATCATTTGCTTTAGCCAAACCGCTTTCCCAAGCTTTTTCTACTATGTTAAAGGCAGCAGAAGGAGAGAGAAACTGTCCTTTTTTGACGTTGACGATTTTCCCTGTTTCTAAAGCTGCGATCAGCAAATCCGTTTGACGGCACAAAAAAGCAGGGATTTGTAAAACATCAGCAACCTCGGCCACTGTTTTCACCTGGTGGGTCTCATGAATATCAGTGAGAATCTGCACCTTATATTTTGTTTTTATATCATGCAGCCAGCCCAAGGCCGTTTCCATGCCTGGGCCTCGGTAGCTCGAAAAACTTGAGCGATTGGCTTTATCAAAACTCGCTTTAAAAAAATAGGTAAATCCCAGAGTTTGAGCGAGTTCAGCTATTGCTGCAGCGACTTCATCCATTATCCCGTAGGATTCTGCCGTGCAGGGGCCACCAATAATAATGGGTTTGAAGTCTGATGCATTTTGTCCCTGAGCCATAACGCCACTCCTTAAAAAGATAGCAAAGTAGAAACTGCCCCTAATTTACACTGCTGTTCGCTAAAAGGGCAATACTTTCTTGCAGCTTTTTACCGCCACAAAGGCCAAAAAATTGTAGGGTGAGAGGGTCGCGGTCAGTCCTGACGATTTTAGGCGTGCCTTAGCCCCCCGCCCGGACTAGCGGCATGGCTAATTTTTTAAAATAATTTTCCACTCTGTCACGCACATCACCTGAAAACTCAAGAGTGTGTTCTTTATAGGTACCGCCTGTGCCAAGCTGATTTTTTAAGGCACTCAAGTGCTTCTTCGCCTCTACGTCTGTAAAACTAAGATTAAAAAGCACCGTGACTTTTTTACCCCCACGACCTTTAGTTTCTAAACGCATCTTTATTGGTCCGGCAGAGGGAGCGTTTTTAACCCGGCCCTTTTCTTGGGGTGAAGGGGAGGTATCCTGTTTATTGGTTGAATAAACTAATGTATTTTTAATGGCAGCACCTATAGAGATTAAATATTTAATGGGGTAAAAAACATTTTTTCCACTACTTCTAAACAGAGAACCTAAAGATCTTTTATTAAGTATATCCGCTATTTTAAACTATTTTTTGTCCGTTGTTTACCATCAATTGAAATTCAGAGCACCTAAGGAGAGGCATTAAGGCAAATTCCAGCACTCATGAAGAAATTATAGAAAGACAAAAAAATACTTCTATTAACCCTATACAGAAGTCCTGAAAATTCATTAAGATATAGAATATGAATTATATAATTTTCTTATTATTGCTCCTGATTGCTCCGATACCTCAGAGCTTTGGCCAGCCCCTTTTGCTTCCGGGTAAAAAAACTACCGAGGTGCGCAAAATTTCTGGTAATAATTTAATATTTAAAGTGAAAACCCTCAATATCCGTGGCAATTTACGAGATCAAAAATTTTATATTTTGGATAAAAAAAAGCAGACAATTCTTGCCATTATCCGTGTCTCCCAGGTAAACAAAAGCGGGTTTGCGCGCGCCGTTATTTCTGAAACGCTTATTGAGGATACGGCGACTCTAAAGGGTTATCCCGTGGCGTATGCGAAGCATATTGACTTACCTGAGGAGGAGCAAAAACTTGGGGCAGGAGCGTTTAGTTATGGTGTCATGCTCGTAAACCCAAGTGTCCTGAGTTACATTCATATGACAAGAATCGATTATCATTACCTTCCCATCTTGATTGGCTATGATGCTCATCCTCAAATAACCCTGGTAGGCTTTAGCGTCAATATATTCCCGCCCTACTTAAAATATTCGTCCTGGCTGAATCGTTTTGGCCTAATCTATCAACGTCAGTCACAAGCAGGGAATGCCCGCATTAACATTGAAAGCACACTAAGTCTGCCGCCCGTAACCGTAAAGATGGAACAAGAATCATTAAATCTGTGTTACCGACCGACGTTTGAAGGTTTTATTTCGCGTTTTTGGACTTGCGTGACTGCGCTTGAGCGTATTATTTCCAAGCTGAGCTGGGAAGATGAGGATTATATTCTGAGTTTACAAGGGATGGGGGTTTCCTCCGGCATAGAATTTATGCCCCTATATCCGAGCATCTTTGGGGCAAGCTTCAAAGTTCCCCTGCGTCAAAAAATTCTGATGAGTGCGTCGGGTGCCAGTGAGCTGAAACAGGGGAGCCAGAGCATGATGATTGGCGAGGTTTTTGGTGGTATTCGCTACCGTTTTTCGCAACTCAGAGCTGGTTTCATTTTGGAACTACTTGGTCAGTACTCATTTTATAACCAAAAAATCACCCTCCCCAAAGAAGGGGCTTTGGAATATAAAGGTAGCGAATATCGGCTGAGCCTAGGACTGGGCTATATATTTTAATACTCCCACTCCCCGTTCTCAGAACACCAGATACCCGTGATGCGCATCAAAACCAAGGCTGTCAAGTGACCTATCGAGGAAGTTTCTCAAAGCCGCATCAGCTGTTCTTTTCCAAAATCTAATTCGGGTAAACGCAGGAATTGCACATGATAAGTATCTATAAATATTTATTAATATTAATTTTACTCACAATTTTATTTTAGACATCCGATAAGCTCCCTATTCGTCATACAATTTTTACGAGAAGGAGCTAAGCAATGCTTATCAGAAGAAAAACAGCCAACTTATTAGGAATAATCGCCTTAATCGGTGGCTGTTCAAAAGTTGACCATGTCGGCAAAAATGCTATAGCCGATGCAGCGAGCGAGGTATCTATTATGAGCGATGATGTCGTCGCTGATACGGATTCAGGTGCTAAAAAGGAAATCACGCAACTCAAACAAAAAGACACTCAGTTAGCCGAAGAAATCGAGAAAGAAACCAAGGCCCGCCAAGAAGCTGATGCTCAAATTAAAGAAGATATCGCAACACTCGAAAAAAAAGTTGAAGACTATAAAAAAGAGCTCGATCTTAAAATTTTGGGCTTAGACAAAGAATTGGAAAGCGTTAAAATTGATATTTTGACCAACTACGCGACGAAATCTGACCTTGAAGCAGGTCTTAGTGCTCTGCAAGTCGATCTCATGAATGAATTATCCAAAACCCAAGAACAGCTCGTGCAGTTTCAGGAATACGCAGCAAAGACTTACGCGACCAAAAAAGAACTAGCAGCTGTTAAAAGTGATTTAGATAAACTTGGCGAAATTCTGGCTGCATTAGGGGATAAAGTTACGACAATCGATGCCAGGGAGAATGAGCATTATGATTACTTAATCATACAGGTTACAGAAGTCCGCAATGAAATAAAAATAGAGATTAATAATTTAAAAATTGCTCTGACTGAAGCCATCAAAGAAGGCGATGAGTCCTTAAAAGCTGAGTTAGATAAAAAAATCAAAGAACAAGAAAGCCGCTTAGGTGCCCTTGATGAGAAAGTCACTTCGGAAGTTAGACGACTTGAGAAAAAATTAGAAAGATTAGCAAATAAAATAAAAAAAGTACAAAAGCTCGCAAGAGAAAACAAGGAAGCCATTGAAAGAAACCTTAAAACTATGGAACAGGAGTTTAAAAATCTTAATGCTAAAGATGCAGAAACTGCCAAGGCTATAGAGCAACTTAAAAAGGATCTTAAGGATACCAATCTTAGAATTGATGATGTCACTGATTTGGTTAATGCCTTTAAGCAAGAATTTGATAATAAACTTGATGGCGTAAGAAATGAAGCAATGAGCGCCGTCTCCTTCCTTGGCGAAGAAGTCGCAAAAGCCTTTGCCCAGGATAATGCCCAGCTCACTGAAAAACTACAACGAGCCCAAGCGATGCGGGAAGCATTTTTTCATGAATTGAGCGCTCAGTTTCCTGACTCTAAAAAATTTGTGAGCTTTCGCGACCGTTTTGAAGGCAAAGCCTCTGAAATTGTCACACGATTAAAAGCCATCAATAGCACAAGAGCAAATGCTGAGCAAGATGTCGTTGATGTCATCGCAAGAAATATTTTGACTGGCAATGCGGCAAGGCAATTCCAAGAAATAGCTAGGAATACTATAACATGTGATACCAATGCAGCTCCGGTGGATGCTGCGATTCTTGAGATATTGGGACGACCCTACTTTTTCGATGTAGCGATTGCCTTTATTAACCAGATTATATTCGGCTCCGACTTCCCCTTACCCCCAGTTAACGATCTTGGTTTATTGAATGGAGCCTCAATCACAGAAAATGTGGATGCAAATGGTTTATTCCTGTACATTCTCCTTACGACAAATACCTCTGCAACGATCAGTACTTCGGCAAGCTGCTCACTTTCAATAGAAGCTTTTGTGTCTGCTGTTATATCTAGTACTGCTTTTCTCGAAGAATTTAATCTATATGCCAGTCAAACTAATTTTTACCATGATATTATTCAGCTTTATACCCAAGTCAAAGAATTAGGCTCTATTACAGCTGAATTAGCCAAAATGTGTCACGATGATCTTGGTTCACGCTGCTCTGAATACGAGCCACGCATAGCTCAGTACATTGGCGAATTAACCGCAAATGATATTTCAGTTATGCAGCTCAGTGGCGCGATCGAAGATGTCTATGTTGTTGCCAAAGATGTATTAGCCAGAAATGAAGATAATAAAAACCGTATTATAGCACTTGAGCAAAAGCAAGATAATCTGAATGAAACGATTATTAATATCTCTAACACTGTGGTACTAAACACCACAAATATTAATAATGCCTTTTACCTAATTCAAATTCTCGCTCAGCGACTTGGTTACGAAGATATTGCTAATGAAGCGATTGATCATATGACCGATGTCCCCGAAGATATCCAACTGAGCAGTGGAGCATCTTGCCTCTTTACCCAGCATCGCTATATTCATCATACAGACGCAGCATTGGCCACCGCAGAATGCAAAACACCTCCTAGCCCCAACACAAATGCTAATCTCATCTCGGACTGCCAAATCCATGCCTTACGTGGGGATGGTGAAAATCCCAATACACTCATTCCTAAGGATAATTTAGTAGGCTATACTTGGGGCAATAAATATGATCTTGATCATGGCATAGGGGGTTGCTACGGTGCAAATGGCTGGCAGTGCTATGGCAATTTGGGCTTAAGAGCTCGAAACTTAAGCAATGCCTCGCAAAGCGGGCAGCATCTTGTAACGAATGGTCTTAAAATCCTTGCTTTAGACCCTACTGACCCCAAAGCCATGGGCTTGGCTGCCTTACAACCCGATCAAAATGTGAGTGTCCAGAACGGTGAGTCTACTTTTGTTTTAGATATTTTTGGCAACGCAACAAGATTTCAAATTGACGTAGAAAGCACAGCCAATACAAATTGGAAAAAATATTCTGTTAATGTTGATGTAGCAGCCCTAAACTCTTCGCTGGTCAATACTGTAGCCCCGGGCATTAAGCGCTACAGTATACCGCTTCCCAAAGCCATTCAAAAGATGGGAAATTGTCATTGGAGTCGTAAAATCACCGTACAGGCATTTAATGGCCCCACAACTCCGGGGGAAACTAATGATAATAAAATATGCTACCACACCTTCAATACCTTTAGTCCTATTGTCCTAAAATTAAAAGGTCATGAGATGATCCAAACCGTAAGTCCTCTTCGTTCCCTTGCTCGATTTGACATCGATGCCAATGGGATTAAGGATAGCACTGGCTGGATCAATACAGACAGCGGCTTTCTTGCCATCGATTTAAATCAAAATGGCATTATTGATGATGGTCGCGAGCTTTTTGGCGAGGCATCAAAACTCCCCAGTGGCGACCGCGCAGCCAACGGCTATCTTGCTCTGCAGGCATATGACAGTGCTAACAAAGGCTACCTTGATGCCTCTGATCCCGTCTTTGCAAAGCTTATGGTTTGGGTCGATATTAACAAAAATGGCGTTTCGGAAAAAGGCGAGTTGTTTACGGCCAAAGGCATCGGAATCACTCGCATTGATACAGGCTATGAGGAAGTTGCAAAAAATTTGCAAACCCAAACAGAAGGACTTGAAGAAGGCAATTTGGTAAAATACCAGAGTAAGTACTATGGCCCAGCACACTGCGGCTCCAAAGGCTGTATGAGTTATGATATCTTCTTTGGTAAAACGGAAAATTATGTCCTCTCGTCTCAGGAAAAATAGTCGCACATCACGAGTAAGCAAAAAACTAGGGGTTTTATTACCCCTGGTTTTTTTTTGTTGTGGCGAACCCCAAAATGCAAACATCAAAGATAAAGACAGCATTACGATAACCGGATCATTTGCTGATGATACTGATATCAGTGAATATTTTAAATATAATATCAGTAAAGACGGTGTGCAGACTGCCCCAATAGACTATAGTGCTGAGACCCATTTTTTTTCTTTTACCCTCAGTCTCAACACCCTAATAAAAACCGATGAACTGGGTGTCATTGACCGCATAACCAGCATGGGGCGAAATAATGTTCCCACCGATTTTGCGCCGGGTGATTTTGCGCAAAAGCCCCTAGGGTTTGGTCGCATGCAAATTTGGGGAGATATGAATAATGAAAATCAAACCCTATCACTGTACGATGGGCTTATCCCTGTAAGCCGCAGTAGTATATTGTCAGCCAAAGACAGCTTTGCCCTTGGGCAGGTTTATTTGGCCGCGGCAGGATTTGCTGATGTTACCGTTGTTGCTTCTGATGGCAGCCCGATCGAAGGGGCAAGTGTTGCCATCATCAATTTAGATAGCACGCGTCCCATTCGTCTCTGGGATGAGCAAAACTTTCCGCCCAGTTTTGTCCTGACCAACGACCTGGGTAAAGCGGCACCTTACGGCATAAATACCTCTGGAAACGAACCTAATTTTCAGGTTGTTGCTTTTAAGGATGGCTACTGCCCTTATCTAAGCTTTCCTCGCGTATATGACGCACAGGTCTATCAGGAATTTAGTATAACTCTCAATGCATGTAGCGAAAACCGCCCGCTTGCCGGAGAGCTTCGCGCTTTTTTCGCTGACGAAGTCAACACCTTGAGTATGCAAGATGACGCTTTTGGTACCGCAGACGTGGCACAAATAAGTGCCACTGAGGTGACACTGCGTCTTGACCCCCAAAACTTAGATCTCAGACCGTTAACATTTAATATCTATGAAGGCTATGAAACAACAGGCTCTGTGCTTACCCAAAAGGTTCTCAATACGTTTAGTTCTGAAATTACTCTGGATATCCCCGCTCTTTTTAGCAATAATTCGGCCAATGGCACCTTTACCATAGAAATTATTTCACGACGAAACGAATTAGATTATTCTCAGGGCGAAGTAAAGCCATACCTACTATATGGCAAAAAATATACCATTAAACCAATATTGCTCAACGCTCTTTTTACCGTGAGCAACCAATTCGCTAGCGAAAATATTATTTCAGGTCGCAGTGGCGTCAGCTTTAAGGTTGAAGTAAAAAATTGCGGTGAGGGCGAGAGTATTGCCATTCTTGATGAGCTCCAGGTCGATACGAGCAAGGTAAATTTTTTTAGTTGCAGCGCGGCAGGTCTTGTAACGATTCCGGGGGATAGCATTGGTTATGATTTGGAAGCCACGGGCAGTAAGAGGCTTAAGTTCTTTATAAAGGATATTTTTGGCAATATTAGTGAAGATGATCCCGTGAACAAAGAAAACAGACGCACTGTTTATGTCGATTTTTCGCCTCCAGATATTGATCTGAATCCTCTGGTAGTGGGAAAAAAAATCAACAATTTAGGTGAATTTGGATTTGCGCCGAAAACGGCTGCCAAGGGAACAAATGCCCAGGCCTATATTTTTGATAATACCCTTTTTATCACACCTGCGACCATCAGTGACTTTGTATTGCGCTTTTCAAAGCCAAGCAAATGCCTGCTCTTAGAACCGGGGGGGGGCGGTGATGGTAGCGATAACCGTATCGCATGGTTTGATATTGCCGGTACCGAAGAATCACCTGACCCCACAAATGCAGGCGCTCTCTGTGGTGACGATTTGACATTCAATGCTGGGGACATACTGTTTCCATCTTCTTCAAGTGAAAATGCCACCCTTAGGCTTCAGGTCTTCGATGCTGCCGCGAATATATCAGAGCCTGTGCTATATACGGTAGCGCCCTGTCCGGTAAGTGGCGGGATTTTTGAGTTTTGCTGGAAAGAGAATGAGTGACTTTAATTTCATATCTAAAAATTCTTTGAGTCATCAAGTGTACTGCGAATAGCGTTGATGACATCCCAGGGAGAAACTTTGCCCTGGCCGGGTTTAACATCTTCAACATAGACGCGGTGAATTTGCCGTGTCGCATTCTTATTGATAATATCTGAAAAATCTTCAATCGGCATCACGCGAAGAATCTGCACTTTATCCTTTTTAACCACACGCAAATAATTTTTAGAATATTCATCTTCGCTGCGAGGCCTAAATCGTGTCAAAGTGGTCGCTGAAGATAAGGCGTCAAAACGCAGCCCCAATGCCTGGATTATGTCACCAACTTTTTCTAAAATAGATTTTTCACTTTCTGAAAGCAGAGACGTATTGATTTCATAAACGCGCTTCCATAGCCTGCGGTTAAGGAGGAGATTATCTAGAATTTCTATAAAATCTTTTTGCTCCCGAGGATCAGGGAGGGTGCGCTTTGCTTCTTCCTGCAGGAGTCCGTATATATTGTATTCGTCAACCCCTGCGTAAGCCTCTGCTTTTGCCGGTAGCGTCCAACCACCGAGCATCGTCGTCAGGTTCTTGAGCATCACCTCGGCTGCTACAGACGTTTTATGAAAATAGAGCTGAAGATACATCGAATGACGAGCACGCAAATAATCCTCAAAAGCCGCGAGGCCACTATACTGAAGACCGAGATGGAGCTCTTCACTCACCGGATCAACATAAACGATGAGCGAATCCAAAATACGCTGAACATCAAATACCCCGTAAATAACACCGCACTCCTGTGAGTCTCTCAGTAAGTAGTCCATCCTATCGACGTCAATTTCACCTGAAACAATCTCATGACAAAACTGCTGAAGTTTATGTTTTGCTAAGGGCGATTTTTCCGCCAAGCTTATACGGGGATTGATGACCGCTATAACATCACGCGGATCAATAATAAGGTCAAGATCAGGACGCTCGGTGTTAATTTCCTCGAGAATTTTGTGGATAAATATCAAAGTATAAATTTCATGTGATGCTTTGGCCGTTCGCCCCCGGTTTTTCTCCTGCTCTATCACAGTCCTAAAATAATCTAACAAATAACCCGGAAGATCCGCATTTTCTTTGACTACCACTTCTAAAGACGGAAGAAAACGCTCGCCACTATGAGAAAATGCGGGATGCCCTAGATCATGCATCAAAGCAGCTAATCTCACGGTTTGCATAATATAAGCATCACTGGCGACAGAAGACATAAAAATTTCGGTTGGTGCAATGAGACCATGACACAGCTCACCACCGCCTTTTTTCTCCCTCTGGGCGTAGTCAGGAAATTTTTTTACCGAATCGAGTAGTCTTTTTTGATTGCGCCAAATCCTTTCCCAGGCGATGGCGGCCAAATGCAGTACCCCTAAAGAATGTTCAAAACGCGTGTGGGTGGCACTGGGAAATACCAATGACAAAAAAGCCGTTTGTTTTATGCGGCGCAAACGCTGCATCCAAGGATGCGCAATGACTTCATCTTCTATGGCGCTGACATCGACAGAGCCATGAAGATTTCCTCTAATTTTTCGCACAATTTCTAAACTCATTTCTCGTCTTTCCGCTAAAAATATTCGAATTGTACCATCATAACATGGCGTTCCCCCAAAGAAAGCTAGCTTCTCAAAATGTGCTTGCAGGCAAGACGCCGCCGAGCACGGAAGCCCCGTTTACCTTGAGTAAATGAGCAGCGGAGAGCAGCTGGCAACGCCGCAAATCTGTATTTTTTTTAGGAAGTTACTAAGGATGATAATGGGAACCCCTAATATCTTCAAGGCTTTGACACCCGATGAGATCCATTTCCTCACTGAGCTGCCGCAGCAAATTCTTCACGACTAAAGGCCCCATATATACTAAAGCAGTGTAGATTTGTACAGCATTTGCTCCTCTTTTTATCCTTTCAAGAATATCTAAGCCACTAAAAATCCCCCCACTCGAAATCATCGCTAAACTACCCTGGTGCACTTCCCAGGCATATTCAAGGTGAGCAGCCGCACGCACAGCAAGAGGAGCACCACTAAGTCCACCTGTTTCGGGTTTTTCAACTCTATGGGTATTGGTTAAAACGACCCCAACAAAACCCTGCGCGGCAATTGTTTCCACCGTTTTTTTAAAATGCTCGCGGGACTGATCTGGGTCTAATTTTATCCATGTTCTCTTACGCTCCTCTGGGCTTATAAAGGAAGCCAACCCTTTAATAAAATCTGGCCCCGCCAAATCCCTTAAACCTGGAGTATTGGGGGAAGAAATATTGATCACAACATAGTGGGCTTTAGGGCTTAAGCGTTCAAAACAAATACGGTAGTCATCTAAAGCGTGCTCAGCGGCAGTATTTTTATTTTTACCGATATTAACCCCTAAAATCAACTGCTCCGCGCTAGGGAGACTGGGGATCTGGAGCGCCATCGCTTCAGCACCATCATTATTAAAGCCCATGCGATTTATCAAAGCACGCTGCCCAGCCAGCCGAAATATGCGAGGCTTAGGATTTCCGGCCTGTGGTTTTGGGGTCACCGTTCCCACTTCGACAAAACTAAATCCTAGTGAACCTAGTTCACGATAAGCTCTGGCATTTTTGTCAAAACCAGCCGCAAGCCCCAGAGGGTGTGGAAGCCTAAATTCGCCTACATGAGTTTGCAGTTTTTCTGCCCTGTTACTTTCATCAAATAAAGCTATTTTGGGGTTGAAGTTTTTCAAACCAAAGAGCGCTAGGTCATGCGCCCATTCGGGTGGAAGAAGACGCATAAGACGGGAAAGAGAAGACAATAGAGTTGGCATTTTGCACTTCCATTAACGGGTGATTAAAGCAGAAATCATGTGAGCCTGAGGCTACAAGTCATTTCTTGATCAACTGAGATTCATCGCGAAAAGGTCAAATCCTTGTATTTTTAAACTTTTTAATGGTAAAATAAAAAAATAAGTTCCACACATTAAAATTTGTTATTAAGGCAATCCCATAGTTATTGCTTTTTAATATACGCGTAAATATCGCCAAAAGCATTTATAAGGGAAAAATTTCTTTTGCGCATTAAAAGTCTCATTATTTATAACGCCGACAAAAACACCTTGAAGGAGTATTCCTTTTCACAGGGTGAGCTGGGATTTACTTCCACTTATTTATTTGGTGATACAACCAAAAATGAGGCGCTCACGCTTCTGGGAGGACTTAAAAAAATATTTACTTCTGAGACCTTGTCTCCCGGTGAGCAAATAACAGTAACTTTAGAAGATGATACGCAGTGCACCTGGCGCATCAAAAAAAATGGCCGCAACCAAGAATTTTATCGCGAAGGCGAACTCATCCCTGAAGAACATGTGCAAAAATCTTTGCTCGCGGCGATGCTTGATTTGGACATTAGATACGAAAATCCTAAGGCAAAAAAATCAGCGCAGCTTTGGGCCACGGTTATCCGAAGCTCACGAAGCCATTTCGTGGGTAAAGAGTATTACGAAGAAACGCCCCTGAGCTCCATGCACGAGTCTCTTGAGGAGCACCTATTAAGGGTTCAGCACCAAGCCGGAAATATTATCCAAGCAGAGAATAAAACGCTAAGTGAGTTGATAGAAATAGCGAGTCATATTGAGGAAATACAAGCAGCGCACCAGCATGCACACAGCTTTGAAAAATCCATTATTAGCTCACTTGCGATTCCTCCTGATCAGCAACTGAGCGCCACACGCATCCTGACCGAACTCCAACTCATCAGCAACATTGAGCAGTTAGTCCGGGATCTCGAGGAGAGAAAAGAAGAAATCAAAGCCGTTAAAATGCGTTTAAATGCCATCAATATGGACTTAGAGCAATTTGAGAATAATGGTTTTATTAGCCATATTTATAAAGATACCCCGTGGCGTGAAATTCTTAATAAGTATGCTGAGCTTTTAGCAACCACTCAGCTCATCGATGCTTTTAGCACTATAGAAAAGTCTTTTTTCCAAAATATTAATAGAGCGACTCAAGGTCTCAGCGAAACCTTTCATGAAGCGGAAACCGCGATAAATAATACGCTTTCTGCATTTAATGAAGAAAGTGAAGTGCTGAATGATTATAAACTATTTAAAGAACGCGCACTGAGTGAAATAGAAAGTCGTGTAAGCAAGGAACAAAACGATGCGTTAGCAAAAGCCATGAGTGCCCTAAAAGCAATGGTGCCGGGACCTTCAAAATCAAGAGCAGTCCTTAAACGCGCGCAAATCGAAGAAGATATCTTTCATACCAAAGACATTTGGCAGCGCCTTGAAAAATGCGGCGGTCAGCTAAGCAGTTTGCAGCTTTATCTTAGAGAAAATAGTGAGTTGGGACAGGTTTACTTACAGCCCGTCAAAGACCATATTGAAAAGCTGGTTACCAGAATGGGGGCGCAGAAGCAAGACTGGCAGCAGATAAAATCATCGTACCTCTCCGAAGATCTCCCCTATGAGAATGTCGAAGATTTACTCGTCCATATTCGTCAGATCACCTCGATAGTAGAACTTGAATGTGAAAAAAAACAACTGCAACTTGATATGGCGGAGTTTCAGGTTTCGGCAACCAAACTGGTAAAACTCATCCGCGACTGGCGCGATCTCACAAGAAGCATGCGAAAGGAAACGCCAAAAGAATTGTCTTTGATCATTGCTGAGGCAAAATCAATTATTAGATTTAAGCACGAGAAAGAAAACTTACTCGATAAGCTTAATGAATATTCGGCCCAAGCAAAGCTCCCTGAGCTTGTGGTTAAGCAGTTTGATTTGGTCAAAAAAGGCGTGCAGCAAAAATGGCAGGCCTTTTTGAAAAAATACGATTTACCGCACATGATTTATGATGAATCGGTACTCAAGCCTTTTTTGGATGCCTGCAGAGAGCTTTCAGGATGCCGGAACGTGCTCAAAGAAAACTTAGGTATGGATGTTTTTTTTGAGCCCCTAAAGCTTGAGGAAAAAGCCCCGCCTATTCTTGTCTACTTAAATTTTGAACAAAATACGCCGCAGCTCGCCAGGGAATCACTGAAGGATTTTCTTCTTGCCCAGGAACCGCATCATATTCAGATCGTGATGCTCCTTGGCAGAGAAAACTATCAGCAATTTGCCCGCACAGGTTTTGGAATCATCCAGATGAGTGACAAAAAACTCAGAGCAACAGACAGCACAAAACAAATTGTCGGCGCATCACAAAAACCCCTAACGCAAAATAAAAAAATTCTTTCAACAAAAGCAGAGGAAGCGCTCAAAGTATTTGGCAGAAAGATAAACTTATAATTCTGGCATGTTAAGCAGAGGATTTCTAATATCGTTAGAAAATCATCAAGCGATGCCACGTAGACTTAATTTTAATGAGTGGAAAATGCTAAACTTTTTTAAATTTTTACCGAATATTTTTTTCGTGAAGTGTTCGTGGAGAGAACTCGTTTCTTTCCGAGTTTGATAACCTTTTAGGGAGGACGCGTATGTTAGGAACTTTAACTAGAGGTAAGAAGGCAGCACCGAAGAAAAAGGCTGCTGCGAAGAAAAAACCAGCAAAAAAGGCGGCAGCAAAAAAAGTTGTAAAAAAAGCGGTTAAAAAACCTGCTAAAAAAGTAGCGAAAAAACCCGTGAAAAAAGCTGCTAAAAAAATCGTGAAAAAAGCGGTTAAAAAACCTGCTAAAAAAGTAGCGAAAAAACCCGTAAAAAAAGCTGCTAAAAAAATCGTGAAAAAAGCGGTTAAAAAAGTAGCGAAAAAGAAGCCTGCTAAAAAAGCAGCAAAGAAAAAATAAGGAGATAGCTTAAAGTTCTGAGCGGGCTAACTTGAATCCCTAAAGGCATGCAAGATGGCCCGCTCCCCTTTACTGCTTAAGGTATGTTCCAAACCCCTAAACCTCGACCTATAAATTATTAAGCTCCTGTTATCCTCGGCTTTATTTACTTTTTATATCTCCACCCCTGAAAAAATAAGTTGCATCAAATGATGTTTACCGTTAATTTCACAAGTCTGAAAAATATTAAGATTTTTTACAATAATAACCCATAAATTAAATAATCTTAGGAGACTAGAAACGTGGGAATGATCGCAATAATTATTATTTGTGCCATTATCGCCTTTGCTACCGCAGGAGTTTTTGCCCAAAAAGTTCTTGCGATCAGAATTGATGGCTCCAAAGAAGAAGTGAAAAAATTCCTGCAAATCTCCGGGGCGATTGAATCTGGGGCTATGGCCTTTTTATCAAGAGAATACCTTTTCGTCGGCCTGTTTGTTGCCGCATTTGCCATACTCATTAGTTTTACCCTCGATCATGGCAATACGCCGGAAATCAACGAGGGCATCCTCACCGCGCTGTCCTTTATTTCTGGGGCACTTATTTCTAGCCTATCCGCCTTTCTCGGCATGAAGATCGCAACAAAAGGCAATGTCCGCACTGCTATTCGTGCCCGCATAAGCCTTACTGAAGCCTTTCGCGTTGCCTTTAATTCTGGGGCCGTGATGGGATTTGCGCTGGCAGGACTTGCTGTACTGGGCCTAATCATGGCCTCTTTAGTTTTTCTCAATATTATCCCTGAGCCTTACATCGCCATGGAAGTTGTGGCAGGATTTGGCCTTGGCGGATCTACTGTCGCTCTTTTTGGACGTGTTGGTGGCGGGATTTATACAAAAGCTGCTGATGTTGGGGCTGATTTAGTGGGTAAAGTCGAAGCAGGGATTCCTGAAGACGATCCGCGTAACCCAGCGGTTATTGCTGATAACGTAGGTGACAATGTTGGAGATATTGCCGGAATGGGGGCCGACTTATTTGGTTCCTGCGCTGAAGCAACCTGTGCTGCTTTAGTGATTGGCGCGAGTGCTGTTGCCATTACAGAAGGTGGCTGGAACGCCCTTCTATATCCTATTCTTGTGAGCGCTGTGGGGATTCCTGTGAGTTTGATCACGACATTTTTTGCGCGCGTCAAACCCAACGCG
>JAUILP010000149.1 GCA_030432875.1 Oligoflexia bacterium | reverse complement strand
GACAACGATGGACAAAACCAGGCGCACAGCAAATTGTCAATCTCAGGGTTGCACACAAAAATCAACAATGGGACAATGTCCAGAATCTGATAAAAAAATGTGCTTGAGGAAAATTGTCCTACACCCGTAGGAGTAAAAACACAAAATGATTAGGGTTTCTTGCTTATCATTTCAATGAAAGATAAGCCTATATGGGAAAGAACCAAGTATCGAATGTTCTGATTAGAAGGCTGTATGCTTTTGCCTTCTACAAGTCCTTTCACGGCATCCAGTTCCTCCATGATGGCGCTCATGAGTCGGGTGTCGTTGATAAAAATATCTTCTTTCAATCGTTGCCTCAATTCCTTTCCGTTAAGATGGCCTGGTTTTCCTTCGCACTGCTGATTTTCATAAATCATGAACAGCGTTCTCAGGTGAAACCCTGTAAACTGGTCGATATAAATGGCAAACAGTTTTTTGAAGTCATAATCTAATGTAGAAAGCGGGCTATTTGAAAGTAGGTTGAGTGCAGCTTCTAGCTTTATTTGCTGATGATTTCTGAGAGCTATAAAAGTTAATTCTGTCAGGAGCGAATGAAATTCTTCATCTCTTAACAATTTTTCCAAAGAAATTTTTTCAGATAGTTGATTGATTCTACCTGAGACTTCTTCTCGCCACATTTCCAAGCGTTTTTCATAACCAGATTGGTAAAAGAGATCAAAAATTTCACTAGCTGCTCCAGCTGTATATGGGATTAATCCAATCCCCCATTTAATGAATTGACTTGCTATGTGCTTTTTATCTGCTTTGGGCGGAGTTAACTCATCCTTTTTACCTTCTTCTACGTTGGGCATTTGATTTTTTGAGTAAATCTACGGCAGTAATTCACTTATGTTTTTAACTGGATTCGCGGGAGGGGGTAGTTACAGTGGGTCTCCATCAATATAGCGACAAAAAGGTAAAACGTTGGGCTAGATTAGGTCCTACCTAGCCAAAATGGAGAATTTGCCCACGCGTTTTATCATAACTATTATGTAGGGCTTTTTCATTCGCCCCTTACTTTTCAATCAAATCGATTCTGACAGAAAATATCTCATCCCCAAAACAAGATCATCAATTGCTTGCACACTGAAGCTAATTTTATTGGTATTAGTACATCAAAGCCTTTTAAAATGAGTACATATACACGTGGTGCTCTAAAAAAAATGGTATTATATAGTGCTTTAACAACATAATTACTTATTTTGAGTTTTTTCCGGAACAAATGATCTCCACCCTAAAGAACCTCTACAATGGAAAGCTCAGCACTTGCTAAATATGTAATTCACCACTTTGATAGTATGGGGGATCCTATTACTCCCAAAAAACTGCAAAAGCTTCTTTATTACATCGAAGCGTGGAACCTCGTCTATTTCGAAACCCCGTTGATAGATGAGGAATTTGAGGCATGGGTTCATGGGCCAGTTATCCCTGCTGTTTATCGAGAGTATCGAGACTTTGGATATGAGCAAATATTACTTGACTATGATGGGAAATCTTTGGCTTCAAAAAAGAAAATAGAGATTCTTGAAAAAAACCCACTGCTCAAAAAGCGCCGGGAACTTGTTGATACGGTTCTTTTGAAATATGGTGCGCTTTCTTCTTTTCAGCTAGAAATATTAACTCATAATGAGACTCCATGGATTGACGCTCGGGGGAATTTACTTCCCTTTGATTCTTCCTCAGCAAAAGTATCCAAGATAACAATGAAGTCCTTTTACACGAGCTTATTAAATGAGTAATAAAAAGAAAAGTGGAAAAGGTAATGGTGACTTTCTTAAGGGTTTCGAACCCTCCTCTGAAGTGAAACGATATTTACCTGGAAGTGACATCCCCGAAAGTGCTTATTCCACGAACAAAGTTAAGCCTGTCTTTTGCTTTGAATATCTAGCTATGAATGCTACTGGCTTTTGTTTTAACAACAAAGAAGTTGACCAATCACTATATCATAAAGTCTTAGATAGGCTCAAGGTGATGTCCCAAAAAACCTATGAAGACCTAAAAAAAGGTAACAATTTTTTCAGATTTCATTCTGTTGATTTAGACTCTAAAGATGTCTCACTTAATAAACTAGACTTTAAAAAGACGCTGACAATTGTACCTGATAGCCTTGAAGACAAAGATTTACCTACTCTTTATCAGTTTGATGCAGGGCATGAGGAAGCTAGAATTGCTGGATTTCTTGGGTATTACGGAATATTTTATTTAGTCTGGCTGGATAAAAACCACAAGCTATACCCAAGAAAATAGGCAATACTTACTCATTTCGTCTACAGACTCTTCAAATACTCTAATCCCGCCCAAATGAACGGGATTAGAATTGAACGATAATTCCGTACCTTTGCAGGTGAAAGATCTAAGCGCTGTCACGCTTTAACCATGGTCAAAATCATAGCTGCTATCATCTGGAAGCTAATACCGAAATGATAACAGTAATGAGTCCTATAATTGCTGCAAGCAATTCGTAAAACTCTGGAGTTCGAAATGCGCCCCGACCCGGGCGTTTTTTAGTTTCCATATTTCGTGTTTTAAAATTTATCACTATAGGGGTCCAAAAGGGGCATGGTTCCTAACCCCCTGCTTTTGATGGACTCCTTCCAGACCCTCACAGCATGTAAGAGATCGGGATTTATCTTTACCAGAACCCCTGGAGTATTACTTTTTATCATAAGAATCACTATTTGTCAATAACAAGGACTGCGACACAAAGCTATGGAGACTTGTTGACACACTTTTAGGGCGTAAGCGCGCTTACACAATGGGTCACCCTAAATCTTATTTCAAAGATTTGCATATATTCTGCGCCGTTTTTCAAAAAGTCAGCCCTAAATTATCCACCAGGCCCATCCAGAAAAAGGACAGTCTGAGCAAAACTACTTCCTGTCTTTCGACTTGATTAGGATAGGGCGATCTCAGATGTTTATAGGGTGAAATTCCGCTACTCCAAGGTCCTAAAAAGTCAATAGAACATTCTGTGGGGCTATTTATATTCGGGGTTTTTATAGAATCCAGCCAAAATCCAACGCTAAGGAATTCAGTCGAGTGATTTATCTGCCGGTGCCTTTCCCTTTTTCATCGTTTTCAAGGGGTTATTAACTCATTAGTGAGTTAGAAAAAACGGAGGTTTAATTTAACTCACAAAAGCATCCAGTTCGCCTCCTTTCAGGTGCAGGAATACCGCTTGCCTTAGTTAGAAAAACAGGTTAATAAAATCAAAGTTAAAATTACTTAATCTTGATGAGTATGCTTAACTTTCGCCAAAAGTATGAAAGAGTGATTATGCGAATAGGATATGCCCGTGTGAGTACCAAGGATCAGAATTTTGATCTTCAAATGGATGCCCTTAAAAAGGCACAATGTGAAGACATCCTAAAAGAAGTTGCCAGTGGAGCGAAAGCAGCTCGGCCCGTTTTGGAAGCACTCTTGTCCCAGCTAAGAAAAGGCGATGTGCTGGTGATCTGGAAGTTGGATCGCCTGGGTAGGAGCCTTAGGCATTTGGTTAACCTGACCAATGAATTGATCGAGCGTAAAATAGGCTTAATCAGTTTGAACGACCCTATTGATACCACGACTCCTCAAGGCAGATTAATGTTCAACATTTTCGCTTCGCTGGCCGAGTTTGAACGCGACTTAATCCGTGAGCGAACACAGGCAGGCTTGAAGGCAGCACGCGAGCGAGGCCGAAAAGGAGGGCGTCCCGGGGGCTTATCAAAAAAAGCTGAAGCGACGGCCATGGCTGCCGAGACCTTATATAAAGAAGGCGATCTAAGCGTGTTGGCTATTTGTGAGCAGCTCGGCATTTCCAAGCCTACACTCTATGTATATCTGAAGCACCGAGACGTTGCACTAGGTTATCGTCCCAGAAAAGCAAAGGACTCCTTATAATCCTATGATATGCCACAAAGGTTCCTCTCGGCGGCTGACCGCCAGCGCCTAAACAGCTTTCCTGGTGATATTGCCGTCAGTGATATAGGTCAG
>JAUILP010000148.1 GCA_030432875.1 Oligoflexia bacterium | reverse complement strand
AGGGCAAGTCCTTCTGCAATGGCTGTTTTTCCGACGCCCGGTTCACCAATAAGGACTGGGTTATTTTTGGTTTTGCGGCTGAGAACCCTAATAATACGCCTAATTTCTTGGTCACGGCCTATGACAGGATCTAATTTTTGATTTTTCGCATCCTCAACGAGGTCCCGTCCATATTTTTTAAGAACTTCATAACTAGCTTCCGGATTTTGATTTTCTATGTGTTTATTTCCGCGCATGGTTTTTAATACCCTTTCAAATTCATTTTTTTTGATGTCATATTCTTTTAAAATAGCACCGACAGGGTTTGAGCTGGGAAGCATAAAAAACTGTAAAAATATGTGTTCTGGTGATAAATATTCATCATGATAGGACTGAGCGGTATTTTCTGCCTGTAAGAACAATGTGGAAAGACTGCTCGAAAAATATATTTTTTGCGGATCGTAGCCACTGCCACTCAAACGTGGTTTCTTTTCGATCTCTTTATCGCAACTTAAATTAAAATTTTTTGTATCGATATTGAGGCGCTTTAATAATTGATTGATTAAAGCTTCATCTTTGGCTAAAAAGCCCTTTAATATATGAATTTCCTCAATATTGTTATGTTGATGCTTGAGTGCCAGCTTCTGCGCTGTCATCACAGCTTCCTGCAAACTTTGGGTCATTTTTTCTAAGTCCATAGCCACTCCGTTTTAAAGACGCCTTTCTAAAAATATCCTGCCTCTAAGGTAAGTCGCCTACTGTTTTTGACAAGTCTACTTGAGTATTTGCGAGATTAGGAAGTACGAGGTGTTATGAATTATTTGACGCAAGAGTTTGATTCTCATGGGGGTTTGATACGTAATTTATCAATATAGAAAAATGATGGGTTCGGTAAGAGAAAAATAGTTCCTTAAAATAGGGTAAAGCTCTTTTTTCTTTGGAGTCACCTCATGGCAAAATTTATCGTGGGCATTTTATTAGTGGTTCTTACCATATTAGGGTGTGGGCGGATGTCCTACAATCATTCCGCGCTGCGCTTTCAAAATATCATTGATAAGGGGAAAGGGATTACCCTGCAAAATTTTGTTAATGCTGATGGCGACAAACAAATCTATCTGTCTGTTGTCGATCTTAAAAAAGGTGACTGGAAAATAAAAGTAGCCCAGGCGCGTGATAAATGGGTAGGAGCGCTTGAGGTCCTCAGTAGTACTGCAAAACGTCATAATGCCATGCTTGCCATAAACGGTGATTATTTTTCTTGGGCACCGCCAGCCCAAGGAACACAAGTTATTGATGGAGAATGCTTTCGTATTCATGAGGGCCGTAGCAGCTTTGTTCTTGATAAAAATGGCACGATGAAAATGATAAAAGTCCCTGGAAACTGGCCGCAAACGCCAACTGAGCGGCACAGTAATTGTCCAAAAAATATCGAGCAAGCGATTTCGGGTGGGCCACATTTTATTAAAGGTGGCGTCTATGTTTGGCCTAAGCCTAAGGTGAATGCTAGCGGCCTCGTTAATATTGGCGATGAATTTGACTTTGGTCCAGAAGCCTTATACTGGGAAAATGTCCTTTATCCTCAAGCCGCGATTGCTATAACAGACAAGAAGGAATTATTGTTTGTTGTCTGTGATGGGAAAGGCATGGGCGGGGCTAAAGGCTGCACTATGTCAGGTGATATTACTGATATACTTTTGGCACACGGTGCTATAGAAGCCCTGAAATTGGATTCTGGAGGCTCAGCCACCTTATATTTTGATGGTGCGGTGGTTAATAAACCCTCTGGTAAACCTAGTGCGGGTGTTTTTGAACGTCCTATCGCAAACTCGTTATATCTTTGCGAAAAAAATTCTTGTCTTTAGCTTTTCCTGCTTGAATTTTCAGCGTGATGTGCCGTTTAGCTTGGGGTCTTTCCTGATTTTTACCTGAACAATCCCTTATAAATTGGGATGCATAACTATCTAAAAATATATGTTTAATAGGGTTTTATTGGGTTTTTACTGCGTTTATGCCGAACTAAACTCTTAGTTATATTTTTACAGAAAAATATGGAGTCTAAGAATTATGATGATCAAGGGCATATCCGCTAAATTAGTATTTTTTGTAGAGAGTCTTTTACTACTGAATGCCATGAGCTGTAGCGAAGGATCGCTTTACCTTAGCGGCGGCGAGGCTCGGCAAGATCAAGCTGTCGCGGATGCTCAAAGTCAGGCAGAAATCGAGCAAACTTCTAAAAGCTCGAGTACTTATAAAACGCCAATTTCTGACGGTCAGGTTCCGGCACCGAATTTGAAAACAAGTAATGAGCCCGTAGATATTTCGGGAACCTTTTTGACTGCTGGGTATATTAAACATAGTGATGATGGTTCTGAGGTTTCCATTGGACTGGGCATTTATTGCGATAAAGAACTTCAGATAAAAACCTGCGACCAGGCTGATAAATTCCGTGCTGCTCTCAGTGTGACCCCATATGTTGTTCGCAAGCTAGGCGCGAACCCAGAAATAACCAAAGTTCAGCAATCCTCCTCGTCTAGCCAAATTGATCCGCGTTTTGATTTGGTCGTAACCGTGCCTAAGGATGAAGCCTATTATACCTATTTGCTCGCAGATCTGGGGGGTTTTGGTCGTAGCATGGTAGCAGTCAATAATCCCTTTATACTTCCTGAACCGGGGACGAGCTTTAAGCTATTTTATGCTGCCGCTGGTATTCCCACAGCTGCGGGTTTGGTAGGTGCTGGGTCCTATTTAACAACAGAAAACCTTCCGGTTGTCGATAATAGCGCACGCTGCAATAATATCGATAACGACTGGGTTACCGCATACCGAAATGGAGATGGGCTGGTGATGCAACGCGATAATGGTCACTGTAATAACTGCACTTTTATAAAACCTGAAGTTAAAAATTTTGTCGCCAATTCTCCTTATGCCGAGTTAAAAGTTTCTGATCAAGAAGTACTTGGCATTGTTCTCGGATCTGAGGGAGAACTGAGCAATTTAAATGACAATTTTTGCAACCAAAAATTTGCTGATAACGAGAGTGAAAAACTACGCTGTAAAAATGGGGGCCATCCTGATGCGCCATTATTCTTGCGCGTAAAGCAAAAAACTCCGGGATCTGATCCTGAGGGGCACAATCAATTTGTGATGGATGAAGGGCGTCTTGTTTCACGCTCTGATTATGTAGTATGCCAAGCTGAGCCCCATACGAACTTTGATACCGCAGAACGTGATTATCTCATTGCTTTTCCGCGACGTAAGCTAAGTGACAAAACCTATGCCCACTTTTGCGCCCAAGCAACTATTACTTATGACACAAGAACTGATGCGGAAAAGATACAAAATAAGCCAGAGATCTGGGCGCAGTGTCCCGCCAAACTTGATGCTTTCAAAAGGTTTTATGCCATAGTTGATGAATTGGTGGCGAAATAATCTAAGGCTTCTAATTGCGTTGGGCATCCGTCCTTAAGGTGGCGGACTGTGAAAAGATTAAGAAGCCTTTATCTTAATTTGAACATTTAAAGATCAAGGCAAAACAAGAAATTTGCCGGGGATCCCTAGCATGGGGTCAAAGAATGTGAGACCAAAAGGGCTGAAGATTTTTTCCTATTAATCCTCGCTAATTACACTCAGAGCATCAACAAAAAATCTTAAAAAATTATACTTTTTAAAATAACCACCGATAAGAATTTTGTCTTTAGAAATATTTCGTAATTTCCTGGGAGAACTAATTTATGCCTCTTTTAAACTGGAGTGATGACCTTACGGTTCAAAGTACTCAAATGGATGATCAACATAAAGGACTGATCGCCATAATGAATGAACTCTATGATGCGGCGCATGCAAATGCAGGAAAACAGCGCATAAGTCAAATTTTTGACAGTTTGACGCAAGCTGTTGTGAGTCACTTTGCCGAGGAAGAGCAGCATATGGAGTCTATGGCTTATCCTGGACTGGAGACACACCGACGTATTCACGTTGACCTTGTCAATAAATACACCAAATATTTGGAAGAATATAAGCAAGGAAGT
>JAUILP010000063.1 GCA_030432875.1 Oligoflexia bacterium | reverse complement strand
CGGGTTTGAATAATTTATCAAATTCCTAACGCTACGGCGAAATCAAACTACTCCCTATAACTAAAGGGGTTTTTGTTTATACCATTCAATTGCAATAATATATAATTCCAGAAGCAGAATTAGCTAGGCCTAAAAATTCTTCTTCACTTTGGATATTTTTTTCCAAATTTTCAATACCCGGATACTGAAGTTCTACGAAAGCAGTCCCAGCAAAAATTAATGCCTCCATTTGTCCACTTGTCTGAACTGCGCAGGTTTTACCAGCGCTATTTTTGCATAATAGACTGAAACTAACCGGCTTGTAATTTACAGAAGAGCTGAACTTTTCTTTTGTAGAGGATAGCAGGCAATCGTCAAAATCAACTGTTGCTGAATATTTTTTCAAATCCCTTCTTAATTCATAAACAATTGGGGCATGCCTATAATCTGGTGTCACGCAAAAATTGGTAATAGCTTGGTTGATAAAATCAAGGCCTTCTGGGCTGATATTTGCATCAGTCGCATGGACTATAGCATTTATTCCACTTTCGATATGAAGTCGATTCATATATTTATAAAAAACCTCCCTATAGTTATCCTCATCACCCGATAACATGCTGGCATTTATTGAAATATTTTTTTGATCAGGGGCATTCTTATTAGCGGCAATAGTCAGCTGGCACCTATTTATGGATGGATTAACAACTCCCGTGCAATTCACAAATACTCGGTTATTGGTCTTAGGAGAAGTCCCATAAAAATCTAAAGAGCAATTATTATCGCTTATTGCATCTGCGAGTAGCGGAGAAGTTAAGAAAACAATAAAAACAAGGTAAAGGGACTGACATGTAAATTTCATAAATTATTTTCCTCTTTTAAAATATGGGTTCAAGATAAGGTAAATTTCATGTGTACTTTTTTCTCACTCGCTAAGTAGCTGCTTAATTCTATAATTTTCGTAAGAGCTTTCCACAGAGCTTTTATGTCTTTTAATATAGTCAGCCTCGCAAATTCTATTTCTTAATTTGTTATCTCGTTCGTTATAAATTTGCGGTACCCAGTCAAAGTCGATGGTTTCAAAGCCTTTTGATGCCCCAATGGAGCGAATACGCTTAGCGAGTTAGAACAACCCAAAAGTTCCCTTTCGGTACCCCAGTGCTATAGCATGTTGTTCTTTAGGAGTTTAATATTACTCATGCCAAACATTTAATATTGTTCCCATCTGGGAACAGTGCGGTGAATAGTAATAGGGGCAATATTTCGTTTCCTAGACTCCTAGTATCACTGAATCTTCTTATATGGGGGTGAATTAGATATTTTTCTAAAGGCTAAATAGAAAATGCCATTGATTGCACAGTCCCAACTCCAAGAGAGTAGCTTAATAATCTGAAAATATTGGTTTTTATAATACATATATTTAACAATATATATTACTTGACTAATATATTAATCTGATTATATTCTAGCTTGACTATTTATTGAGGAAGTTATGAAAAAAAAGACTAGTGAAGATTTTTCGGATTTAGCATCGCAGTGTGACGAAATGGGGGCCTTGCTCAAAAGTTTGGCTCATCCCACGCGTTTAAAAATTTTGTGCCAGCTCATTTCGAGCGAAAAAAATGTCGGCGAGTTACAATCGGGTTGCTCTATAGCGCAGTCTGCAATGAGCCAGTTTTTAGGGCGTATGCGGGATGAGGGGGTTTTGACCTCACGGCGCGAAGCCCAGCATGTTTTTTATAGTATACAGGATGAACGGTTGAAGAAATTACTTACTGCTATTAAGGAGATATACTGCGCATGAAACCTATACTTATGTTGATGATACTTGGATTTGCAATAACACTTAAAGCTGAAATCCCAGAAAGAGCTAATGTTTCAAATTTTGCTCAAATTTGGCGCTTAATTTCAGAAAAAAACCCTGACCTTAAAGCCTTAGAACAAGAAAAAAAGGCTTCTATTGCAAAGGCAGAGGCAGCATCGAGTGCTTTGATGCCCACAGTCTATCTCTCAGGCCAATCGATCGCTACGGATAACCCCACCATCAAGTTTATGGGAATTATGAATCAGCGCGACATTAGCCAAAATGATTTTATGCCGCAAAATCTCGCAAATTATGACTGGCAAATTGTGCACCAATACGCGGTAGGGGTGCAAATGCCCATCTATGAAGGGGGAGGAAGTCATGCCCGAAGTGCAGCTTTTAATAGTGCAGCTGAAGCAAAAGAATGGCAAAGCCTCGCGACAAAAAATCATCTCTATTTTCGCGCGGCGAGTAGTTACGGACTTTTAATTATTTTGCAAAACCAAAAAAAGGCTATAAAAGTCCTCAATGAAAGAATCCAAGGTCTTATTGGTAAATATCGACTCGGAAATAAAAATAATCCGCTTGGGTATTCGGGGCTTCTTGGTTTAAAAAACCTTATTATACAGTTAGAGGGAGCAGATACGCAAATTACCGCAGAGCGCCAGATACATATTGGGACCTTAAAAACCCTATCTGGTACTGCAGAAAATATCGAGGTGGGAGAAGGGGATAAACTCGATGCTTTTTTAAATAACCATTTGAACATTAAGCGTTCCTCTCCTGACTCACTCCCCCCCAGCGCAATGGCCATGAAAAAAGCTTCAGAAGCTGCTCAGGCTGAAGTTGATGTGGTAAATGCTATGTATAAGCCTCAATTCTCAGCCTTTGCAGAAACTGGTGCGACCGCAGGTGTTCGCGATATTGAACCTTCTTCAACCTTTGGTCTCGCACTGTCATGGACGCTTTATGATGCCTCTAAAAATTCTCGTCAAAATGCGGGACGAGATAGCGCTGCTGCTCTGAGTTTTAAATCTGACGGCGAAATGCTTAAAGTCCAGCTTGAGACTGAAGAGATAAACCAAAGATTGATTTCCTTAAAAACTGGGGAAAACCTACTGAAAAGTAGCGAAATGATCCTGGAAGATCAAATAAAAGTAACGCTGAATCTTTTTCATAGCGGAGTCGTCAATGTCCTGCCTGTGGTGGATATTTTTTCTCATAAAGTAGAACTATTAAAGAAGCAATTTGAAACGGAGAAACAACTTTTACAAACCCAAGCAAATTTGTGGTTGGTTAATGCACGGTAATTTGGGATGCAAAATTTCTTATGTTTGCGGGCAAGATAGGGAAAAATTAGACTTTAGTTTAAAAATGGTCATTGTTTTTTTTGCTGCGCGACATCTTTTTGTGCCATGAAAATATGTGAATAAAAATTTTTTTAAAGGAATGAGATATGGCAGTTGAGTTGAAAAATAAGGATTTAGGGTTCGCGGGGAATCTAGCAAAAAAATTCGCCAATTCAAAGCTTACTCCGGTTATAGCTATTGCAAGCATACTTCTGGGTATATTTTCCGTATGGCTCACAGCCAAAGAAGAGGAACCCCAAATATCTGTCCCCATGATCGATATAGAAATACCTGCTCCAGGGCTTTCTCCTGCCGAAGTAGAACGCAAAGTAACGGAACCTATCGAAAGAGGGGTTTGGGGACTTGATGGTGTTGAATATGTTTATTCGACGAGTCGGGCTCACGGAGCTCTTATTACAGTGCGCTTCAAAGTCGGGGAACCCATGGAACCGAGTCTGGTAAAAGTGCATCATAAGCTGATGACCTTAGCTGATTCGCTTCCCCCACAAGTCATGAAACCAACAGTAAAGTCTTTTTCGATTGATGATGTTCCTTTCCTCATTTTGACCTTTCATTCCAAAATTATGAACGACTACGATCTACGCACGCTGGTGGCACCGCTTGCTCGCGAATTATCGGCGACTCCTGATCTCGGCAAAGTGGAGATGCTTGGGGGGCTCAAAAAATCTGTTCGCATTATTGTAGATCCCACAAAATTAAAAAATCGCGGGGTTTCTCTCCTAAGTGTTGCCGAAGCTCTAAATCGCAATGACCTTTCCGTGCCAACCGGGAAAAATTGGAGCAAAGAAAGTGTGCTCGATGTTGAGTTTAGCGGGCGTCTTAACAATCTCGAACAAATAAAAAATATTGCCCTCGGGCAACGCGCGGGCAGTATTGTTTATCTAAAAGATCTTGCCGAAATTATTGAAGGGCCAGAAGAAAGAACCCGCGCATCATCAATCATAAGCAAATCCTCTGATGGAAAATTTGCCAATGCTGTGAGCATAGTTTTTGCCAAGCGTAAGGGCACAAATGTTGTTGATTTAGCGGAAAAAGTTCTCTCCCGCGCGGAGGCCTATGCTCATAATTTTCCCAGTGATGTGAGTATGACTCCTATGCGGAATTACGGCGAGACTGCAGCAGAAAAATCGACGGAACTTATAGAGCATTTGATTATAGCAACATTTAGCGTTTCTGTGCTCATAGCTATATTTATGGGTTTGAGAGCGGCGGTTGTCGTGGCGATAGCAATCCCCGTCACATTGGCGCTTACTTTAGCTCTATATTATTTTATGGGTTATACCCTAAATCGCGTCACCCTGTTTGCCTTAATATTTTCTATAGGAATATTGGTTGATGACGCCATCGTGGTCGTAGAAAACATAGAACGGCATCTGCATCTCAATCCAAAACTGGGACTCCTCAAAGCAACGCTCAAGGCCGTGGCGGAAGTTGGTAACCCCACTATTCTCGCTACTTTTACCGTTATCGCTGCTATTCTTCCTATGGCCTTTGTCCGCGGACTTATGGGACCTTATATGAAACCCATTCCTGTGGGCGCAAGTTTAGCCATGATGCTCTCTCTGTTTGTTGCTTTTATAGTAACCCCTTGGGCCTCAATTCGTCTGCTTAAGTTACCCGTCACAAAGAATAGGGAAAGTGGCGAGGATGAGATTAATGATTCTCATGAAAGTCACGCCTCTAAGGAAGGTTTTCTTGACCGGGCATACCGAAAGCTTATGGTTTTTCTTCTCTCCTATAAAAGTGCCTTTGCCGGAGTCATTGTTATCATCGTTGCGCTATTGATTGGTGCCGGAAGTTTGGTTTATAACAAGAGTGTCAAAGTCAAAATGCTGCCCTTTGATAACAAAAATGAGTTTCAAGTTCTTCTGGATTTTCCGACTTCTACTCCTCTTTCTCGAAATGTTGAATTATCAAAAAAACTTGCCGAAAAACTTGTAGAACAAGCTGATGTTGAAAAAATTCAAATTTTTGCGGGAGAAGCTGCCCCCTTTTCTTTTTCCGGCATGGTAAAACATACGTTTTTAAGACGTAGTGATTATTTTTCTGATCTACAAGTCATGCTGTCACCAAAAAATAATCGCAGTCGCTCATCGCATGAAATTATTGAAAGTCTTCGCCCAATTATTTTTGAATTTTCTCGCCAATACGGAACGATGACTAAAGTCCTGGAAATTCCGCCTGGGCCACCGGTACTCGCCACAATGTTAGCAGAGGTTTATGGACCGACCGAAGGAGTTAGGCAGCAAGTAGCGCGAGAAATATATGCTATTTTTGCTAACGAACCCTCAGTTGTTGATTTGGATACTTCCTTGCGTGAGGGGCGCCAGCGGCTTGTTTATCCCATCAACCGAAAGGTGACGGGTGAGCTAGGTGTATCTTCATTTGAAGCGGCAAAGCTCTCTAGTTTGATTTTTTCAGAAACAACTATGGGTCATTTAGCAGAAGCCAGGGCTCCTGAAGAAATCATGATCAATCTTTCTATTAAAGACGATATTAGGTCAGGATTAAACCCCTATCAAAACCAGGTTGTACCAAGTCGCGAAGCGGGCGTCGTAAATGCCGATCGTTTGGTTGAAGACCCCTATATCTCTCCAAGTCACTCTTTGTACCGAAAAAATCTTAAACCCGTTACTTATGTCATGAGTGAGCTCTCTGGATCAGAAGAGGCACCTGTTTATGGGATGCTAAAAATTGCTCCTCTTATTAAGTATCCGACCCAAACAGCGGAAGTTCCGTGGGATACTCAAAGCCCTACTATAAAGTGGGACGGGGAGTGGTTTATAACGTATGAGGTTTTTAGAGACCTTGGCGGTGCTTTTGCCGTTGTTATGGTTCTTATCTATATTCTCGTGTTGGGGTGGTTTCGCAGTTTTGCCGTACCCTTGGTGATTATGGCTCCTATTCCTATTTCTCTCATAGGTATTTTACCCGGCCACTATTTGATGGGGGCCTATTTTACCGCAACCTCGATGATTGGATTTATCGCCGGTGCGGGTATTATTGTGAGAAACTCCATTATATTAGTTGATTTTATAGAACAGCAAATCCGCGAAGGCAAAGCGCTAAAGGAAGCTGTTATCAGTGCGGGCATAACACGGTTTCGTCCGATGTTGCTCACGGCAGCGGCAGTTGTGGTCGGCAGTGCCGTAATGCTATTTGATCCGATATTTCAAGGTTTAGCAATATCACTGATGGCTGGAGAAGTTGCGGCAACTATCCTGAGCCGATTCGCTGTACCCGTAATTTATTATTGGTTCTTTGGAGCAATGCGCGAGAGATTTTTCCAAAAAAATGCTGGATTAGGCGAAGCGTCCTAAATGTAAAATGGGACCAGGTTTAAAGGTAATCGTATCGCCAAAATTTATTGGGTAGAAGCCATGATGGCCATCAGCAGCAAGAATGGCTTCTTCGCAAAGACTTTTTATTGATATCGCATTGCTAGATAAGTCGACACGACCATTTTTATACCGGGCCAGGTCAGGATCCGGCGAACACAATTCTCGTACCCAGTATTGATAATCTTTGTCCGTTAAAGACATCTTCTCCCCGCCAGCAGACAAAATGGCCGCTGTTGATCCCGCAGGGGCGGCAATCCAAATGCCGCTTGATTTTTGTTCTTCATAGCCTTGGCCATTGATGGCTAACTGGTAGCGACTAGTACCGGCAGGGCTTGAATGCGCAAATAAAAATTCGTTTAAAACTGGAACAGTAATCTTGCTAGCTGAATATTGAGTTTGATCAGAAGTGACTTCAGATGTTATTTCGGCAACCAATCTGTTTACGGGGACAAAGGGAATGAGGTTTTTACGAATAGCAGAAACTAGATCAGCTAGTTCAGATTCAACTACCGTGCAAAGAAATCCTTTACTATAGGAAGAGGATTTAATGCCAAGGATTTTACTTTGGGGAGTCCTAAGAAAATGACTGACAGTAAGAAGTGTACCATCACCCCCCAGGGTTATAACGAGTTCATAAGGCGTAAAATCAAAATTATCGTCAATCTCTTCGCGAGAAATGTGACGGTAAGCGATGTTTGACTCTGAAAAATATTTGAGTGTTTTTTCTACCGTCTGAATATGCTCAAGATGGGCGTCCTGAACCCTACGCGCATGGGCTGCGATTGTGCAGGGTAATGAGGCTAAAAGCTTAGGGTTTTCTGGCAAAGAACGCTCGGAAGACGCTTCTTGGTAGCGTTCAGGGAAAGAGACAAAATGGCTTTTTTTACTGACTAAAAGGACGATCATGTCCCTAGGATCCTTCTCCTGTTCCCTCTTCTTTGATATCAAGTTTTAAAAATGAGGGGTTAAGCCAAATTTTACCACTATCTTCATAAGTCTTGCGTTGCCGCTTCTCAAGTTCATTGTACAGCTGATAGCCAGTACGGAAGCTAAGACTCTGAGAGCTTTGCTTGATTTCTTCTTGGCTAATTTCTGTTTCAACAGGTAGTTTTCGCGATTTGAGCTTTAAGATGATTTTTTTACTACCAGAGCTCACAATGTCAGGATTAATCTCTCCGACTTTTTGCATAGAAATTATCGTGTTTGTCACGGACTCATCGTTGCCAAGACCTTTTATAAAAGACGACGTCGAGGGGTTAAACTCCCCCGTTTCTTGCCAATTGAGTGAATATTTTGCTAAGGCTTCATTAAGTTTCGCTTCATCAGACAAAACTCCTTTTATCTCTTCTGCGACAGTATCGAGAAATTTTGGTTGTTTATCTTGAAGTAATAATTTTTCTGCTATTTCGTTTTTTGCTTGTTCAAATGGTGTATCAATAGCAGGAATCTTTTTCTCAAGTTTGATGATATGAAAGCCAAAAGGACTCTCAACAACACCACTGATAGCCCCAGGGTTTAAAGCAAACGCGGCATCGCTAAATTCTTTAACCATGTCTTCGTGTTTAAATTGGCCTAAACTGCCGCCTGAAGTTTTTCCACTGGGCTCATCTGTGTATTTTTTTGCCAAGGCTGCGAAGTCTGCACCACTTGCCTTAGTTTCATTTAAAATAGTCTCGATTTTTTTTCTGGCATCTTCTTTGCTGCGATTTTGGGCATCACCAGCAGCATTTCGTGCACCTTTGAAACCAATAAGAATATGGCGGGCCTCTGCCATTTCTGGTTTCATATAATCCGACTTGTTGGCATCAAAATAGGTTTTGAGTCTCACTTCATTTTCAGGAGTTTTTAAGAAATTTTGCACTTCTTCAGGGGTTACGCTGGGTTTGACTGTTGAGGCATCAAGGGTAATATATGCGATGTTTACCGAATATTTTGCGAGCAATGCATCTATTTTTGCCGTTTTATCTGAAACATAAATACTTGTGAGTACAAAGTTTCTGAGTTTTCCTAAGGCTTGGCTGCGCCTGATTTCTTCTTTGAGTTCTGCTTCTGAAAAGCCTTCTCGTCTAAGGAAATTATTAAATTTTTCTGCCGAGAAAACCCCCTTTTCATCTTTAAATACTTCAGCCTCACCGAGCACTTTTAATACTTCATTGTCAGAGGCATTAAGTCCAAGTGATCGTGCAAAACTATAGTTTACCCGGTCATCAACGAGTTGATCTAATACGGACTGCGCAAGGCGCATGGCCTGGGGGTTAAAGTTACTGCCTTGTTGAGACTGGTATTGATCATATAACCGTGAATAGGTGCGGCGAAAAGACTTGCCGGATATTCCCTCGCCATCGACAACTGCCGCATCCCCAGATAAAGAATTAACACCACCGCCGTTTGGACTGCACACACCAAAAAAGGCCATGGCAAGGAGGGCCATACCGAGCAGTATATAACTACCTGAATTTTTGATTAAATTGGTTTTAGTCGGTTTCTGGAGCGATTTAGGATCAATTTCTAACATTATTCCCTCACAAAAAAGGCAAGTTAAAGCAGTTTCTCCCTAGCAGAAAATCTGAATCCATGCTATTTGAGAGATACGGAAAAGTAAATGATAATATCAATTTTAAATATCGGTAAATTGTTAATTTATTACTTTTTTTCAATTGTAAGATGTTAACATGTATGCGGGTTTAGGCAAACATTATTTTGGATATATCCCTAAAAATGTTAGATAAATCCTATTAGACTTCTCTCGTTCATAAGGATGATCTTTATGTTTTATGATTTTATTGCGGGTTTGTTTTCCAATGATTTGGCGATAGACCTAGGTACTGCCAATACTCTCGTCTATGTCAAAGGGCAGGGTATTGTGGCTAATGAACCATCGGTAGTTGCCGTACAAAAAAATGCTCGAGGTGCTAAAAAAATTCTCGCAGTCGGCAGAGAAGCAAAAAGCATGCTCGGTAAAACGCCAGGATCGATTGTTGCCATTAGACCGATGAAAGATGGTGTTATTGCAGATTTTGAAGTAACTGAAGCCATGCTGCGGTATTTTATTGAAAAAGCCCATAATCGGCGCCGCATGGTGAAACCTCGTATTATCATTTGTGTTCCTTATGGCATCACGGAAGTGGAAAAAAGAGCAGTTAAAGAGTCTGCTGAATCTGCAGGAGCACGCGAAGTTTACCTTATAGAAGAGCCAATGGCAGCTGCCATTGGAGCTGGTCTTCCCATAACAGAACCCAGCGGCAATATGATTGTTGACATTGGCGGGGGAACAACGGAAGTTGCTGTTATTTCTTTAGCAGGTATTGTCTTTTCAAAATCAGTTCGCGTAGGTGGCGATAAAATGGATGAAGCAATCGTCAATTATCTCAAGAGAAAATATAATCTCCTTATTGGAGAAAGCACCGCTGAGCAAATAAAAATTAGTATCGGCACGGCTTATCCTGAAGAAGAGATGAGAACAATGCCTGTGAAGGGGCGTGATTTAGTGGCAGGTATTCCCAAAACGATCGTTGTTAACAGCGAAGAAATCCGTGAAGCAATAGCGGAGCCTGTCAATACCATCGTGGAAGCTGTGAAAATTGCTTTGGAAAAAACTCCGCCTGAACTTGCAGCTGATATTGTTGATAAAGGCATTGTTTTGGCGGGCGGTGGTGCTCTCATCCGGAATCTAGATGTTCTTCTTAGAGAAGAAACAGGTCTTCCTATCATGATTGCTGCTGATCCGTTATGTGCCGTAGTGCTCGGTAGTGGTAAGGCTTTGGATGAAATTGAAATTCTAAGCAGTGTAACTATGCAGTAAAGAAAAATGTTATAAGGAATTATCCATTTTGAAAAAATCCCAGCCAAGATCTTTTTTTTTCAAAATTGGCCTTTTCTCAATAATTGCCATTGGGCCATTTTTTTATTTTTCCCTAGCGCCTAAACCCTGGGGGGCGATGGGAGGCATTTTTTTTATGGTAAATAGCGCTTACGCTTCCATTGAAAAAGTCATTCATGATTTTGGGTTTGGTGTGAAAGACACGGTAAATAGTTATGTCGATCTCCTTGAAGTTAAGAAAGAAAATGAACTTATAAAGTCTGAATTAGCTGAGCTATATAAAAAACTAAACAATTATGAAGAAGATCAAAGAGAGCTGTCGCGCCTGAGGAAGCTACTTGACTTTGGTAAAAAGATCCCGCTTTCTCTCGTGGCGGTAGAGATTCTCAGCGGCAATGCGGGCGGAGGAGGCGACCCCTTTAGATCTTTACGCATTTCAAAAGGTTCTTTGCACGATTTAGAGCCTGGTATGCCAATGCTTACTGAACGAGGTCTTGTAGGGAGGATTTTGAGAACGGGACTAGGGTATTCTGATGTTCAGTCTCTGGTCGATCCAAATTTTAACGTCGATGTTTTGTTGGAACGATCCCGTGTTCGTGCTATTTTATATGGATACAATAATAGCCTCTGTCAAATGCAGCTGCCTCGCAGCAATGAAGCTCGGATTGGTGATGCTATCATCACTTCTGGTCTTGTGGGTACCTTCCCCAAAGGAATTAAAATTGGGGAAATATTTTCTATTAGCTATGATACTGATCAAGTTCATCAAAATATCTTAGTTCAGCCTTATGTCAATATTAGAGAAATTGAAGAAGCTTTTATTGTCTACAAAAAAGATAGTTTGTTGAAAGATATTACAGCATTTAAAGAATATAAAAATGAAACTCGCTCCCAAACACAATGATTTAATTAGCACAGCTTCAGAATGGGGCAATACATTCATTCAGATGTTCCAGGAGCTCTTTCGGCCACTTCCTTTTAAAAAAAATCTTATATATGATTTATTAAGCTTATTTGTTTTAGCTATATTACAATTTCAAATAATTCCGGTGATCTTTGGCGCTATGGGCACCATTAACCTTTTTTTGCCCTGGGTTGGGCTATATCTCATCCGGGATGACCATTATATTCGCTGCTTGGCTGTGATTTTACTCGCAAGTATATTACTGGAAACTCATTCATCAACACCGGCAGGGATGTATTTTTTAGGGTTCATTGTTTTTTTCGCCTTACTGTCTTTGGTTAAACACCACTTTTCTTGGCATAACTATAAAACTTGGTTGCTATTTATAGGAGGACTAACTGCATTTGTTGGTATGACAAAATGGGTTACTCTTTTTATTATTGACTCTTCAGTCGCGAGTCAGTTTTCCTTTTCAATTATTTTTGAAGTCATTTCTTCTTTTTTGCTAGGGATTATTTTTATTTTTTATTTAAAACAAAAAACATCGGACCGTTTTTTGGAAGGTGGTACCTAATCTTGCGGGTTATATTGCCACATAAAGAAACGATTATTTCAGACAGCACTTATAATAAGGCGTTTATTCTTCTACTGATCATTATTTCAACACTTATTATAAGACTATGGCATGTACAAATATTTAAAGGCACGTATTATAAAAAGCTCTCAGAAATTAATAATATCCGAAATATTGACGTAGAAGCTCCTCGGGGTAGTATTTTTGATCGCAATGGCAGGCTGATTTTAGGCAATCAATTGTCCTACGATCTTGTTTTTATAACAGGCTATGCTCAGGAACCCGAAAAATCAATAATTGCTGCGTCTCAATTATTAGGGCTACCAAGTGATTGGTTTTTACATGCCTATAACCGAAAAAAAAGCCAGGCAAAATACTTGCCTATACCGTTAAAAAGAAATTTAACTCAGAATCAAATATCTTTAATTGAACAATACAAATATTTTTTGCCTGGGATAGATATTCAATCCGCTTATAGACGCAAATACCAACCAGATTCTCCCGGGCATTTACTTGGTTTTTTGCGAGAAATCAGCCAAGACAAGCTAGAGAAAATTAGGAAAAAAAATCCGAACACAGATTATCATCTTGGTGATTTGATAGGGGGTTTTGGTTTAGAAGGGGTGTTTGAAAAACAGTTGCGGGGTAAGGCCGGGTATAAGTATTTACAGGTTGATGCCTTAGGTCGAGTTCGTAAAGATATTATTGGTAGAAGTCAGGTGCTCGCTGAAAAATTACCCATCAGTGGTAACAATATATCTCTTACCATAGACCTCAATTTACAGAAAGTTACACAGCAAGCTTTCAAAGGTAAAAATGGTTCAGTTATTGTTGGTGACCCTAGGTCAGGTGAAATTCTTTCCTTAATAAGTGAACCTCACTTTGATCCTGAACCTTTTCAAGATGGTATTTCTTTTGACGCCTGGCGGGCTTTAATTGCCAACCCCTTTAAGCCGCTTTTAGATAAGACTACAGGAGGGATGTATGCTCCTGGTAGCTTATATAAGACGGTGGTGGCTGCAGCTGCTCTCGAAGAAAAAGTCATTGATACTGAGACCACATTTTTTTGTGATGGTACTTTTCAGCATGGATCTAAGGTCTTTCGCTGTCATCATCGAGGAGGCCACGGGCTCGTTAATTTGAGTAAAGCTCTGATGTATTCATGTGATGTCTTTTTTTATAATGTGGGGTTAAAGCTCGGTGTTAATAAAATTGCTGAATATGCACGGGATATGGGAATACGCGATAATATCGATTTAAACCTAAACATGAACAGTAAACCGATTATCCCAACCGCCGAGTGGAAGAAAAAGATTTATCATCATGATTGGTCTAGTGGCGAAACAATCTCAGTTGCAATTGGTCAAGGATATACAACAGTATCCCCGCTTCACCTTTTTTCATTGTTTTCGACAATTGCAAACGGCGGTAATGTATGGCAGCCTACATTAATTAAAGCGTTGTATGATTCGACGGGGTTTTCCCAAAAAAAATTCCTTCCTAAAAAGTTGTATCAGAGTAAAAAAGTTAGTGCTGAAACTTACCAAATTATTCGCAGCGGCCTAAAGGAAGTTGTTATGAACCCGCATGGTACAGGTAAAAGAGCGCAAATTCCTGGTATTAATGTGGGCGGTAAAACAGGGACGGTACAGGTTGTTAGTCTCGATAAATATGAAAACTCATCAAGCTACAATATGCTGTGGTATGAGCATGCAATCTTCGGGGCTATGGCACCTATAGAGAACCCAGAAATTGTCGTGCTCGTTTTTAGCGAACATGACCAAAATGGTGGGGGAGGAGCCGCAGCGGCACCCGTCGCCCAAAAGATACTTGATTATTATTTTAAAACCCAAGCAGAATTACAGTCTAAAAAACAAGAAAACAAAAAGGAACAAAAGATTTAATGCTTAAAGCAAGAGAAAAAAGTCTTTTATCGTTTTTTCCTGAGAAATCTCGTTCTCACGAACAAGTCGGTGCCAAGGAAATGCCCTTGTATTTTATTGTTCTTTTAGTTGGGCTCATACTTTTAAGCCTGGGTCTTTTAAATTTATATTCTGCTACAGGTGGTTCGGCACTTTTTTATGCCCAGCTGAAACATGCCATGATTGGCATTATTGCTATGATTTTCATCGGTTTTTTTATCTCGCAACAATATTTGAATATGGCGGTTATGCCCTTTTTTGTTCTAAATCTACTTCTCTTAGGCTTAGTTCTTGTTGCCGGAGATTCTGCTGGGGGCGCGCAGCGCTGGATTGCTCTTGGCCCTATTCGTATGCAACCTTCTGAGTTAACTAAAATATGTGCTTTGCTTTTGGTTGCCAAATATCTCAATGACCATAGGTCGTCTAAAGCTTATGCCATAGGGGATTTGCTGCCTTTGATTGGCGGAATGTTTTTATTATTTAGCCTGATATTTATGCAGCCTGATCTGGGAACAGCAGGCGTTATGTTTTTAATTGGCGCCTTTCAAATGACTTTTATTAAATTTGATAAAAAGAGCCTGCTTAAATGGGGTGTGGTTGGTTTTGGGTTTGCTGCATTCAGCTGGTTCTTTTTGCTTAGGCCTTATCAGAAAATGCGCATATTTAATTTATTTAATCCACACATTGATCCTAGTGGACTGGGTTATAACGCCAAACAATCACTGATTACAATTGGTAGTGGTGGTCTTTTTGGTAAAGGTTATCTTGAAGGTACACAGACACACCTGATGTTTCTTCCAGCAAGGCAAACAGATTTCATCTTCTCAGTCTATGCAGAAGAACATGGTTTCCTTATGGGGGTTTTGTTGATTTTTCTCTATTTTGCCCTAATTTATTGTGCTCTTGAAATAAGCAAAAAAGCCAAGTCATTTTTTGCTTGTTTAACTGCGATAGGAATTGCCGGTTATTTTTTACTTAGTTTTGGTATAAATATTGCGATGGTTTTGGGTCTTTTTCCGATAGTGGGAGTTCCCTTACCTTTCTTTTCCCATGGGGGAACATCTTTGATTGTCTCCTTTATTGCCATTGGGCTTCTTATATCTGTCAATCGCGATAGTAGGGATCGTCGCATTCACTCCGTTTATTTGAGGTCTTAAGCTTTTATGATTAACGTGCGAAATATTCTTGGCAAACTCCGCAGTATGAACCCCCTAGAAGAGGGTTTTAAAAGCCATATTTTTTTAGGTTTATCTGAGCAGGTACATCAAAATCTCGTTGCAGGACAAGGATTTTCTTACACCCAGGGAAAAGTAAGAGATATCTATAGTAAGAAGGACAAAATATTTTTAGTTCATAGCGACCGCTTAAGTGCTTTTGACTGCATTATTACTCAGGTCCCTTATAAAGGCTGTATTCTTAATTTGATTAATAAATTTTGGCAAGAAAAAGCACAAGGCATACTTCCAAGTTATTATATACAGGCGCCACATTCCCGAATTCTTGAGGGTCGTTATCTATCCCCGATTAAGATAGAGGTCGTCGTTCGTGCTTATCTTGCTGGTAGTATGCTAAGGGATTATGAAAAAGGAGAACGTGTTTTTTGGGGAACCGAACTCCCAGATGGGCTTGCACCTTATACCCCACTTCCGCATTTAATGATTACGCCCACCTCCAAGGAAGAAATATTTAAGCATGATGAACCTATCAGCGTTGAGCAAATCCTAAAAAGGCAACTTTGTACCGATTCGGAGTGGCAAAAAATTTGTCAGTATTCACTCGATTTATTTAAGCTTGGACAGGAAGTTTTTGCCCAAAAAGGTTGGCTCTTGGTTGATACTAAGTATGAGTTTGGACGCGGTAGCGATGGAGCTATTTTCCTGATTGATGAAGCTCACACCCCCGACTCAAGCCGTTTATGGCAAAAATCAACTTACGCAGAGAAAATCCAGCAAGGCCTTCCTCCAGAAATGTTTGATAAAGAAAACATAAGAAGATTTCTTTTGGAAGCTGGGTTTATGGGAGAGGGTGATTTACCTATGATTCCTGGTGAGGAAATTATCAATCTTTCCCTTTCTTACCTTGATATTCTGGAGTCCTTGATTGAGAAGCCCCTGGTGCTGAAGGACCCCAATGTGATTAGTGCTGATTTTTTTAAGTGATGAAGCTCTAAATTCTTTTCTAGGCAATCTCATTGGATTATTTTATAATTTAATTTTGCTAAAACCCCCTAGGAGATAATGTGTCGATATCAAATGTAAATCTACCCTTGGAACAAATAAAAGCCCGAATGTTATCATTTATTGCTCTAGCATTTATGGTGTGTGGCAGTGTAGCGATCGATCAAATTAGTAAGGTGCATTCCGAAAATACGCTTATGAAATGGTCTCATGATTCTGATCTTGATCAATATATTGGACAGCAATACCCCCTGGGAAGTATCGGAGCTCCTCCAGAATCAAAAGATGACAACCGGTTTTATCTTTCCTGGGGATTCAATTATGTGCGCAATCAAGGGGCGGCCTGGGGTTTTTTGCATGATTTAAAAGACAGTATACGGGTTCCGTTTTTCACAACGGTGACGGTTCTCGCCATTTTGTTTGTTATTAGTGTTTTAAGGTTTACCCCTTTGAGTTTTCGGCTACTTCGTTACGCTTTTACCCTGATTTTATCGGGCGCTATCGGCAATTTTGTCGATCGCATGCGACTCGGGTATGTGATTGACTGGATAGATGTCGAATGGAATATTGCGGGGTGGTATTACCGATTTCCTAATTTTAATTTTGCTGATTCCTGCATTTCGATAGGAGTCGCTCTCTTTGTGATCGATGCTATTTTTCTTGAGCGGAAACGAGAAAAAATGATGGCAGAGCTATAATCTTATTGGTTCAGAGTTTTGCAAAGTGCTGTTATAGTGCGATCAAATACTGCAGCAAATCGTCCAACATCTAAGGTGTCCATTTGTTTGGGGCCACCCAAAATCTCACCGCCCATTCTGAGTTCATTATGTAAATTGCGCATAGCAAGAGCTTCTTTTACCGTGTGTTCAGTATAGAGAACCCCACGAGGGCTTAGTGCGGTCGCATTTTTGCTGACAATCCGGTCCGCTAAAGGGATATCACCTGTGATAACTAAATCCCCCGCATTTACCTTTTCTACGATATAATCATCAGCAGCATCAAAAGTGCCCTTAACAACAATGATTTCTATTTTTAGACCTCGGGGAGGATGCATATAGCTGTTCGCCACGATTTTAATTGGCAGGGAAAGGCGTTCAGCAGCTTTAAAAATGATATCGCGCACCCGCTTTGGGCAAGCATCATTATCAATCCAAATTGTTACCACCGCGTTAGTCATAGCTCAAAATAATATGTTATTTGTTGTGTTTTTAAAATATGAATATAAAAAAGACGCTCGCCGTTTCGCATCATTTATCTATACGGCTTTACTTAGAGGGTTGGGGTTCGCTTTGATTTTATAAAATATTGCGCCGCCTTTTGTTTCCTGAGAAAAATCCTCAGATAATCCGACCATGCTTTCCGTGCCGCCAAAGACAAAGTACCCATCAGGTACCATATTTGCTTTCATTTGGTTGATAATCTTTTTCTTATTTTCAACTGATTGATAGATGAGAACATTGCGACAAAAAATGATATCAAAGTTCCCTAGACCTACGGGAAATGGTTCAACGAGGTTTATTTTGCGCCACGTAATGTGGTTTCTTAGTTCAGCATTAATTTGCCAAATGAGGCCGTCACCTTTATCTTCAACCTGCTCGAAGTAATTTACAAGTCTTGTCGCCGCGAGGCCTCGCTGCGCTTCGAGTTGAGTATATTTTCCCTCGCGACAGCGATTTAGTACACGCTCAGAAAAATCGGAGGCAATAATTTCATAATAGATTGGTACCCCTTTTTTCTTAATCTCATCAAAAATCATAGCAATACTGTAAGGCTCCTGGCCAGTGCTAGATGCTGCACACCAAATGCGAAACATTTCTCCGCTTTTCTTGCGGGCCAAAATTTCTGGGATTATGTGATCAGCGATAGAGGTAAATACGCGGGGATCACGAAAAAAGCTAGTTTCATTATTGGTGGCGAGGTCGAGAAGCAAGTCTGCAGCAAAACCACGGATACCAGCAACTTTTACAGAGTCATAAAATTTTTCTATGCTCCCTAGGCCAAGTTGCTGCACAATAACGTTTAGACGATTCTCAAGTTGAAAAAATGTCACATCGTTATAGACAATGCCTGTATTATTCTTTATATAATCAGCAAAGAACGCTATTATGTTTTGTGCAACCATTTAAATTCCAATGCTAATGTTAAGAGATTCTAGTTTTTCAACGAGGATATCTTTTGTAAAGGGTTTCATCATAAATTCGCTGACACCTTTTTGTAAAGCCGCCCTAATATCATTGGGAGAGCTTCGCGTCGTAATCATTAGAATCGGACCAGAAAATCCACAGTTTCGGATCTGAGAAACAGCGTCAGGTCCCTCTAATCGCGGCATTTCCCAATCAATGAGTATAATGTCGGGATTTAACCCGCCGCTGACAAGGTCTACCGCTTCTTGCCCGTCATAGGCATGCGAAAAATTGATAGGACAATCCTTTAACATTGAGCTGACAAAGAGATGAGCCGTTTTAGAATCATCAACAATTAATAGATTTAACATAGAACAGTTTCCTTATATTCTCCGTTACGTCATAGTCCCGCACATTTTTTTTGTACTAAAACCCCGAGCTCGTCAAGGTTTCCCATGGTATCAAAAGCGCCAATTCCGTGCACGGCGCCTGGCATACCCCAAACTACAGATGACTCTTTGTTTTGTATGAGTACGGCCCCACCTTTTTCTTTTATCGCGCGCGCTCCATCTTTGCCATCCTCTCCCATGCCTGTTAGCACAACGGCTAAGGCTCTTTTGCCGAAGATGTTGGCAACACTTTCTAAGAGATAATCAGCTGCAGGTCTTACGGAATTGCGCTGAGCTCTTTGGTCAAGGCTTATGATCTGTCCGAAGGGAGTCGTTTTGACTTCCATGTGAAAGTCCCCGGGGGCAACATAAATTCTTCCAGGAAGTAGAGTTTCGCCATGCTGCGCTTCCGCAGCTGGCAACTCGGCAACATTGCTTAAGTTTTGTGCTAAGCTTTTCGTGAAAAATGGCGGCATGTGCTGGGCAATAAGTATAGGGATTTTGGCGTCACCCCTAACAGAGGCAAGCACCTTCTCGAGAGCTGCGGGGCCTCCAGTCGAGCTAGCGATAGCAAGTACGGCTGGCATAAATAAATCGATATTTACCTTATCATATAGGAGTTTTGATCCGCTTTTAGGAGGTTCACCGGGACTTCCTTTCACGTTCGCGTCGGCTCCAAGCAAGCGTTTTACCTTGGGGACGATGGCACTGCTTACTCTATCTAAAAGCCCTTCTTCAGAAAAATTATCTCCGACAGGCTTTGAAATAACATCCCAAGCGCCAAGACTAAAAGCCTTAATTGTTTTCTTGGCTGCGCCAGGGGTCTCTGAGGCAAAAACAATGGTTTTCATCTTAATGCCTTCTTCGCGCATCTTTTCTAAGGTTTGCAGGCCATCAAGTTCTGGCATTTCGATGTCAAGTATTATGAGATCATAATTAGCAGCACGCATCTTTTGCAAAGCAATGTTTCCATTTGAGGCGGTGTCGATTTCGACATTCGCCTCTATGTTAGCCAAAGCTTTTTTTAAAAGACTTCGCGCTACTAATGAATCATCTACAACAAGTAGCCTCACACAAATTCCCCTTTTTTTTGGTTAGAGTGGGCCCCATATGTCTATACCTCAATACCTTTAACTAAAACCTGAAGTTTTTCGGCAAGTTCAGACAATGATTTCGCGGCGTCTAATACCTGTGTCGCTCCGAATTGAGTTTCACTGGAGGCGGACGAAACGTTTTTAATGCTGTCTGTGATGCTCTGAACCCCGTGAGCCGACTCCTGGACGACTCTGGAAACTTCAGTTGTTGTCGCTTGCTGCTCTTCTACCGCAGCTGCGATTGCAGTGGCAATTCCATTAATTTTTTGAATGCTTTTTGTAATGGTGCCAATAGCGCCAACAGCAGAGCTGGTGTCTTTTTGAATGCCGCCAATTTTTTGCGTGATTTCTTCGGTCGCTTTAGCAGTCTGCTTGGCGAGTTCTTTAACTTCATTGGCAACGACAGCAAATCCTTTACCAGCTTCTCCGGCTCTAGCAGCTTCGATGGTAGCATTTAAGGCAAGAAGATTTGTTTGCTGAGCAATTGAGCTGATGACTTTTATAACATTGCCAATTTCTTGAGAACTATCACCAAGCTTTTGGATCATGGCATTGGTGGTGTCGGCCTCAGTTACAGTGGCGTTAGTAGCGTGAGAAGCATCACTGGCATTTCGGGTGATTTCCTTGATACTCGCAACCATTTCTTCGGTGTTAGTGGCAACTGCCTGTACCCCACGGGCAACTTCTTCAGAGGCCGTTGCTACGGAATTGGATTCGTTATTGGTTCTTTGGGCGTTGCCTTCCATATGGCTTGCGGTAGCACTAAGCTCAGCTGCCGCTGCGGCAAGGTGCTGGCTTGCCTCAGTGATATCTCGAACTAGGGTTACCTTTTGGGTGATGATATCCCAAGTTACCATTGGTCCTAAATACTTGCCTTCTTGGTCATAAATTGCTGTAACCATAAGATCAAGCGTTTCAGGTCCAAGCTTAATTTTGGCGTTATGGGGCAGGTTTTTATCATTCGCGAGCATTTTTCGTTGATGATCGGGATTTTTATGAAAAATATCAATGCTTTGACCTAGAAGTTTGTCAGAGGGGAGGGGTAAATATTTTTCAAGTTTTTTTAAGGTTTCGTAACTTTTTTTATTGATATAAATAAGGCGTAAATCCCTGTCCGTCGTCATAACATTAACTGGGGCGTTGTCCATCATGCATTTGATGCGAGCGAGTTCAGTTTCGCTGCGTAATTTTTCAGTTACAAGATCCCAGGTTACCATAATGCCGACAAACTCTTTTTTTTCATTGTAAATTGCATTTGCATTGAGATCTAATTTCTCATCTTGTAAGTTAATAACAGCATGATGCGGAAGATTTCTATCATCTGAGAGCATTCTTTTTTGATGGGCTGGGTTCTTGTGAAATGCATCCATCGAAGATCCGACAACTTGATCAACTTTAACAGGCAAAAGATGCTCAATTTTCTTTAAGGTTTCTCTACTTTTGTCATTGATAAAACGGATGATATAATCACGGTCACAATACATGACATTGATCGGCGCAAAACGGAGCATTTCTTGATAATTGACCTCTGACGAATACTGCTGTGCGCCGATTTTAAATACTGCTTCACTCATACTTACTTCCTCCAAAAAAATAGCGTTTTTATATTTTTGTTAATTTAAGATATGATCCAATCTTATCCATATCAATAACACTAAGAAGATTTTTATCAAGTCGGTAAACTCCAGAAAGGAATTTTTTGAGTTGATCGGGAACTGTTGCGGGAACAACAGAGAAATTATCAGAGGAGACTTCAAAGACATCGTCAATTTCATCTATTAACAGAGAAATGAGGTGTCCGTTGACGCTGCAAATAATGTTCATCATTTTCTCTTCATGGGAGACACCAAGTTCAAAAAGTTCAAGCAAACCAATGGCGGTAGCAATTTGCCCTCGCAAATTAATTAAGCCCATCACATAGGGCGGTGCCAAAGGGACTTTGGTGAGATTCATAGGTTTGACAATTTCCTGAACCTTAATGACTTCAATGCCATAGAGCTTGTCTTTTAACCTAAAAGTTGAGTATTGAATCATTTTTTGATTTGCCACTTGACTGATAATTTCTGCACCTTGTGCCATAATCACTCTGCTCCCATTTTTTGTTCAATTCCAGATTAAGCGGAAATTTCGAGTATTTTATCAATTTCCAAAATGAGTTCTTCCTTATTTAGTTTTTGCATATACTTAGTAAAACCACATGTCATACCTTTTTTAATATCGCTTGTGCCAAATTTGCTGGTTACAGCAACCATGGGAATGCTTTTTCTTTGTCCCATTGTTCTCACTTTTGTTGCGAGTTCATAGCCATCCATTTCCGGCATTTCAATGTCAGAAACTATCAAGTCATAAATGTCATTTTGGCTAAATTCAGCCCAAGCTTTAGCGCCATTTTCAAGTGCTGTGACTTTAAATCCGGCACTCCTAAGGTAGTCAGCTATTTGGCGTCTAAAAAAATTGCTGTCCTCTGCCAGGAGAATGTGAAGATGTTGGCGTTTATATTGAGTTAATGAAACGCTGCTACCGTGGGTTTCTTGTTTTGAGCTGAAGTTTTTTATACATAGCTCGACGATTTCTGAAAAATCAGCTACCAAATAAATACTATCGTTGATAGCAAATCCTCCTGAAATTCCCACTCTATCACGAAGACGATTGTTGAGCTCTGCATTGCTAGTGATTATATCAGTAATTTCTTCCACTCTAAATCCGTAGATATTTTCTCCCCTTTTAACAACGACAACGGAAAAAAATTCCTCCTCAGATATTCCGCGAATAGGTAGTCCTAGTTCCTTTGACAAATCGAAAATAGGTAGCAAGGTTTTTCGGTAAGGATATACGAGGAGATTGCCGCTATGTTGTAAGTCTTTGGATGGAAACTCTTCAAGTCTATGAACATGACAAAGTGGGATAACAATATTAGCGGAACTAGTACCACTTACTAAAAGATAATCTATTTCATCTTTGCCAATAAGCGTATTTTGCCCACCAATTTGAGACAAAATTTCAGAACTAGTCGCTTCTCGTGATCCAATTTTTGCAAGCTGGGAAAGTGCAGAAATGTCGAGCGTCAAGGCAATATCGCCATTTCCAAGTATTGTTGCGCCGGAAAGTACAGTAATGCCTTGCAATATCGGCCCTAAGGGTTTTACAACAATATCAATAGAGTCCTCAATGGAACTCACGAGCGCACCAAATGATTTGCCGCTAATATTAAAAATTACCAGGCATTTCCATTGATTTCGCTCCGCTCATTCAATGGAAATGCCTGTGGTTAAGTGATTGATAGAATAAAACTTTCCCCGCAGGCTTGGTACTTGGCTTCTGCCGCTTTTGGCTTTACGATATAGC
>JAUILP010000147.1 GCA_030432875.1 Oligoflexia bacterium | reverse complement strand
AATGCCGCTGCTATCTCTCATGCGCCTATGCGCTGGGTGGTTTGGTCATTCATCATAAATATCCTTGCCAGCTTATTTTTGATTCTAATTTCTTTGTTTTAAAAAAGCTAGACCCAAAAAGGGTCGCCACAGCTAGTTATTGATTGCGCTGCCGGACGAGAATGTAATTGTTGATTCATTTTAAGCAATTCTTCCGATCCGGCTTTTTTCTGTATTTCATTAAACAGTACCCGCTCTTCAAATCGAATGTGTTCTTCCAATTCGGTTGCTATAAGTGTACAGGCTTTGCTCAAATCCTTTTCTTCAAAAAACAACATGCGCAAACGTATGTGTTCTTTAAGGGCTTGCATTACCAACTTATTGTCCAGTCCTATTATTGGAAATAAATACCGCTCCTCCTCCCTAAAATGCTCCTCTAGGTATTCCTCAAAAAAAACTCTGGCATAAGCCAAAATCCTTTCTGCTGAAACTCCTTTCCTCAGGCCTTTCTTTATCCTCCAACAAAGCATTAAGCCATGATGATGGTCATGGCTTAATGGTTGTAAATATTTATCTCGCTTTATGGGCTGGCCTTTTTCCATTTTTAGATTTTATAATCTTTTCCCCAGTTTTTTAATTCCTCTTCGCTATATAAGCTCGGAAAGAACTTACGCTGCTGATACATAGGGTGCAAGTATTTTTTCCATTCGCTACCACCAGTGGCTGCTTTGGTTTCTCCCTTGGCATCCAGATAATGTGCTGCGGTACGTAAGTGCACCAAGGGCCACTCTATATTATATAGTTTATCAAACTCTCGCAATAGTTGACGAGTTTCCTCAGAGCATGTTTCAAGGCGTGCATTTACCTTGTCCTCTAAGGTATTACCCTGCATTTCGCGAGCAAGTTTTTTCAAATCCTCACCATATTTTTCCATAAATAATGTGTAGGTAATACTTGCCTGATAAGTTTCTCGGTTCAGCCCTGCATCCTTCCAATATAGATTATCAAAATAATCATCAATAGTAGGGCGAAGTGGCAGGCGTTTTTCACCCCGTTCATTTACCAAATTGGGCAGCGAAGTACACCGTAGCTCAATGAATCTAAAGTTTGCACTTTGAAAACCACTAGCCGGGGCAAGAGCCTTGCGAAAAGTATTGTAATCATCATAATCCATCCCATCTCGCATCACATCAAATGAAGTAATTAACATTCGGGTATAGCGAGTCATACGTTTTACTTTTTCCGCTAATTTTTCGCCTGTTACTGGTATAGGACCTGTTATCTGCCTCAGTTCATGCAATACCAGTTCTTGCATTAATTCGGTGATTTGATGATAAATCACAAAAATCTTTTCGTCTGCAAAATCAGTTCGTGGTTTTTGAAGCGAAAGCAGAGTATCTACCTGAATATAATCCCAGTAAGTAAGTGGCTTTGACAGAAAAAGCCCCTCCTTATAGGTCTCGGGATTTTCACCCAACTTGCGGTATTTCTCCTCTATCTTTTTGTTGATATCACTCATTGCTTGTATTTTTTTAAATGGCTCTTTGATTGGTATTATCACGCAAATATTCAATTTTTAAAATAAACAAATCTGCCATTTTTTGCGCGCGCCACTTGGCCTCGTCAGCTACTTTTCCCATAAAGTGTTCATCTACCGTTTCATGAAATAGGCCTAGCCAGATATCAAAATGTTTTTGCTGAAGCGGCATTTGAGCATGAGGAGGAAATGGTCTTCCATTGTAACTGTTTTCACCCAACAGAATACTCCCCCAAAACTTATACATCTTTTCCAAATGCTCCGGCCAGTTATCCTTTATTACTCCAATAAATATGGGACCGATCAATGGATTCTTTTGAACTTTGCCGTAAAACTCGTCCACCATCAACTTTACATCCTCCGACTGAGAGATATCCTTTTTCATATTCACAATATTTTCACTGCTTAGCACCTTGCACAAAGATACAAGCTTGGCAAATGTTACAGCGTATTTTGCAGTTCTCTGCCTCTCATTCTTTCCTCCATGGCTTTTGCTCCAGGAAAAAGAATGTTGTTTTCCAGATGAATGTGCTTGTGTAAGTCATCTTCAAATTCCTGAAGCAGGGCAAAGGTTACTCTGTAAGTATTGCAAGCATCAGCCGGGGGAGTATAGTCATTACTCAGCTGAGCAATTTTGCGAAAGCGCTCCCCTTCAGCATCATGTTCGTGCATCATCATAGCGATTGGGTTTTCTACGGCCCCAAAATGCGGAGAAGGCAAAGTCTCTCCCGTACTTTTTGCCAATACCATTTTCCTGATAAAGGGAAACAAAACCAACTCTTCCTTTTTCATGTGCTGCGCCAGTTCACCTACAGAACCAGTGAACAACTCATTAATTTCAAACAGCTCCGGATGACGATCGCCATGAACTCTACAAAGCTTATCTAAAAACGGTTTGATTTCTAGTGAACGCGCTTCTACATATCGGTGATGCTTCTTCTCAATATAATCTGCCAATAGATCCAACGGCCAGCTTTTGTAATCAGTACTGTCATCTTCTTTAGCATTTATCACTGCCTCTAAGTCACGCATCACTTCCCAAATGCTGATATCTTTCTTTTGGCAGGCATCGCTAATAGTGCGCCCACCCTGGCAACAAAAGTCAATTTTGTGTTTCTTAAATACGGTAGCCAATTTGTAATTCTCAGCTACCAAATCTCCTATTTGTCTTTGTTCTAGACCTTCCATAGTTTAAAATTTAATTTATTAAATAAGGACAATTTTATCCTAAATACATTCAAAAAAAATCAACGTGTTAAAAAACTATCACCATTCTTAAGCCCTAAGGCTAGTTCCTGCAACGTAGTTAAATTCAGCATGAGCGTGAGCTCGTCCCGCACTATCGCAAACTTGTGATGCACCGGGCAAGGTCTTTCATTGTCGCAGGTTTCCAGACCAAGGCCACATCCTACAAATACCTTATCACCGTCTATAGCACTTACAATCTGCGCTAAATTCATATTGCTTGGTGACTTCGCCAAAACAAACCCACCTGTAGGGCCCTTGGTAGAAATGAGTAAGCCTTCTCGTGATAATGCTTGTAAAATTTTTGCTGTAAAAGCCACAGGTGAATCCGTTTTTTCAGCAATCTCTTTAAGGCTCACCTTACCATCTTCATCACTTTTTTGAGCGATGTAGATCATTGCCTTTATACCATATTCACAGGCCTTTGAAAACATTGAGTTTTTTTAACGCGACAAAGATAATACATTTTTAATTTCGGATAAAAATATCTTTTTATTTAATTTACTGATAAATCTCATAAATCAGCCATCCGCTGTATCGTAACTTTGACCCATCAATGAGAAAGTTAATTTCAAATATTATTTTAATCTTAGTTGTGATGACGTCACAACTATATAATAGCATCGTTACAGCGATTTATCAGGTCAACTATGACTATTATGCCCAAGAGCTCTGCGAAAATCAGGACAAACCTGAATTACATTGTGATGGCAAATGTTATTTTGCCAAACAGTTGACCCTTGCCGAAAACAATACTAAATCTGAGCCTCCGGTTTTGCTACCCACCCTCAGGTTGTTTTCAGAGGCTCAGACCGATTTTGCTCCAAGCCCTATATTCGAAGAGGACATGCCAAAAATAGTTCCCCACAACTTTTTTCTTCCCAAGACTCATTTTTACATACTTATAGAGCACCCTCCTCAGGTTTAAAACGACACCCCGAATTGTTTTTTAATTAATCGTTTTAAATCTAAATTTTCAAAAAAATGAAAACCTTAAATAAATGGGCCCTAATGGCTCTGGCTATAGGTATGGCCTTTCAGTTTAGCTCATGCGACAAAGAAGATGACACTACCACTGATCCACCTAAAAATAATGATGCTCTAAGTAGTTATGTAATGGCTGGGGAGCAATCTGCCGCTAATGCAGATGTAAAACTTTACTTTGCCGAGAATGCTTTTGTGGGCTACAATAATGTAGCAGTAAGGTTAATGGAGCCTGGCACAAATAACATGATCGAAAATGCCACCGTTAAGTTTCTTCCAATGATGGATATGGGAACTATGATGCATAGTGCACCATTTTCAAACCCAAGCTTTAAGGTAGATATGGACGCTTACATGGGGTCATCTACATT
>JAUILP010000146.1 GCA_030432875.1 Oligoflexia bacterium | reverse complement strand
TCACTTTGCCGAGGAAGAGCAGCATATGGAGTCTATGGCTTATCCTGGACTGGAGACACACCGACGTATTCACGTTGACCTTGTCAATAAATACACCAAATATTTGGAAGAATATAAGCAAGGAAGTGGAGCCGTAAATAACGAAATTTTTATGTTTTTAAAAATGTGGTTAGCGGCACACATCAATGGTGTAGACAAAAAATACGGCGAATACTACCACCAAAAATCAGCCTAATATGCCTTGCCTTATTAGGGTAACTTGGTTAGCTCGCGTTCAATAGCGCTTAGGTTATCATCAACCGAGGTGATTTCCTCCGCTTCTGGAAAGTCATTCTTTGCTGCGTATAGGTATTCGCGGGCTTTAATGAGGTATGACTTTTTTACTTGGACATTTTCATTATTGACGGCACTTTCAAACGCCCCAGCGGCCTTAGCCCTAAGTTCCTGAACCCCTAGATTCATAAAATATATCGCTTTAGATCGGGCTTGAGCATACTCTGGGCTTGTTTCTTTTATTAGGCGCATATGGTTTAAGGCTTGAAGGTATTGACCTTGGTCAGCCAGATCCTGGGCGATTCTGAGTATATTTTCTGGATCCAAATTTTCATCGAGTGGCGGCGGCGTTTGCTCTGACCCTAGTTCCGCATTGGGTTCTTGGGTATGGTTTGTCGGCAATTCTTTATCAGTGTCATTAGGATCTGAGGGAGTTACCTTTGTGGTGACATTTTGGGCATCAGAAACATCAGGGAGTGGCAATTCAGGCCACTGAGACAATTTTTCTTTGAGGTAAGCGTATAAATTTTGGTTCATACCAGAAGCGAGAATATCGTCACGCCGAAGGGCTTTGGCGGTGATAAAAGCAACGGGTTGGCTTGCATTTAAAAACCGGTTATCTTTTAAGATTTGGTCAAAAGAGAATCCTTCATCGGCCAAAGTGCTAAAAGTGATTGTTCTGCTTGCTGGAGGGGGTGCTTGATTTTTTTGTATTTCTTCCTCAAGAAGGCTGCTATCGATTACCGTTTCCTCAAAGCTTTCCGTATTGTTTGGACTTAGAATCAACCGGACATTGAGGACATAAAGCAAGGCTTCTTCTTCGGGTGACAATTTTTCTTTGTTTGTGAGTTGGTTGCGTAAGTCCAAATCTTCGTCGAGTAATGTAGCGCTCGGTTGCGTCAAACGCTCAAAATCTGCGAGAAATTTTTCTTTACTCATGAGGGGTTTTTCAATTTCAGCCTCTTGTGGGATGGGTTTTTCTCGTCCTGCTTTGGGAATAAGTGGCTTGGGCCGTACAGATGCGGTATTTCTGCTAGGTGTTATACAGCTGGACAAAAACAACCATAAAATGCAGTTTGTCACACAAAATAATTTCATACGTTTCTATTTACCTAATCTTGGGGTTTTACCGTTCAGAAAAAAAAATCCTAGCCAAAAAATCGATAATAAATTATCCCGTGTTAGGCACGGAAAGTAAAATGCAACACTTCAGCTAAGCTAAGATAATAATCAATCATATTCAAGAGGCAAGATATTTTGCCTTAAACTTACCATAACCAAAATAAATTGGAGGTTTAGAAAAGTCATCTTCAATTTGCTCACCTAAGAGTGTGTTGAAAAAATGGCTTTTTGTTTGGGGGTAAAGATAGGCAAGGATTTAAAGATCAAAGGAAATGGATGCCAGCATGCGGCGGTCTTCGCGACTCTTTGTTGAACTGGAGATGTCTTCACCATAACTCGCAAACTCTAAAGAAAAAAAGTCGCTGCGTAGGCTAAACCCTGCCGTAATGAATCCTTTATTAATACCCATACGGAGGCTGATGGGGCCTAGAGTTAGAGGGTTGCCGAATATGAGTTCAATACCAGCATGCAGAGTTTTAATGGGTTCAATCTCAGAAAGACCATAGCTATTAGCACCGTTAGCGAGGTAAATATGGTGCATATCCATAGAAAGACGTAGGGCCAGAGTACGTCCTAAACGGGGCGCAATGGATAATCCTACGCGCAAATCCGTCGGGTCTACAGTAGACAAGGCTTCTTCATTGCTAAATTTGCCCGAATAGACATTGCCGCAAACAGTTTCTCGCGTTTCACTAAAGGGATTTAGATAGTCTTTTTTGCATCCGGTCGGAAGATTTAACATTGATACTCCGATGGTCGGGTACCAAAAATCAGGATATGTGTAGATCATGCCGACATCAATGCCGAGCCCTGTAGACACATTTGATTGATCCTTGAGCATAGAGGTGAAGGCCTTGCGATCAAGCAGCAGACTCAAATCAACTTTGTCTTCAAAGGCATAGCGGTAGGTCGGGCGTAAGGTAAAACCCACACTAAAGTTATTTGAAGGATTAGCAAAGCTAAACCCCATGACGGCACCAACATCAGAAATACTCTCTACCGCTGCTCGTTCCGCGTCATCACTGGTAATACGCGCACTCGACCTATTGTTGAGAAATAGCCCAAAAGCTGCAGGCTTGTTTTTCCCAAGCTCAAAGATGCTCACGGGGAAAATACCAAAACGCGTCCAAAAAGGCTTGGTGGTGAGTTTATCAGAATTTTCGCTGACAGCTTCAGTTGAGCTAGCCGTGCCGGATTTTAATGCCGAATAAAAAGATCTGCTTTCAGTATTAGCGCCTGCGAATATCCCGGGAAATTTGGTCAGATGCATTTTGTTGCGCGACCGCGCTTTGCGGGTGCGCGAGATGCCTGCGGGATTAGTCCACACGGCATTTTCGTCATTTGCCACTGCCGTAAAGGCGTTGCCGCCCCCCATCGGGCCAATGGGGGTAAAAAATTCCGGTATCTCCGCAGCAAACACCCAAGGTGCGACAGAAATAGTCATCAAAATGAGAATTTTATTGATGATTGACATTAAAAACAAACCCTTTTGATCCAGGTATCCTGTTGATCCCTAAAAACTCTTCGGTGGTTAGGGTGGATGACTTAAGGGGCGAATTTGCCGGGCTTAGGTGGGTGGAGTGAAATGCTATAAAATAATAATGATATTAGGTTTTTATGGGTTAATATGGGGGTGTGAATTATGGGCGGCTTTAAAAACATTATAGCCCTAAGCGGCTTTTCCCAAGAGGCTCTCACTTTCTAAACGTGATTTCTATAATAGTCTTGCCGTAACGTATGATTTCAATGAAATCATTTAGCGGCGATATTTATTGAATATGCATCAGAAAAGTCATATTGAGGCACTGATAGTTTTTTCTCTGATCGAAAGCATTTAGTTTCAACAGGGAAATATTTTTTCCTAGGTAGAACAGACTACTCTTTTCTTAGTTCTCAGGTGCAGGACTAGTTTTTTTTGCTATCATCACAAACAAAATGGAAGGAAACTTGGTTATGAAAACATTGGTTTTTTCGGCTACTTTAAGTTTAGGTTTTTTGGCCCATTCGATCTCTTACGGTGCTGAGCTTTATCCTGATCAAAATTTAAAGACTGAAGTGGAGGTAGATAATACTAATCCGGATTGTCCGCTTGCGCGCTCTCTCCGGGCTCAAGAAAATGGTGGCTCAGGGCGCTCAAATATTATCCAGATCTATCAAAGTCTGGCTGAGTGTAAGAAAGCAGTAGACGAGTTGCTTCAAATAACAGTTCTTGATGCAAATAAAAATCCTAAACTATATTATAAAAATGCCCGCTGTGATGAATATGTTCCTCTTGATAAATGCCCTGCTGCTGAGGTAACCGTAGAACCTACAGTCCCTTGCTTAGCAGTCTCCGTTATGTTGGTTAGTAAAAGAATGGCGGTAGAAGAATTTCCAGTTTATACTTTTGCGGGCGTTAGTTGCCTGGCTGCTTCAGTACAAAACCCGGTATTACAAAAATGCAGGGATTATCTTTCAGAACTTAAAGATGAAGATGAAAAGTTTACTGGAGAATGTAGAGTGGTCAACGGATAAATTCCTTTTGAAAAGATCTGCAATCGAAAAAGCTAAAACCTATAGCGTCTCGCATCCCAAGCTTGTTTAGGAATGGGGTGTTGAGACCTTAGGTGGGTTAGCCGTTTCAGTAAATTTCTATTTTCTTACTGATGTTACGCGCGACGCGTAACATCAGTAACAGCAATAGTTTGGTTCATGTTGATCATTGTTAATGTGGCTAGTCCTAGCTTTCAAGCCATAAGCTGAAACCCGCTTAAA
>JAUILP010000062.1 GCA_030432875.1 Oligoflexia bacterium | reverse complement strand
AATAATTAGTTTTATTTATGAATAGTTTTCACTACATTTTTCCAGGCAAAAAAAATGAAACCCGCGAATAATCTGGGTTTCAGTGTGGTGCTGCTATAAATTTAGGCAGAAAGTGTCAAAGTCAGGAACTAGTACTACTCCGTTAAATAGGAGATAACTGCGTTGCTCGTCCAGGAAAAATGCTCATTTACCATAATGTAAACTCCGCTTTTTCCCCATCCTTGCGCCTTGTTTTCCCCAATTTAACTGAGTAGAACCAGATGATGAACTGATATAAAACTCTGAGCATCGGTCTCTTTGGTCAGTAACAGAAAAAATAGGTATTCCCGGTACTTGTTGTACCAAATGAAATCAGGTAAACGACTGAGATTCTGTGAATTTGATAGAGCTGTACTCTTTAGCGTCCGCAATTAGTACATTTTCCCATTGCACGCTGGAAGGCTAATTATTCTTTTGCTATTTAAAAGGTGTCAGATGCAATTATTAATAACAACTAGGGAGATTTAAGAAATGAAATTCTATCAAAAGTTTGTATCTTGGGTTTATTTGCCTATTGCGGCGGTAACATTATTTAATTTTACCTCTTTAGCTAGAGGTATTACGACTGATGACATTGCAATAGCAAAGCCAGAAATAGAATTTGAAGTCAGTTATGCCACTAGTCGCGATTTTGACATCACGTATGTTGTTCAAGCAGCACATGGGGAAATGTGGACAAATTTGGTTTTGAAGTATAGTAAGCCTTGTGGTGTTTCTTATGAGTTCACCTCTCAGCTCGTCAGTGAAGGCCAAGGGCTAGACGTTGTGGTGGCGGCTAAAAAGACTAAATATGTGGGACTCTATTGCACAGAGATTAAGGGACGTGTCTTTGAACATACTATACCCCTTGGCATCGGGTCCTTAGAGCATCTCACTTCGGTACATTTTCTTTCTGCACCAGGAGCGGTGCTCGCTCTAAATAACCTAGAACTGACTAAGCCAATTAAAGGGTTAAGTGTCAGCAAAGTTAGTCCTATTTGTCCAAAGGGACCTCCTGGGACATTTTCATGCGCTGCTGTAGGCAGTATTGTGACTTTAAGTGGCTATATGGACTGTGGCGATACGCTAGGCATCGCTGCCGCTAAAGGTCTCTCCGTTCAATCACCTGCGGGCAATTCTGAAAACTATCTGTTTATTGATGTTCAGGCAAAAGCATGGAACCGAGGTCCTTTGATGTGCATAGCCCTTACCCCAGTAGAAATCAATATATATGTAAGTGAATTTAATTTGGATGATCCCGCCGCTCTAACTTTGGTAGATATGAATGACATGGCTCCTATAGTAAAACCACTCGCTGAGGCTGACGTGGAAGTTTTTTCAGCAAAATTTGATGCTGCCACCAATGAGATCGTCTTGGAAGTGGGCTACGGTGGGGGATGCGGGGAACATGAATTTTCACTGACCGTCGGCACGTGCTACGAAACTTATCCCGTACAATGTGAGGTAAAATTGGTTCACCATTCTGATGACGCCTGCGAAATGTATTTTAGGGGCGAAATTCGCTTAGGTTTACATAAAGAAGGTTTAGATGATCCCTATTTTAATGGCGCAAGTCTAGATATATCAGGATCCGGAAGCTCTCATGCTGGTATGGCACTGCCGTTTAAATAAAAATATAAGTAAAAAGGAAGAAAACTCAGCGCCCTAAGTGACGCTGAGTTTTTTAAGTTTCTGTAATGCAAAAAATACCGGTCTGCGGCGTTGCCCCCTGCGCTCCGCTGCTCATTTACCTCATGTAAACTGCGGAGCATCGCTCATAGTAGCTTTGTATCCCAGCACTTTTTCAGAAGTGACAAGGTTCTCGTTTGATATTGAGTATACGTCTTGGTGATTTTTACTCTTTGAGCCCCTTTATGAGGCAATTTTATTTTTTTGGGCCTCTTTTTCGCCAAAATCTTGTCCAAAAGTCAGAAACACGATAGTCATATCATCTTCATCATCAGGGTTATTGCGAAAATGTTTTTTATTGGTGCGCGCCTGTCTCAGTAACACTGTACTAAGAGAAAGGTGATGGTCTCGCGTCAACCGTGTGCAGCTCTTTAGCCACTGGTTTAAAGATTGTTTTGGTGTCGCAAGACCGTCCGTAAATAAAATAAGATCACTTTTTTCAAGAATAGTTAGAGAATTGACCTGGTATTTGAGCTCCTCTCCGCCAAGTCTTGTCCCCGGTGCTGCAAGATATTTGAGCGCGCCCGTCACTCCTTGCATAAGGATGCCGGGATGACCTGGAGTGGCATAGGTTAGCTTCCTTGTCTGGGGATGGTAAAGTAAACACGCAAGGGTGCAGCCCTTTGAGCCTCTCAGGGCAAGCAAGCTTTGATTAATATCTTCAATCACCGTGCCAAGAATCACCTCTCCAGCCGAAATATCCTTTTCTGTGGCAGTATTTGCCAGGGTTTTACAGAACTTTTCCCAGCTACTTGAAATGATACTCGTCATCATGGCGGCACCTACCCCGTGACCAGTGACATCGGCGATACATGCAAGCAGTACGGAGGAGCCATCTTTAAGGTTTACTTCTTTTAGGTCATACCAGTCCCCAGCCAATGTGGTTGCAGGAAAATAAAAACATCGCCATGACCAATGATCACTTTGCTGTCTTCTTAAAGGGAGCATTGATTCTTGTACAGCTTTCCCCGCAGCAATATCTTTTTCTACCAAGGCCTGCTGCACCATTTTTTTGGCGAATTTCATCATCGCTTTCGATGTCGATCCCACATCAATGAGCGCGGCAAGAACAAGTCCTGGAAAATGGATATAGTGTTTCCAGTCCAAAATGTCTTTGAGCTTTTTTTGATCAAGAGAGATAAGCTCATCAATATTAACCCAAATTTTTATGGCTAGAAGACTCAGAAGCAGGAGTGTTTTAAATGAAAAAATAAGCTGCCAAATTCTTCCATCTTTTTCCGCTTTTGTGCGATTTTTATTTGACCGGAGTCTCGGTTTGATTAAAGCAAGATAGATTATCACCCCAAGTCCCAAGGTAGAGGCAACCAGGTCCCCATAAATATCGAGTTTTAAGGTGGCAAGATCTACCGAACGGCTGTACCAAAGTATGCCAAGGAAACTGATAAAGCTAAACCCTAAAATAAACTTCTTTTGCGGCCTAAATCCCAGGGTCGCCGCAATAAATAGAGGCAACGAAATAGTGGTTAGCGTATAAGTCATAAGGCGCAGCCAGTGGAGATAATGGGGGAGCTCAGTACCAACGTCCGCGAAAAAATAAAATAGCTGGCGCCCGCTTTGACCTAATATGTACATAGAAAGAAAACCAAAAGCCAGGCTGTGATCAAGAATAAGTGCCATGGCAGCAAGCAGTAAAAATAGAGTAAATTCCTGACCTCTAAGCACAAGGCTTGACATAAAATACTGGGTGGACAAAGCGCTATACTCATTTATCGCTTCATGGTTCACCAGGGCAAAGGGAATCATCATGGAAGGGCCAAAAATAGGATAACCTTTAAAATCAATATCGAGTGTCAGTTGTTCATCACTTAGCACTTGTTTTATATCTATGGGAAATACCCCGGTCGCTTTAAAACCAATCGCAAAGGACTGACTATCCCCTTGGGTCAGGGTACTTTGGTGATGAATCAGGCTCGGCGCTACAAAAGCAGAAAGGCCTTGTTTCTTTAGCCACTGTAGCTCTGCTTCATTAAGGCGATAGGTAAGATGCGCACGAGTCGGGGGGATGACAGACTCTTTTATTTTTGCCATGAGCTGTTCAGGACTGGGGAGATTTAGGGTGAAAAAAGCTTTATCTTCGGCGCTGCATGTTTGAAGAGAGCCCCCCATACGGCACATGAGGCTTATTTGCCATTCGCTGAGTATTTTTATTTTGCCTGCTTTCTCAAGTTTTTGGAGGCGCAGACTGGGACTGCTTGTTATTTTGAATGTTTGCATAAAGACAAGAAATATACCCGCCACCAGGAAAAACCCGGCAAATAAATACGGCCTTCGTGGCTTGAGTTGCGATGCCATGAAAAAACTCTTTTTTTGAAAGACCTTCGTCTCGGTGCTGTTGTACCCCATGCTTTTCGGTCGCTTAGCTGCTTTTCTTAAGTTGCTTAAAAACGTAATAAAATTGCCTCAATATAAATATTTCTCAAGTCTCTAGGGTAAAAGTCCGAAAAGAATCTCGAAGGAGATCGTCAATATGAAACATGAGAATTTGGGTCTAAAAATACTTTTTGCTGCTATTTTAATAAGCAGCACATTGAGCTGTCGCTCCTTTCATGCCAGGGGGACGAGTGATCAAGCTGAGGTTAAGATTTTTGGCGGGACGCCGGTCACAGAGGCTCTTCCCAATGTGCCACTTTTTAAGATGATGAATAAAGTGCAATATGCAGAGTGTCAGCAATCACTTAAAGCTCAAAATCAAATTTTAAATGACGAGGGGCATACCAAATTTTTAAGTGATAGGGAAATAGACGAGAAAATATTTCTTGAAGGAGCTTGTTCTGATGTTAATATTAATACCTGTACTGGTGTCTTTACCAATTACCATCCTTTAAATGCTGATGATAACGCGATCCTTTTTCTTGTGACAGCCGCTCACTGTGTTATTAATGATCCCGCCAATACAGAAATGAGGGTGTTTTCAGAAATCCCAACAAACTCCGATCGAACCGTTTTAGAGCATCTTGTCGTGAGCACTGCACCAAAAGCGTTACATGGCGTAGTATTGGTATCTAGAGATTTTTTCATGTTGCCCGTGGATCCTACTTTATTTTTTACACATCCAAAACTGGATCCAGGAATATTTAATAATATTTCTGAACCTCAAGCGGCACTAAAGTTATCGGTCTATGATATAGCCGTGTTTCCGTTTCAGCTTGGCACCGATGAGAATCCACAACTTAAATTACATGATACTGTTTTCTTAGATGCCGCGCAATTGGCTGAATTAAAGAGACAGGTTAGTCCTGTTGATTTTAATCCTTTAAATCAAGCTAATTTAGCTTCTCAAGATAGACTAGTTTCTGGAACTATTTTTGGATGGGGCGATATAGGGTTAAAGGAGGTTGAGGGTGAAGGAATGTTCGCGACTAAGTCTAATAACCATAATGTACTATATAGTAAATCTGACGTTTTAATTGGTCCCATAAAAATGTATCCCAGTGGGGAGGAGGCTATAGCGTCAGTGTCTTCAGGACTATTGCTGGCAACAAACGCCCTCCTCAACCATGATTCGGGGACACCGTTGCTGTCTAAAAATTCGCTTTTAGGCATAGGGATTACGTGTCATATATTGCCGAAAAAAAATCCCGATTCTGGGGAATTGGTGCTTAACCCAAAATCGTCACCAATTTGCGCCTATTTACCAGATTCACCAAGCGTTGATTTATCTATAGAAGAGATCAAAAATATTTTTGTTGATTTACATCATCCTCGTTCTATTAGTCTTTTTGAAATGAGTTTTCAGTATGAACGAGGATCAGCAGTCTTTAGTGGACCAATTAACCATTGGTGCCTTCAAACCGGGGATGCTACAAATATTGCGCTATGCAGACGGGCTAAAGGCTTGTTTTTAGTTAAAAATATTGAATCAGAGTTAAGAATAAATACTGCTTTTCAGGAATATTATTCCAATGAATCTTTTCAAAATAACATTGAAAATATCTTGCAATATAATGATGTCGAAATTGTGATTTCCGAGGATGATTTTATAGGCAAATGCCCAGCAAAAAAACAATGCCTATATACAGAACCTAGTCCGTCTCAGGCGTCTATTCCTCTGGGCAATCGTATTACCCATCCTATTCCAGAAGGGATAATATATACAAATACAGACAATAATTGTCATTCAGTTTTGGTTTCATATAATGGAAAAACCTATAGAATCAGTCCAAAACACTGTGGCGGAAATTGCCTTACTATAACAAGCCAAGATTTTGATGCTTGTCTTGAGGAAATTAGTACTAGTAGCTCCTCTACGAATAGGGGTGTTGGTATCGCCCTTGTTAATCAGGCTACTTGCCAAGAATCAGGATGTGCTTTTGTTTACAGAGATGAGATCAGACAACATAATGTGGATAGCGACCTTCCTATACCTTCGTCTTCTGAACTTGAATCTAGTGACTTTACCTGTTTAAGCCCTAACGATCTCGATCTCGCTAAACCAACAAAACCTCTCTGCAATTTGCCAGTAGACACAGCTCAGGGAAGTAGCGGTGCCCCTTTGTTTTTATTCGAAAATAACAGACTAGGATTGTACTGCATGCAAATTCAAACTGATAAGGGTCTAAATAAATGTCAAAAAGTTGCCCCTATTTTTGCTCCACTAGATCTGCAAAGGACGTCACCATGAACCAAAAATATTTTCGGATTTTCCAAATAGCTATCATTTGTTTTCTAAGCACTATGGTGAACTGTAAGAGATCAACATCGACCCATTGCCTTACATCTGCGCAGAGCGCGACGCAGACTCATGAGCACAACTCTCATAGCACCGTTTTTGGCAAAGGGCAACTTATCATATCTCACGATTATTTTACGGATAAATTGTTAGAAGAGGTGTTTGCCATCCCAGGATCAAGCGAGACTTCAGATGCTTTTAATTTGGCAAAAAATTTTGATGCCATAGCAGACAATGAAAGAATTAAAGCTGCCTTCAATGTTCCGGTCCATTTTGCGATGACAAAATTTGATGACAACACCTATAGCATTCGTGTTTTTGGGAATTATATGATCGATGCGGCCTTAATCAATGCCTTGCGAATAAAACTCGTCGTATCTATGCCTCAATTAAGTAGGCTTCCCCTTGAGGGCTCTGAACTCGCTCTTGCGGAAAGCGTTTTTGAGACCCAGGCAAATGTTTTTAATTTTGATCAAGATGGTCACAGCTCTGCTTTTGTTGAGTTCAATGAAGGCAAATTGGAAGTCCTGCGTTATAAGCATGAAGATCGGACTGAATACCGAAAAATCACGGGCGAAGAATCTTTGGCGATAAAACTAAAAGACATCTATGGTAAGCGTTTAAGCAATTTCCTTTGGTCAATAAAAAAGAGTGATAGTGTATCTGCGGCAAAGAAAAGCATGGCCTTTGTCGGTACTGAATTATATTTTTCGCGCGGCACTAATTTTTTTTACGACATTGAAGATAATGCAAATGAGGCTTGGTGTGAAGGCCGCTCAAGCTATTCCGGTGGTTTTCCTAGTGACGGTCTTTGCTCACCTTTTTTCGAAAATCATGCTTTTGATTTTGAGTTGTCTGAGGTTCCAGAAACTGAGAAAGAAAAAGAAAAAGCGGCAAAAAATCCAGATAAAGCTAATTTTCAGCCAAGCGGATCTTTAGCTAATGAAAACGCCGAAAAAGCAGGTCTTATTTTCGACAATCTTATGAATTTAAGATTTCGCAGTGTGGCAGCCTTATCTTCTCAACCTGAAACTAGTGAAAATTATGCGGTGATTTCTGAAAATCTTGAAGAAAAACTCATGCGCAATCAATTTTTGCTCAATGCTCTCGCAAATAACGGCCATTTTCTAAGTTTAGCAGAGCTCTATTACTTCCATTTTAATTGTAAGTCCTATGTTGAGGATCCTACCTTAGATTACTATTCTCTTAAAAATTCTTGGATGAGCGGGTTTTGTGGTAATCATGAAAATGTTCTGAAATATTTTACGGCAGGACTTCAGTTTTATGATATATTTGGCGAATTATTAAACACGCCCCAAGATATTATGCGTCACCTTAAGTTAGGTCTTAAAGAGGAAAATACTTACGGTGAAATAAATGTAAAAGTCAAAGATTTTGCAGAAATCTTGCAGAAAATATACGACACCAACGAAAATTTGCCGCCTCTTGGAAAACTTGATCTTCCGAATATACTCGGACAAAAATTAAACGCTCATGTTTCGGAACGGGCTGTCATAGACCAAGTGCGTGATGAATTCATAAAGGCAATAGAACTGTCAACCGATAGCCACAGTGAAAAATATATCCCGGAGTCTGATATTGAAGATCCTATTGCGTTAGAAGGGATGCCTTCCAATCCCATATTTAAAATTTTGTATCTCAGGCATAAGATTTTGCGCAAACTTGCTACTGAAAACTATTTAGCTTTATCCCAGCTGATGGAGAGCGAATTTAAGGAAACAACTAAAAAACTTCCTCTATATTTAGAAACTGCCTTGTACGAGACTAATAAGTTTGATTCCCCCCTAAAAGGCATTTTTTCTTTTCCAGTCAATTTGAAAGATAAGGATGATTTGCAAGCCCTAAGCCCGGATGCTTTCGCCTTAAAGCAAAAATTTCCTGAGCTTATTCAACCTCAGCAGGAATTTATTTTAAATAATCAAAACACAGCCCACTTTCTAGCGTCTAAAGATGATCAGTTGGGTTCTAGTATCTATTTTCAGTTCACTGATTCTAAATTTGAAATGGTTAATTTTCATAATACCCGTCAGATGACAAGCCCATTATTGGTTGCAGGGCGCTATGTCCTGGGGTTTCCCTTGACGGTTATGGGACTTGATGAAAATGGCGGGGCTATTGCGATAGAACAAGGCTATATTCCTCCGCAAGAAGTCGAAGGGATCACCTATAAGTCCAGTGCCCCTGAAGCGGCTGCGGGAAATGGTGGAACGGGTGATGCATCACAGGGTGGCAGCGGTAGAAATGAAGGCAATATAGATACAGCAGAAAGCGGCCCTGCGCCCTGTAAAAAATGATAGGTGATAGTTCAAAAAGCGAGATAAAGGTTAAACCGAAATTACGGTAACCGCCTTGATTGTTATAATTCTTCTCATTTCGTGACACCCCAAAAACATGCGAAGTTTTTGACTTCTTTTTGTCCCGAAGATGCTGGGGCAAAATTTTTATGAACTACTTAATAGCAAGAATGACCAATGCTCTTTCATTTCCTAATGCAGCGCACCTTATAGAGCAAAAAAAAGAAGTTCGCCAATACGAAGCTGCGAACCAATTTTAGCTGTATATTAGCACGAACCCTCTGACACTACCGATCAGTTAATGCCAATATAGGAATTAGTAACGTTAAAGATACCACACCAGGCGTTACATTATTCTTAAAGTGTTTTGGCTTCCAAATAAAAGAAAGTGCTTTCTGGGCAGTTTTTTTCGCTTATTTCAAAGGTAGACTCTTCGAGAAATAGACATTTGGGGTTAAAAGTTTTCCCGTCTTCAGTGTTAGAGGTTAAATCTTCTGAGTTATTTTGGGCCTGACTCCCGAGCGCATCACCCGCCAAAGAAAATGGCAGCAAAGCCACTCGGTTTCGCTCCTGGCGCGATCGCCACAAGGCTAAATACTGGTTGGTATTTTCCGCGCAGGAAGAAAACTTTAAAGATTTGTTGGTATATTCTAAACACCCACCATGAGGCGAAGCCAGTTTTATGTGATAATAATTGAAGGGATTGCCGTTACCTATTAGGCGAGCTGAGTCAGTAGATGAGACTTCTTCTAACACGAGCTGCTGTGCGGCTAAAAAGGAGCAAGGAACAAACCCTACGGAGTCCTGCGGCGGCGAAGAATCAGCTATACTATTGTCTTCAGTACGCATATCGGTTAAGCACGTAAAGTCGCTTCCTTGGGTGGTAAATTTTAGCACCAAAATAGTTCGTTCCTGGCTGGTCGCGTCGCTGTCGAAAACATCAATAATTTCAACATTTTGATTTGAGTTGTGGGGTGAATGCCGAAAAATAGGGTTTTGTGGCAATTTGCAGCTGAAAAGTCCCTGCGAGATTAGCACTAAAACCAGATGCGGGTATAAAGAGTTTGCTTGATGTATGTATTTATAAATATTAAATAATTTATTAGCCATGTTCACCTCAAGAGATTTTAAGGCTTATCGGAACTTTTAGGCAAAAAAATTAGCAAAATTATTTTCTAAGATGGGAAATTTGTGGCAAAAAATACATGATATCCTCAGATCTTGCCGGGAATAAGATTTAAAATTGTTTTTTGAGAGTGGTGTAAGAAAATAAGTCCAGCACCCTACAAAGTGCTAGACTGTCTTCTGCTTAAAAATCTCAGCTCGCGTGCCAATTGCCTATGTAGATCTTTTTCTACCCTTTAACCGCGACTTTTTCCGCTAAAATTAATTTACAGCCTCTTTCCTTAGCAATGCGTGTTGTGCCTTCATTTTGACTGCAAAAGTCATTTGTCCCCATGGGGCAGGAATAACAACCATCCTCGCAAGGATAAAAAATGACTTCAAAATCGGTATTGCAGCGATTTATTTTTGCTCCTGACTCAGCGCAGGTCCATAGCTGCATATCCGGTCGTGTTTTTCTGGAATACTTACTAATGCACTCTTCTTTACCGCCAATTTCATCAAAATCTGCTTGTGGGGGATCGGTTAGGGAAAGCATTAGCTCTTCTGTGACTTGTCCATTGTTATAGAGCTGGGCCGCGATAACCCTTCCCACATAACGAATATGCCAGGGTTCGAACATATAACCCGTAATACCTTCGGTATGTTTTTGATAGCTGATGGTAAAGCCAAATAAATGAGCATTATCTTTTACCCATTTGCCTGCAGGAGAAAGATCAAAATTCTCAAATGCCGTGACTCCTGGGGTATTTAAATCCATCGTAAGGCCCAGCTGATGTTCGCTATGCCCTGGCCAAGCGCTTTCTCGTTCCGCTTGGATTTCGCCCTTAAGGCCCTTCCAGTAAGCAAAAGCACCGGCTTGATCATCATAACTGCGGTACGCAGAAATAATGAGAAGTTTAATTTTTGCCGTTTTCTCTGCGTGCTCAGCCATCGCAATAAATGCATCGAGAGCTTTTTTACGTAAACTTCTAGATATGCCGTTGGTATACTTATAAGGTACAGCTTCAAGATCCGCTGGGGCAAAAGATTTACTCAGTTGAAATTCTTTGTTGACCCAAAACGTTGAATCTAGATCAATTTCATGAGTTAGATCGATACTGGGAGGAGAAATATCGGCATTATCTGGCTCTGGGGGTACCGGATCACTTTCACTCTCAGGGCTAAGTTCACTTATTACTTTTTGACTACCATCAGAAGCTACATCTGATGGAGTGGTATCTATAGTGGCATCGATAGGGCTAGCGTCTTCTGGTGGGACTTTATCCTTAGTGGGCTGGTTGGGAAAAGCCACATCGAGTTGGCGTTCAATTTCACCTAGAGACGCGAGAACGATTTGTGGATTTGCTAAGGTTATATCAATCCACTCAGACATCTGGGGGCTTGGTCTACCGTGATGTTTTACTTCACTACTAAAATCTTGCGATGAATGACAAGAAAAAGTCATCATCAGACCTAAGGTCAGAATTTTTTTCATTTAAGTCTTCCTTACCTTCTTGTACGTTTCTACAAAAAACTTGCTGCTGTTATATTTTTAATCGCAAACGTAACCATGACGTATCATAACCTGAAATTTTCAACAAGAAATTTTTCTTTATCTTGAAAAGAGTTCTCAATTTTTTTTAAAGGTGGTTAAAAATCAAAGTATAGAAAACATACCCTTTAATTGTTACAATCTACAAAGTTTGTGCTCAAAAAGGCTTGTTCCTAAATAAGCTATAATTTTTTGTAATCTTTAATAACTTTTTAAAATATATGTGGTAATAACGTGATGGAAACGCCGAAAACTCCCCCGTCCTCAATTCGTAAAAAAGAAAATCCTCTTTATAGTCTTTTATTTAACATCATCATACCATCCGTGATTATGATGAAATTTAGCGATAATCAGTCATTAGGGCCAAAGCTTGGTCTTCTTGTGGGAATATCATTTCCCATAGCTTATGGAGCTTGGGATTATTATCAACGCCGAGAGCATAACCCTATTTCCATACTGGGATTTTGTTCCGTATTATTGACAGGTGGTTTGTCTCTGCTTTCGGTGGGAAAAATGGGCTATGCCATAAAGGAAGCCCTAATTCCGACTCTTATTGGTTTATTTGTTTTGATCAGTTCCAAGGGAAAAAAACCTTTAGTCAAAACCTTACTACTCAATGAAGGCGTGATGGATATCTCAAAGCTTAATAGAGTGCTCGATGAGAGAAACGCTAATGAGAAGTTTAATGAACTTACTCAAAAGTCTAGCTGGTATTTATCGGGATCATTTTTCTTAAGTGCCGTTCTAAATTTTGGTTTAGCGATTTACGTTTTGACGGGTGAACCGAATACGCCTGAGTTTACAGCACAAATAGGCAAGATGACGATGCTGAGTTATCCAGTTATCACTCTCCCGAGTCTTGTGGTCTTTTTTGCCGTTTTATTCTACCTTTTTCGCGGTATCAAGAACCTGACAGGACTTAGTATGGAAGAATTGCTACATCAGCAAGCTAAAGAAGATACCACTAAAAAATCTTAAAACTTTGTATGCATCGTAACTTGCCATAATGAAAATTAATTTTTCGCCATAAAACCTCCTATACCGACTTGGAAGCAATTTTTCCTAGAGGTCAGTCTTGAGGTCTTGTGTACACATAAGTGTACACTTCTTGATTTCCTCATTTTTACGAGACGCGAAGGTTCTTGACAGTATCTGATCGGAGCAATATTGTTGCCGAGATAGTTCCGCAGTGACATTAATAATCGGTTAAATCGCGTAATGCTTTAAAATAATACCCAGACTTTCAAAGGAGAAATCATGAAAATGAAAATTATGCTGGTAGCTTTTTTGGTTGCCATGGTCACAATTTCTGCCCCGGAAAGCCATGCAGGTGGCGGCGGTGGAAGAGATAATGTTGTTTGTGATGCTGGTGATCCAATCTGCGAAAACTTCAACCTACCTGATGAGGGAGCGATTAATCCTGCGTTATGTACCATAGGGCAAAGTGGCACTGTTGGGCGATTGAGTGGCGATCCTCATGTTAATGTGCGCAGTGGTGCAGGAAAAGGCTATAGTGTCATTGGAAAACTCTTTGATGGTGAATCTTTTTTCGTTAATGATGTGGTTGATGGAGACCTCATCAATGATGTTGATTTACATGATTCTTCATCCAGGTGGCTTGTTATTGAATTTAACGGTGCAGAAGGATATATCAGCGCCCTTTATGGCATGTGTGATGCCGATGGCTTTGATCCTATCGATAATGGTGACATTGTGGTAATTGTTGACCCCGTCTCAGGAGACGACGATTTTCTGCCTCCGATTGATGGTGAAGATTCGGTTCCCGGAACGATAGATGAAACTTTACCTCCACCAGATTTTGGTGATGATGGCATTGATAATACTTTTCCTCCGGCAGATAACGCCTCCTGCCAGGAATACCGAGTGACTAACCTCAGTGGTGATGTGAGTGTTCGTCTTCGGGCTGAGGCTACCCGCTCGTCTCAAGCGCTTGCGGCAGTTCCCGACAATGCTACTGTTGAATTTATAGCTATGGTTGACGGCGAAGAAGTTTATGATTCAGAATTAACAAAGATAAGTCCCAATCCAACGGTGCAGTGGGCACATGTAACTTACCAAGGGAAGACAGGGTATATTTCCGGACTTTATCTTGTTCCCGCCTGCTCGGATTTCGGTCCTGGTGGCGATAGTGATAGTGGCGGTGATTTTACACCTCCTGATACTTCAGATGACGGATTTCCAACCTCTAATCCCATTGACTGCGATGCAAACCCAGGCGATCCTATTTGCGGTGGGGAAGATAGTGGGTTTTTGTTTAATTTTTAGGTGTTAGGTGGGAGGCGCAGTCATTCGCGGCTGTTGAAAGCGTCTAAAGCGTACGAACGAGCAAAGCGGTGGGTCTCCTACAAGTTATCTTTGAATAGTTTCCTAAAGAAGAGTCTATCCTAGATTCACTTATTGCCGGAGTAACTGCTCATAAAAAGTCTATTTGATAGCTTGGATACTTTAAGGGTATCCGGGCTTTTTTTTAATAAAATCAACTTTATTATATCACTATATTGAGCAATACTACTTTGGGAAAAGTCCATATCTATTATATTCCTACGCCATAAGGTTCATTATATCATGCGCCAAAATCTCGTTCTCCTGATGAACATTGGTTCTCCAAAAAGTCCCGAGAAAAAGGATGTAGCACGGTATCTTCGTGAATTTCTCACAGATTCACGCGTAATTGACGTTCCCTTTTTCTTAAGACATTTTTTAGTTAAAGGCATAATCGTTCCCTTAAGGGCGGCAAAATCCTCAATGGCCTATAAAAGCATATGGACAAAGGCCGGATCACCTCTAGTCGCCTATACCCAGGAATTGGCAGCAAAATTAGAGAATTCTTTAAACAAAGAACAGCCTGATTCACACCAATTTACGGTAAAAACCATAATGCGCTATGGCTCACCCAACTTGGATGATGCCTTAGCGAGTGTTGGGGATCTCTCCAGTACTTTTGAAAAAATCATTATAGTTCCACTTTATCCACAATTTTCAGCCGCAACAACAGGTTCCAGCCTTGCCCACATTTATAAATTTTTGGGACGCACGTGGAATGTTTTACCTAATGTGGCGGCAGTCGGGCCCTTTTATGATGATGCCCAATTTGTCCATTTATCGGCTGAGCATATAAGACAAAATGCAAGCCTTAATGATATCGATCACCTGCTTTTTAGTTATCACGGCCTGCCAGAGCGGCATATTATAAAAAGCTGCTCTCAGGCAAGCTCATGTAGAGGTAGCGAAGGGGTTTTTCATGATCACTGCAACATCGGTCAGGCGAAAGGAGTCCCCCTAAATTGTTATAGAGCTCAGTGCCAGCAGTTTACCCAGATATTGGCTCAACAACTTAATCTTCCTTCTGACCGATATTCTTGGAGCTTTCAGTCCCGCTTAGGCAGGCAAAAATGGCTATCACCCTATACAAGTGAGATCATTCATCAACTTAGGGAGCAAGGGATCAAAAATCTTGCTATTTATTCGCCAGCATTTGTTACTGACTGCTTAGAAACACTTGAAGAAATTGCCATTGCCCTTAAGGAGTCTTGGCATAAAATAGGCGGAGAAGGCTTTAAGTATATACCGTCTCTAAATAGCGCAGACCCTTGGGTAAGTTTTTTGCATAAACTTATATTTGAAAAGCGTTAGTCACCTGAAAAACCTATAACAGGATAATGATCTGAAAAATCAAAAAACTTAGTCTTTCCTTTTAGGCTCATTCTCACCCAAGGAGTGCTATGAATAGCATCCGAAAAATTAAGCCAGTTAGGGATAGGTTTATGATTTTTACTCACAAGTATGTAGTCTAAATATTGTCCGGCCAGATTGGGATAAGACCAATGCGCCATGCTATTAGTTGTCGGATCCCATGTACTGTCATGCCCCATATAAGCGTTTGGCTCTAGGACATTAAGATCTGACACCATGTTAAAATATTCTTCGCTTCCTTTGATAATATTTAAATCTCCTGCAATATATACCACGTGATCTCGGCTGATTTGTTTTCTGGAGACGAAGGTTTGAATCTCTTTGATCTGTCGCGAACGGACATTTTCTGGCTCCCCGATGCCACAGGAGGTGTTGTCTGACTGTAAATGGGTGCCAATCACATGAGAAATGGTATTATGATGAGTGAGCTGGACATATATAAAACCTTTTTGCGCCAAGCTTTCAGAGCCACAGCTATCTTTGAAAATAACTTGTTCAATAGAGGTAATAGGGTATTTACTGACAATCGCAACACCGCCATCTTGGAAGAAAAATGGGTTATAAGTATCGTTAGTGCAATCAAACCCAACTTGAGTCCTACCCAGGACCGGTGACTGATAGGGGAATGATTCTCGTAGTCCTGACAAAAGCTCCCTTGCGGCTCTATTTGAAAACAGCTCCTGAAAGACGATAACGTCAGCTTCACTAAACAAATCTGCTTCAAGCATAATCTTGACCCGAGTCTGTTGTTTCCATGTTGGGTATAAAAGCTCTGGAAAGAGAAAAGTATTATAACTCATTATGGTTAAAGGTTGAGCCCATAAAACTGGGGCCATAAGACTCAAAATTGTGCCAAGCAATACACGCATAAATCCCCGAAAAAATGATAATTTGTGGCAAAATTGGCGTCAAAAGAAATTGAAGCGCTAATGTACAAAGGAGGAATCGATGGCTAACCCGCCCCTTGCACTGCTTATACCTAAATAAGAAGTTTTATAATAGAAAAAATCTCAATAACGGGGTAAAAATCACCCAATTTATACATTTGAAAGATAACGCACAGCTTTAAAAAGTGATGGTACTTAAAAACAGCCCCCTTTAATGGTGCATTCCAGGGCGAGTTCACAGGTTGCTAAAACACCGTCACCAGCAGTGGCGGTTTCACCACCAACGCCAAGAGCATCTTGCACACAGCTTGGTGTCAAAATAGAGCAGAGTGCGGCGGGAAGTGAACAGGTGGGCACACTGCTACAGCCTTTGTCAGCCTTTGCCACCAGCGCTTCCATTTGTGCCGTGATGGCACTTAGGGTCGCGCTAGCCTCACCTTGGCTGAGAAAAGGGCAAGACGCCACAACGCGCGTAACCAAAGAAAAATTGCTTGCTGTTGAGGCTAGCGCATCAAAAGCACTGATAAGACTATCGAGAGAATCGCAAACGCCGCTACTGCTCAAATCAGAGAGACCAGAAAGAGCCGCATTTAAGTTATCAATTTTATTTTGGGCATCAACCAGTTCTGCTGCAACTAACATGCTCCCCAAAAAACAGGCTGTATTTTGAGCCCTACTGGCAGATGAAGGGTCAGGAGTATCAAGAAGAAGCTCAATCGCATCAGCAAGTGTTGCCAGTTTCGCTGCGCGAATATCGCCGGTTCCGAGAAGGGTGTTGGTGGCCTCTTCAAACAAATTCGTATAATCAGGATTTGTCCCACTGACTGTATTGATAAGCGAACTAATAATTGTCCATATATCCATCCCTGCCGTACCGATTTTTGCTGCCGCTAAATAGACGCGCGCCGTGTTGCTATCGCGAGAAGGGTCAGAGACAAGTGTCGTAAGGATTTTGTCAGCCTCACTATATTCTTTATTGTCTAGGTGTACTTTTGCTTCTTCTAGTTGAGAGTTTTTTTCATCACTTTGAGAAAAGCTACTGAACAAATTAAAGCCGCAGCCTTTAATAACGATAATACTTGTAACGAGTGCTAATAGCCCTAATAAATTACTTAATTTAAACTGGCATCGCATTAATTTATTTCCTTATAAATCATGAATATCATCCTCAGATTTTTGTCAAACACACCTATAATTATGCCATTTGTCGATGACACCTTACTACCGTGTTAATCTAACACCCGGTCTTCTGTTTTGAAATATTGACTGCTCAGGTTATGCTGACGCGGAATACCGAGGCCAGCAGTTAAGGCGATAGCTAACGCATCTGTGGCATCAAAGGGCAGTTGAAAATCTTTAATCCCCAGCATCAAGAGAACGCTGCGTGCGACGACATCCTTTTCAGCTCGTCCACCCCCTGTTATCGTTTTTTTGATTTCAGCGGGTGAAAACTCTAACAAAGAGATATTGTGATGAGCTATTGCTGATTTTAAGGCGCCGCGAATTTCGCCAAGTTTTAGGGCAGTGGAAACATTAATACCAAAAAAGGCGCTTTCGACGGCGCAGATGTCCGGATGATATTTTTGGCATAAATCATGGGCAAATTGATGAATCTGGCCAATTTTTGTATTAAATGAATCATTTTTTGAAAATTTGGCGACCCCAACTTCAAGGACATGAAAATGCCTGGGAGAGAAAGGGGGCAAGCACTGCGCCTCGATACAGGCAAAACCGGCAAGACGTGAGCCTGGGTCGAAGCCTATGATTTTGAAGGAAGGTGAACCCATGATCCCGTCGAACCTCGATAAGGAGAAACACACCCAATTTACTGATTTCTATACGATAAGGAAAAGTAAGATTGCGCTATGTTTTCTCGTTTTATGCTAGTACAATTCTTATTCCATTATACCTGCTATCGTTTAATTCTCAAGAGAAAGGACTTTATGATCGTAGGGCATTTTCCAGAGTCTCGGTTGAGGCGACTTCGACGTACTAAGTTTGCTCGAGATTTAGTGCAAGAGACGGCACTGAGTGTAAAAGATCTCATATATCCTGTTTTCGTTTTAGAGGGCAAAAATATTTCGGCACCCGTGGCATCAATGCCGGGGATTTTTAGAGGGAGCTCAGATAAATTGCTCCATACCTGTGAAGAGTTGGTGGCTCTGGGTATACCGGCAATTGCGCTTTTTCCGGTCATCAGCGATGAAAAAAAGGGGTTATATGCCCATGAAGCCTATAATCCCGACGGACTCATCCCTCGAGTCGTTAGCGAGTTAAAAAATAGGTTTCCGGACCTCGGCGTTATAACTGATGTCGCCCTTGATCCCTATACCAGCCATGGACAAGATGGGATTGTCGATGAAAACGGCTATATTTTAAATGATGAAACGACAGAAATATTAAAGAAACAGGCTTTATGTCATGCCGAAGCAGGAGCCGATATCGTTGCTCCTTCTGATATGATGGACGGACGTATTGGGGCTATAAGGGAAATATTAGATAAACATTCTCATCACTTGGTTCTAATTCTTTCTTATGCCGCTAAATACGCCTCCCATTTTTATGGGCCTTTTCGCGATGCTGTTGGGTCTGCTAAGTCTCTTGGTAAAGGCGGAAAAGAAACCTATCAAATGGATCCGGCAAACGTTGCGGAGGCCCTTCGCGAGGTTGCCATGGATATTGAAGAGGGTGCTGATATCGTCATGGTAAAGCCAGGTATTTTTTATGCCGATATCCTGTCCCGTGTTAAGCAGCAATTTTCATTACCCACCTTTGCCTATCAAGTTAGCGGTGAGTACGCGATGCTAAAATCCGCGTTCAAGGCTGGATTTTTAAGTGAGGATGCCTGTATTTTAGAGTCTTTGCTTTGTTTAAAAAGAGCAGGAGCCAATGCCATTTTAACGTATTTTGCTATGGATGCTGCCCGTTTGTTAAACCAAAAAAAATAAATAGTTTTCATGGTTGCTGTAGTATTAACCGCCATAGCGCTTCTTTTTGGAAATAACTTTTATTTATGAGTGTTACGACTTTCATTGCCAGAAGATACCTAAAAGCCGATAAAGAAAATCGCTTTTTATCTTGGATTTCTGTACTGTCCGTTTTTGGTATCGCGATAGGCGTTGCTGCAATGATCGTAGTCTTATCTGTTATCAATGCTTTTGAAGATGAGCTAAGAAACCGCTTTCTTGCGGCTAATGCCCATGTACTCTTATATAGGTTCCCATCTGGGCTAGAGGATTATCATTTATGGCGTGAAAAAATTAGCAAGGAGTTTCCTAGTATTGGCATAAAAGCAACCTCTCCTTTTGTTTACTATGAAACGATGGCGAAAAAAGACACCTTCATGCACGGGATTTTGATCCGCGGTATTATTCCTTCATACCGAGAAAAAGTACAACCGCTTTCCGATTTGGTAAGCCCCAAAGGTGCTTTGGATATTATTGAAAAGGATCAGCGATCCGGGAACAAAGATATTCCCCCCATTATTATTGGCAAAGGCCTAATGAACCTTTTGGATGCCAAAATTGGCGATAATATTTTTTTGGTATCGCCTAAAGAAAACTCCTTTAGCGCCGTAAAAAAATTTCACGTAGTCGGATTTTATTACTCTGGTTTAAAGCATTATGACGATAAAATTGGTTTTCTTTCTCTTGGGGCGGCACAGGAATTTTTTGGCATGGGGACTGTGGTTACGGGTCTTGAAATTGGGCTAGATGATCCTGATAAAAGTATATTGGTTGCGCGTAAATTAGAAGCAGCCTATCCCCTTTCGGTCAAAGAATGGCAGTCCTATAATAAACCAATTTTTGAAGCCATGAAAATGGAGCGTGTGGTTATCGCTCTTATTGTTGCCTTGGTGGCGCTAGTCGCTAGTTTTAATATTCTTACGACGATGTTTGTTGCTGTTACCCAAAAACAAAAAGATATTTCAATATTAAAATCTTTGGGGGCAAATAACAGGGATATCATGTTTATTTTTATCAAACAGGGAATGCTCATTGCTTTGGTGGGGTCTGGTCTCGGGGTTCTCCTCGCTTTGATTTTAAGTGAAATTATCAAAAGCTATGACATTATTAATTTGCCAGATATATATATGCTGGCGCGTCTGCCCGTAGAATTTAATATCGTTGTTTATGCCGTTGTTGCTTTATCAAGCATTGGTTTAGCTATTTTAGCAGGCCTTGGGCCCGCGATCATAGCCGCAAATGTCACCCCTACAGAAGGACTGCGCGCCGCTGATTTAAAAAACTGATTCGAGATTTAAAATATTATTGTATAATAAAATTATGCGTTTTCTGAGCCTTGCATTGCAAAGAGGATATGATGATTGAGAAAAAAACTAAGCCGAGATCTCCTACCTTAAAGAAAACTAAAACACCTACGAAATTAAAATCCTCTGATGTGGCTACTGAAACCGATAAAAAAAATAGGCCTCCTGAGATTTTAGCAACACAAGATAATGAATCACAGGAAACAAAGGTCAATAATAAATCAGCAAATGTTTCTCCGGCGCCTGTTGGCTTCGCAGAGCTAGCCTTTGCGGGTGATTTGGTTTTACTAAAATGCTTAGATCCCGCACATCAAAAAAAGATATTACGCTACCAAAAATTCTTTGAATATTGCGCCAATCTTGATAAAAATTATCGCTTGTTTTTATACCGTTTTCTCAATGCTTTAATGCTTACTAGTCACGCGAAAAGATTAAAAGAACCGGCTCTGAGAAAACATATTTTTGAGGTTAAAAACCAACTGATCTTCAGCTTGATGAATGACCCTATTTTTAGGGTGAAAATCAAATATGTTTATTTAAAATCGAGTCAATTTAAAGTGCAAGAATACTGCGGCGAGTGTACGGAAGCCAATAAGACACTAAAACGTCATGAGTGGAAATTTTGCAAAAATTGTGTCGTAAATTGGGCCTATTATGATGTCGTCGGGCTGCAGCACTTTTTTGATAAAGGTAAAGCAACTATCTTTTTAGGAGACGAGGCGATTAACCAAGTGCCCCAAAAAATCATTAAGGCAAAAGCGCGCTTGGAAGATACCAATGAGGAAATCGTTTTTAATAATAACATTCATTTTAATCCCCGAAATTTAAATGCGATTACCTTGAAAAGTGTCATTACATTTAGCGAAAAACTCCTGACCAAAGCGAAAGAATTTCAGGAAAAATCCGCTGCACTAAAAACCCCACCCAAAAGAGATTTTTCTGATAGGGCATCAGAGGATGGCAGAGCCTCTGGGGGAAGAAAAGATGCCAAATCTCCACAAAGGAGCTCATACCCCTCACAGCACTCCGCAAACGGACCCAGGAGAGGCGCAAAATAGCATGTGTATAATCTGGGGATAACTTTTTTTAAATATTTAAAAAAAGTAAAAAAAAATTATTTTACTCATAAAAATCAATATATTGCAATAGTCTGTTTCCTATGAACAAAAAAGGCTACCATGTGGATGAATGGTAGCCGCTAAGTAACGAAATTTTTCCGTTTTTTGCTTATAGAGCGCTTTTCGCCTGGTCACACAATGCTTTGAAGGCAATCGCATCTGATAAAGCCAAATGGGCTAAAATACTGCGATCTAAATCAACATTACTTTTCTTCAAACCATTAATAAACTGTGAGTATTTTATACCGTTTGCACGACAGGCCGCATTGATTCTTGTAATCCAGAGCTCACGAAAAGATCTTTTCTTTACCCGGCGGTCACGGTAAGCATAAGCCAAAGCACGGCGGACAACATGGATCGCTGTTTTAAAGCGACTATGGCGTGAACCTCGAAAACCTTTTGCGAGGCCTAGAATTTTTTTCCTTCGCCTTCTGGCCTTAAAACCTCTTTTTACTCTTGACATGATATATCTCCGTTTAAAACCACCGTACTTAGGTAAGAAACAACTCTTTTATAAACCTAAGAAAATCGGGGTAGGAATTCTTCGCTAAACAAAACCACTGATACCTGATAAACGCCCAGGGGCAGACAATGTGTTTATGTGTCTATCCGTTAGGTAAACAACGTTTAATATGATCAGCACTGGCAGCATTTACGTAAGCACCTTTTTTTAGGCGGTTTTTACGGGCACGTGATTTTTTAGTTAAAATGTGCTCTTTATTCGCTTGGGCTCTTTTTACCTTGCCGGAAGGTTTAATCTTAAATCTCTTAGCGGCAGCGCGCCGGGTTTTCATTTTTGGCATTGTTATTTCTTTCCTAAGTTCGTTGCAAAAATAAATAGAAGGTTTTTGTAGCATGAAACAAAGATCGACTCAACGTTTATTTTTCCTAAAGAGTACTAAATACCACCGAGCCCATTCTCAAAGCGCTCATGATTTCACTTCCGTGGGCTTCAAACTTTGACTCATCTAGGGTAAAAACACCAGCTTTTAATTTTTTTATTTTAATTATTAATGGGTTGGTTCCCGCTTTGGTCTTAGCTTCACTGAGCTTTTCAGGACTAACCCAAAGCGGCATGAAGGCATTTTTAGGGTTGAGGTGCCTGGAACAAGCAAAAGTGGCTAAGTTATCTCCATTTGCGAGCAAAAGCTGCATTTGACCGGTTGGTTGCTGATCCTCGGCGAGGAGAATGAGTCCGGTAAATTTTTGGCTTGAGCTAGAAGTTGGTGAAATCGTACTGAGTTTTGCTCTTAGTTCTGATGAGCACATGAGACTCTTGAATTCAGTTTCCCACGTAATGCGAACTGATCCATCGCCTCTGTATTCTGTATCTAAAGTATACGCATGGCGAACCATTTCTTCTACCAGTTTTTCAAATTCTGGGAAATCATTCAAAGCTTTGTTTTTATTGTTAAAACCTCTTCGATCTGCATCAAGTTCGACAATTTGGCGCGATAGACTTAGAAGTTTTTCGGGCATTGTTTTTTTTGCGGCTTCCACGGTCAAAGGAAAATTTTTTTCTGGCATATTCACAGGAGTTTTACCATCAACATCTAAAGTTGCTACTGGTGGAAGGACGCCAGGAGATTCGGAGTAAAAGCGCATTTTATAGCTAGTCCAATTGATTTTGTAGTCTTTTTTGGTTTCAATATAATCTGCACCCATAGCGTTGATCGAAACAAGCAAATATGACCCAATCAAGACACAGCTTAATATTTTTAAAATGTGTGCTTTACCGGTATTTATTATGTTAATCGTGCTCATGAACCATCCACCTCAAATTTCAAATGTATAGGTTAAACAATCATTTTTTGTAAATTATTTACCGTTAATTTATTTCCCGCAATAATCCCACTTTTTCCTATATCATAAGCTTGCCCCCGGGTGTAATAATTTTCAA